>NZ_JAMYSP010000018.1:0-123649 GCF_040322015.1 Mesorhizobium sp. M0208 | reverse complement strand
AAGTCCCCATCAGCCATCGCATCAAGAAATGCGCCTGGAACGACGACTATCTCATCAATGCCATCACTCATATGCGATAGCCCTGTAGCTTGCCGAGGTCGCCCCGCGACTCCAGGATCGACTTCCCGCCCGCTTCCAACGTCTCGTCATCGAGTGAGAACATCGTCGTGTACGCGTCACGCGACAGTCCGGCGAGATGCGCCGTGATCGCCACCTCGCTCACCGGTTGGCCCGTCGCGTTCAGTAGCGAATTGCTGCGCTGTTTCGTACGCGTGAACGTGTGCTCGGAGCCGGCCAGTTCCAGCACCCCTCCGATGCGCATGGCACCGTACTCATGCAGGAAATTGTAGCGGCTCCGCTCCTCGATGCCGAACAGCAAGTCTAGATAGGCGGAAAGCGCGGTCGATTTGCCGGCCTCATTCAGGCCGAACACGATATGCACGTCAGGTCCGGCTTCCGGTTTGGGTCCGAAGTCGATCGTACAATCGGTGAACTTTCCATAACGAATGAGGTCAAGGCGCCGCAACCTCATGACGATCCGCCGGACTTAAGGCGGGCAGTGACCAAGTCCGCGCCCTTGGAAAGCACCTGATCGAGGAACCGTTCCAGCCCGGCTTCGTCCTTCCCCGCAAAATCGCGTCCATCGGCCGGAAGGTCGGCGACCATCTTTTGGACGAACGCCCTGGCTTCGGCGCGGAAAGCCTCCGAGGTGGCATCGGCACGCATTGATTGCTCGAGTTCGAAAATCGGATCAGCGATATCCTCGGCGGTCTCTGTCCGAGGTAGCGTGAGGTCAAGGTCGAGCTTCTCCACCCACGTGTGGCCTAGCTGTTCCGCAGCCTGTTCGGCTTCGGCAAAAAGGAGGTCCTTGTCGCGGATCAGCGCCCACATCAGTGGTGACGCTCCTGTCAGTCCAATGCGGGCCACAGCATGCCGCGACCGGACGGCGGCCCGCAGCTCTTCGAGTGCGTAGCGAACTCGCGCGACTGCCTCGGGCCACTCCACTGCTCCGGTAAGGTCGACGCTGATCCGTTCGAACTGCGCAACGCTGGTCAGCCTTTCCTCGATCTCCACCGAACGGTCATCGCGCACCGTCACTAGGGTGACTGATTTCTCGCTGGCCTCGTTAATATCCCTCCCCTGCGGTATTCCAGGCATCACCACCGTGCTTGCCCCGGAATAGACTTGACGAACGTGAATGTGGCCAAGCCCCCAATAGTCAAAACCGTGGGCGTGCAAATCAGCGATGCTGCAGGGCGCGTAGACGTCGTGACCGGGTGATCCGGCCAGACTGGTATGCATGATGCCTATGTTGACGGCCCCTTCACGAGCAGCCGGATATTTGGTCAGCAGACTGTCCGGCGCCTTTGGGTTCGCAAAGCTCAAACCATGGAAAACGACGTCCAGACCGCCGGCTGTCTGCAATACCGACTGAGCACGACCGCCGAAGATGGTAACGGTGTCGGGAAAAACCAGCTGTTTGGAAATCCGCGACAGGGCGTCATGATTGCCGCGGATCTTGAAAACCCTAATGCCGGCCTGATGCAGGCGTGTCATCTGCGATGCTAGGAACCGCGCCGTTTTCATCGAGGTTTGATCGCCATCGTATAGGTCGCCGGCTATGACCAACGCATCCACGCGTTCCTCTAGGCAGAGATCCACTATCGAAACGAATGCCTGGCGGCTGGCGTCGCCCACGAGCCCGGCAAGATCGGGATTACGCATCGCCAGCGAACGCAGCGGCGAATCGAGATGAATATCGGCCGTGTGTACGAATCGAAATGCCATTCGGCCTCCGCCAGCAAAAGAGGTGTTCCGAGCTTCGACAGAAATTGCAACGAGGGCTCCACAGTGCCCCGTCACACTTCAGCTAATGTCTCGCTCGCGGATTCGCTGGCCACCAACAAGCCGTCTTGGGGCCGTAGCAAGCCCTTGGCAACCAAATCGGCGACCCCAGCTGAAATCAGCTGCCTCAATTGTGCGCTCGTGGCTTTGAAGCCCAGCATCCTCGCAACGCCTGTGGCAATTTCTTCCTCTGTCGCACCGAGGTTGGATTTCACGACTTCCATGGCACCTTGGGCGACTTCGTCCTGCGCAATCATTTCGGGCTTACGCAATCCAGGGGACACGACCCCACTACGATCCCTGAGACGAACAGGAGCACCTGGCTTGAAACAGAAGTTGCCTCGACGGGCCACGGCACTACCTCTCTGTGCTATGCCTATCCCTCGCTCGATTGCATCCTGAATCCTGCCACCGGCTCGCTGCAGACCCCAGGCGCCCCGAATACGCGAAACTATTTCGTCTACATGGATTGGCGTTTCCGTAGCCACGACCTGCGAGACCAGCCCGGCCATGATTCCGCTGGGCGTCTCGTGGAGTTCGAACGATCCCGGTCGCCTTAGTTGAGTCTCCTCGTAGGCTCGATTGGGCGTTTCGGATCCGTTTGTGCTCTCGAGACCGATTTCCGTCACGTTCCCTCGGTCGACCGTAACAACCTGCACAGCTACAGCACGATTTCTCTGGACACCCAATTCGGCCCGCTCATCGAGTTCTTTTCTGGCAGCCTTAATCGCAAATATGGTTCGCTCAAGCTGCTCGCGAGGCCTCTGGAACCAGTCAGTGCTCCAGATGCGATGCATGATCCAACCATGATCCTCAAGGACGGATTGCCGAAGCCGGTCTCGATCTCTGGCCGAGCGCGATGAGTGATATTCTGCGCCATCGCATTCAATGCCGAGAATATAGCGACCTGGCCTTTCCGGATCCGCAACCGCGAGGTCGATGAAGAAGCCGGCAATGCCCACTTGAGCATGAACCTGATAACCCTTTTCGATCAGCGCGTTGGCTACCTGTTCTTCAAAGATTGAATCCATTTCGCGAACCGTGGCCTGGGCAAGCGAAATTCGCCCTGTTCTCGCGTAGTGCAAGAAGAGCTTGAAGGCGAAGATGCCTTTCCCTTTGCCACGCTCCAGGTCGATGTCCTCGTCTGTGATGGACGCGAATACTTCGCAGCTGCGCTTGGCGCGGCTTATGAGGACGTTGAGCCGACGCTCGCCACCTTCCGCACCAAGAGGGCCGAAACGCATCGCCATGAAGCCTTGTGCATTCTTGGCATACCCCACTGAGATCATGATCACGTCGCGCTCATCGCCTTGAACATTTTCGAGGTTCTTGACGAAGAATGGCTCGCTGGGATGCGCGTGAAAGAACTCCTCCGTATCGGGATTTAATCGCCGCAGCGCTTCGAGTTCATCCTGGATCGCGCGGCGTTGGCTAACTGAAAATGTTGCAACGCCTAGAGTCTCTTGCGGGTTCACCTTCGCATGACGGATTATCGCTTCGGCTACTGCTCTCGCCTCTACCGGATTGGTTCCTGTGCCGCCGGAATCGAAGACCCCCTCCGGCACATGACGAAACCGCAACCCCATCCCTGCCTCTTGGGTATAAGGGCTTGGCACGATGAAAAGCCGGTTCTCGTAGAACTGGCTGTTCGATACGGCGATCAGAGATTGGTGACGGCTACGGTAGTGCCAGCGCAGCATACGCTGCGGCAAGCCGCGGGCCGTGAACAGGCCGAGGATGCTTTCAATGTCGGCGACCTGCGCACCCTCACCCTCGTCATCGTCAGACTGCGAGCCTGTCATCTTCGCGAAGAATGTCGTGGGTGGCAGTTGGCGTTCGTCGCCAACGACGACCACCTGACTGGCCCTGGCGATCGAGCCAAGTGCGTCCACGGGCTGGATCTGAGACGCCTCGTCCATCACGAGCAGATCGAAGGACATCCGGCCGGGCGACAGGAATTGGGCCACCGAAAGCGGGCTCATCATGAACACTGGCTTCAGCGCCTGGATGGCAGGGCCTGCCTTCTGCATCAATTGGCGGATGGGCATGTGGCCTCGTCTGCGCGCCATCTCAGAACGAAGCAATCCGACAGGTCCAGCTCCGCCGTCTCTTGAAGGAATTTTCCGGTGATGGGCCGTCACCACTTCGATGGCGCCGGCCTTGATGCGCTGGCGATCCAAATCTGCGAAGTCACGGACAGCCCTGGAATGCAGTTCCCCGTCGAACCTTGCCAGCTCCGGCTCATCGGTCGCCATCGCTAGAAACATTCCTTCGTAATAGGCCATGTCAAAAACTGATCGCGCCGATCCTGTTGTAATCTGGCCTTTGGCTAGGCCGTCTATCAACTGTCCCAGTCCAGCCTTTCGGGCGGTTTCGGATCGCTCTTCATAGCCAACCCATTTCGAGAGCTGCTCCTGATGATCGAGCCAACCCTGCAGCCGAGAAACGACCTCGCCTATAGCGACGTCCGGAAAATCGTCTACTCCGAACAACGAGGAAGAATCGGCTTTCAAATCGCTTGAAAGCGCCTTCAATTCCTGCGCTGCCGCTTGGGTCCCTTCACGTGCTGAACGAGCCGAGTTTGCTATCTCAATTCTTTCAGGCAACCGCGCAGCCAGATGTCGGATCGAGCCATTTTCTCTCAGCCAAAGTTCGGCTTGCGTGAGAGCGGCCCAATCGGATCCTCGACCGAGCCATGACGAGCCGAATGCGAACTTGCCAAGGCTTTCCCCGGCATCGATCTCTTGAGCAAGCGCTTGTAGTTTGCCTAGTCGACGTAGCAGCTCCAACCGCTCAGTGATCAGATCCGGAACGTCAGTCAGAACCTGTCGTGACGCATCATCGGCTTGAGCTACGGTGCTCGCCTTAGCTTCCATCAGTTGCAGAGAGGCCCGTTCGGCGGAAGCCACGTCACCTAGCATGGATGAAGCTAGATGCCCGAGATCGTTCCAGAAACCTTCGATGATCGGCCGACCGATTTCGATAACCTTACGAACACGCGCTGCACGCGCACCGGCCTCGGAGCGTTCCGCCATCCTGCCGGCAATAATCCGAGGTTCCGAGCCTAGTCCCCGCAAAGTGCGCATCCATTCAACTAGCGCCAGCAGTGGCACAGACGGCGATCGCTCTGCGCGCCAATCTGCCCCGAAGGCAGAACGGCCAAAGGAGTCGCCTTCGCGGACTCTTGCTGCGGCCGCCTGACCCTTCATCAAAAGGTCGAGGAGACCAACTATCTGGGTAGCAGGCGCGCTAGCGTCGACCACAATCGTACGGACAAGTGCCGTCGCGCGACGGTAGTCGCCATGCAATGCTTTCAATATTCCTGTGTGTGTGGCGAGCGCTTGCCGCGCCGCGGCCACCTCGGTACTCCACGCGGCGTCAACGACCTTACTCTGAAGGTCGGCTCTGGCAGCCTCAAGCGTTGCTACGCTGTCGGCAAGGTCGCCTGCCTGCTCAAGTCCGGAGTCCCAAACGGTGGCTGCGAAAGCCTCCGGGCTTGCGTCGGGGGCCGCCGCAACTCTCTCACCGGTCACGACCAGCCTGAGCAAGCCTGCCAACGTGTCTGGCAATATCGCCGATCCGAGTTCCTGATTCAGGCGCTCAGCTTCTTCCCGCAAACGTGGGAGCAGAATCGTGAGCTGTCGCGCACGATGGAAACCATCGTTTGGAAACTCCGAGGGGAGTTTTGCAAGCTCTGCCTCTAGACCTTCAATTGACGTGTCGATAGCCGTCGCCGCCAGCTGCTCTGTCAGTTCCTCGGATTTGCGGGCGAAATCCGTTCCTGACCAGAGAAGCGATGAAATGTCTTTCGGACGCTCATCCCATACCGGCGAGACGATCGCCTCGGCAGGAAGCCCAGGCGCGGACGCAAGAAGTTCAGCGCGATCTTCTATCTCACCACTGTCGCTGAGAATTTGCGGAGGCTCTGCCTCGATCCGCTCAGCAATATCGACCAGTTTGGCGTGCAGCGCCTTGGCTTGATCCAGCAACACCGCGATGCGTGGGACGAGCCTCTCAATGGTCGTTGGAAGAACGACATCCAGGCCAACTCCCCTCCAGGGCTGGTGGATGGGCAAGCCGATCTCGTTGATCCGTTGAGAGACCTCATCGAGTAATTTGCGACGTTGCGAAACACCGTCATTTGTCCAGCTTGTGGCATCCGTAAGTTCGATGTCCACAGGTTCCTGACCGGCCTGCCTTAGTCGGGTTAGCTGACCGAGAACCTGATAGGCGGTGAGTTCGGAGGCTCCATATGGAACATGCATCCTCGTAGCATGTGCATTGAGTTTATCCCGGGCCTCCAGCAGGCGTTCAGTGAGGGAAGAAGCAAGCTGTCCGCGAGGCGATCCGAGTTGCCAGGTGCGCCGCAACTCCTCCAGCATCATGCGCTTGTTTGCCTTGTTGCTGTGGAGCTCGAGGCACGCGTCCCCAACCCCAGCTGTGTCAAGCCGTCGCTTCACGACCTCAAGTGCGGCCATTTTTTCCGCAACGAACAGCACGGTCTTTCCGTCGGCAACGGCCGACCCGATAATGTTTGCGATCGTCTGCGATTTTCCTGTCCCGGGCGGACCTTGGATAACGAGGTCGCGACCCTTTCTTGCATCATGGATCGCCAGCGTCTGAGAACTGTCGCTGTCTACGATATGCAACATTTCGGCGGGCGCAATGTGCGGATCAATCGCAATGTCGTCCGACATCAGCGGTTCGCGTGTTTCGAAACCATCTGAAAGAAGCGAGCGGATCTTCGGTTGTTCGATAATCTTGGCGCCATCCGGCCAGATATCCGGATCCAGGTCACGGTACATCAAGAACTTGGCAAACGAGAAGAAGCCCAGCACCATATCGTCGCGAAGCACCTCCCAGCCATCTTTGGTCGAAACTGCTCCGGCAACGGCATCGAGATACCCTGCGACTTCGAAGTCATCTCCGGATTCAAAACGCGGCAGGGCGAGCTTGTGGATGCGATCAAGGTAAAGCTCGAGGGAAAGATTTGCGCTATGGTCCTCCGGGCGCGCCCGTAAGCGGAATTTCTCTCCAGCGGCCCCCCGCTCAAGCCGAACCGGCACCAAAATTAGCGGAGCCTGACGAATGTTTTCTTTGTTGTTCGGGTCAACCCACTTCAGCATACCAAGGGCTAGAAAGAGGATGTTGACACCCTGTTCCTCCTCCAGCGTCCGGGCATCATGATATAGGTCAAGCAGCCGACGCTGAAGGCCCGTTGGCGTCATTCGAGTCTGAAGCTTGGTGTCCGAATGTCGCGCGGACACCCCTCTATCGTCGACTTCCTCTTCTTCGGGCTGAGCGAGTGCTACCGGGGAATAATCGATCTCTTCGTCTTGAGGGCCGCCTTCTGCTTGGCCCGATTTAGGCCTATCGGGCTTTCCAGCCAGGAAGGTAAAGGCCTTTCCTTCGCTCACCAGCAATCGATAAATTTCTGAGGACTTCTCGTCCACAATATCGATTGTCTTCGCACTCTTGGAAAACCGCGGCACATTCAAAAGGCGGTTGCGGGCAGAAAGATCGAGCAACTCCATTCTAGCGCGCTCGAGTTTATCCCTTAGGGGCAAATCACTCTGGAAAACCGATTGTTTAACGTCCAAGACTACATCCCCCTGCAAGGAGGACCAGCTAGAGCCCGCGTAGAGCGTTCGCGCAAGAAAAAACAGCCGTTTTCACTAGAAAGAACTCCGATCATTTCTGGAAGCCGGCCAATATTGCGGCGTGCGATATGGATCAGGGCTGCTTCTTGGTCCAACCCTTTGCCTAGTCGCTATCTGACGAGGATTCTCTCTCCCTCCGTATTTAGCCGCCTCCACAATGTCTTTTTCCGACACCTCAAGCCGCTTTCCTGGTCATACAAAGAAAACGCCGTGCCCAATCAATCCACTGTCTTTCCATGGTTCCGCATTAGCGCTTCGGCCTTCATCACTATTGGCGCCTGGCATTTAGTATCCTCCTCTACTGGTTTTTTCAGCCGATAAGTAATAGATCGGGATTTCATTGCAAAAGTTCGGAGCCATGAAGTGACTGACGAAATCCAAAATACCGCCACCGCGCTGATGGAGCTTACCGCAGATATCGTTGCGGCTTATGTGAGCAAGAATTCAGTGCCGGTCTCCTCATTTGCCCGACCTTATTGCCAGCATCAATTGTCATGGCGCGTATCGGCCAGCCGTCCGAACCGGAAAAACCTGACCAAGTTCCCGCGGTCAACCCCAAGCGCTCAGTCACTCCAGACTACATCGTCTGCCTCGAAGACGACAAAAAATTCAAGTCGCTCAAGAGACGTTTGAACACGCATTTTGGACTGACGCCCGACGCCTATCGCCCAAAAATGGGGCCTCTCCAACGATTACCCCATGGTTGCGCCTAACTATTCAGCTAATCGCTCCAGATTGGCAAAATCGATTGGCCTCGGTCGCACAGCAGCCGCGGCCAAGAAAGCAACGGCTAAGAAGTCAAAGACGCGAGCACGCTAACCGCCATTCGCCAGCGCCGCAAAGGATCGAAAATTGAAGCGCGATCGCTACTCACATCGCCGCGGCTCGCGACCAAGACGCGGCCGGGTTTCAGTCATGCGCAGCCTTTTATTTTCACAGAAAACACTAGGCGCGATCCTGGTGATCATGATCGCGGCAGGCGCTTATGTCACTTCCTACCTTACAGGGTCGGGCAACCAGATAGCGGGTCCCGATGCAGCAAGCGCGCTCGGATCGGCACCGGCGCCTATCGTCGGCGTCGCGTCCATCGTTGACGGGGACACGATCGAGATCCACGGACAGCGTATTCGCTTCAATGGCATCGACGCACCTGAGAGCAGTCAAAACTGCGGGGACGCAAGCGGGCGAGAGTACCCTTGCGGTCGCAAATCTGCCGAAGCACTGGACATCTTTCTCAGTCAATCTCGGCCCATCCATTGCTCTTTTGTTTCATGGGATCGTTACCACCGCTTCGTTGGGGATTGTGAGCGGGCGGACGGTACCAGCGTTTCGTCTTGGATGGTCGAACGGGGTTACGCCCTTGATTGGCCTCGATACAGCCATGGTAGTTACGCCCAGCAACAGGCAGATGCCCAAAGGGCCAAGATTGGCATCTGGGTTGGCACTTTCACAGCCCCGTGGGATTGGCGAGCAACACATGCCGGCAACAACAAAACCGGCAATGACACCTCCTACGGCCTGATAGGCCGTCGCCGAATCGCTCAGAGCTATTCGTGCCAACCGCGTCGTTTTTGTAAGCAAATCTCCTCATGCGATGAGGCGCGCTGGTATCTCGATAACTGTAGCTGGGGTCCCAAATTGGACCGGGACGGTGACGGAATTCCGTGCGAAGGCATTTGCTGACTACGCTCCATTCTTTAGCGCGCGAGCAGACCGGACTTGCCACCGGCGTTTCGGTGCATTTGCGCGACGGCCATTAGAGCCTGGCAAAAAGGCTGGCTGACATTGGTCTTGGAAAACTCCACCAGCTCATTGAGCCCGGATGGGCTGGAAAACCTCAGGGCTTCGTAGCGACAGACAGGAATTTGCCGATTGTCCCTGAAGCGTTTGTCGGGTCCGCCATTCTTATTGGGATGAGCCCAGGTATAGCTCACGATCTCAGCATCAGAGGGCACTTTGCCGGTCTCAATAAAATTGCTGGGAGCAAATTGCGTCCTGATGTCTCCATATCCAACGGCACCGTACCGGTTCCCATCCTTCACCAAAATCATGTCCGGCATGAAATAAAGGATTTGCCGGCCGACGTGCATCGATGGTGGTGTGACGTTGCTGCGCACAACGGTCGGCAAGGAAGAGTGGAGCGTGGTGGGCTTTTTATCGACCAACATCGAGGCTCCCGCATTGCGCTTCCAAGCCGTGAGATCTTCTATCTTGCCACCGGCGGCGACATGCCAACTCGCCGCGCAGCGTGTGAGAGTTTCAAAGGCGGCGACAAGTCGCCCGTAGGCCGCCTCCGCGTCCTGCTCCAAATCATAGTAGAGCACGCTCACCCGGCGGTAACTGTCTAGCCACTTTCCAATCAGCATGCCCGGCAAAAAGGCAGCAATACCGATTAGCGCGAACCCACCTCCCAATAGTGCACCTGCGACAAATCCGGCGATCCCAAAAAGTACCGCAAGAATGAGCGACATCTGCGTCTGCGATTGTCGTGCGTTGATTTCGTCGAGCACATTGGCAAATGTCTCATCACGCATCTCAATCACATCGGCGGACTCGATTTCTCGCATTACAACACCGTCGCTGATGTATTCCGCGGGTGAGGATGTTGGATGGGGTTTTTGCACGGATGGGAATTGATGCAGTTGCACCGCCTGCTTGGCGTCGCGCTTTCCCAAAGTGCCTCGGTAGTAGAGACCGCCGACGCCCGCATGGATATAGTGCCCTCGCGGGCCGGTCCCGATACGAAGACCTTTCACGCCAACTGATGCGCCAAGCCCGCCAGACGAGAAGTTAAAGCGGAAAGGTCCCGCACTAATCGATTTTCGAACGTAGAATCCCATCCCCATAATTCCCACCAAAGGCCCTGTGAGCGACCCCAAGGGCAGTCAACGTCACAATTTCGGGACCGGAGCCGGCCCAATATCTTTCTCTCGAGATCGCTGCCTCACCCTGATCTCAATTCGCCTCCTCGCCTTGACGTCGCCAGCTTGTGCACCGTCGGTTAGCCGGTCGCCAGGCAATATCAACTGGCCGCCGGACATGGGCAGGATGGTGAAGCCTTTCAGTTCAGGCATGTCGCGCAGTATGCTTGTGACGGAGATCGCTCGCGCCAATCCAAGACCGGCGTTGTCGGCGGGATGGAGTGTGCCAATGTCCATCTTGCGCGCCAGTACGGGCTGAAGGCCTCTGTCCATATTCGATGAGTCGCCGGCCATCGCCTGCTCGTCCGTGTGGCCAATGACCTCAATGACATCCACGCCGTAGGAAGTGGCAATGCCCGCAATGGTTTTCGACATCTGCCGCAGTTTCGTTTTGAAGCCATCGGAAAGCTCAGCGCTTCCAGTATCGAAGTTATATCCATCGAGTTCGCTAAGGCTGATGATCGGCGGCCAATCGTGCGGCTTGTCCTCTGGGGCTGGTTCCTCTGCTTTCTTCAGTGCGTCAGCGAGATCCTTGGACGTTTTGGCAGTGCCAACGTAGCCGAGCTCGCGCAGGACCTTCATCTTTTCGATCATGGCCTTGGCCTGATCAACGTCGACGTTGTTTTCGGCGAGGATTTTGGAGGCCGGCGTGTTTTTCACCACTTCCTCAAGCGTTAGCCCAGCTTTTTTGATTGCCTCTGCGGCCTCTTTGGCCAAGACCAATTCACGCCATTCCTGGTCTGGTACGCTGCGTCCGGATGCAGGCTTGACCATGGCGTTCAACTGAGCCAGCAACCGCTTGTTTTCCTCGTCAAGCTTGCGAGCTTCGTCATTGAGGGACTGCGCAATTTTCTGCGCCGCCGCAGTCTCTTTCTTTGTCTTGGCGATGATTGCGCCTGCGGCGAGCAAAAGACAGAAGACGAGAAGCAGCATCGTCTCAGCCATCGTCAGGCCTAGTATCAGGCCGCGGCCATAGCCCTTGCGTTCAAACGTGATGGCTGTTCCGCCGACCTCACTCACCTGCCCCACCAACTCGCTCTCTTCGGCGGTTCACCCTTCTCCACCTCAGCCGGGCTGCTCAATGACTGGAAGGTGTCGCCTTCCGTCTCATCCGATACCTTGATTGATGTCGTCTCATCGGCAACAACGATTGAAGGTGCCGCCATGCGCTCGACATCGTTTGCTATTGTGCTGCTCACAGGCTGGGGCATGCGCGCAGCGGAGGGGCTGCGCGTAAGAGTTGCGACGAGATCGCGCGTTTCATTGCTGTGTTTTTGCATCACAGCCACGAACGCCTCAGTCGAACGCTGTTGCGCTTGGACCGTTTCTGCAGTCTTTTCTGCTGCGGCTGCCGCTCTCTCCACTCCAGCTGCCACCTTGATCACTGCGTCGGCGAGACTGGCCATCCGCGTTTGTTGCTCTTGCGAGGCTGTCTCGGTTTTTATGGCATATTGTGCGACAGCATTGCTTAGGAGCTTGACCATCGGAGCTAGATCGTTCTTCAGCACCTCGTCAGGGACAACTACCTTCTCCAACTTGGCAGCCACATTGTCGGCTTCATAACCGAGCTTTCCGACAGAGGTGGACATTGAGCTGTTGGCTTTATCCAGCAATTCCGCGGCAACTCCAACGCGGTTCGCTATCGAAGCAAACTGGGTTTCGACTTGCCCGAAATTGCTCTGCAACGCGTCGCTGAACTTGGCTGACGCCTCTTGGACAGGCTTGATAGATTCCATGGCGATCTTGTCCAGGGCGGATCTTATGTGCTCCCCATTGCGCGACGCCTGCTCGGCAATCTCGGCAAAGCCTTCTTCGAGCATTTGGTGACTGACACGACGAAAGTCGGCGAACTCCCGGGTTACGCTTTCCATCTCGGCCCTCACGCGTCGTGTCATGTCGGCAAGTTCGTGCCTGGCCGTTCGCTCGATATCCGCGG
This sequence comes from Mesorhizobium sp. M0208, assembly GCF_040322015.1. Classification (NCBI taxonomy): domain Bacteria; kingdom Pseudomonadati; phylum Pseudomonadota; class Alphaproteobacteria; order Hyphomicrobiales; family Phyllobacteriaceae; genus Mesorhizobium; species Mesorhizobium sp. M0208. The sequence goes on along the minus strand of NZ_JAMYSP010000018.1, from coordinate 111,287 downwards.
GATCGCGCCGCATCTGATTGTAGAAAACCCTCAGCGCAATACCGGTGATCGTCGACGTGATCGCGATACCAAAATTTTGGACGATAGTGTCGGTTGAGCCTTCCGTTCCAAACTGAAACAGCGAGACCCCAAGGCTCGTCAGGGTGAACAGGAAGCCCATATAGTAAAGGTTATCGCCGGTCTGCTCGTCGTGCAGTTGTAGCTTTCCAGCAAAGATCGAAACCCCGAGATAGAAAAACATCAGGCAGGCCGGTGCTGCCGCCGCGACGATCGGATTTACGCCTGAGAGTTTTGCAATGGCGATGAATACACACCCGCCGAGTGTCAATGCCGCGAAAACCACGACCGGCAGGCGTGGATGATCCAGCAAAGGTTTGTCGCGCGTTCTCGCCATCAGTTTAACCCATCCAAGCCAACCAGCTTTTCGAACTCGCCGTGATGGTTCTGGACCCATTGTGTCCAAAACTCCGCGTGATCCAGGGTCTGAAATGGCTTCTTTGCCCGATCGATATAAAGAATTATGATGCCCACCCCGTCCAGCGACGTTCCATATGTGCGGTCGGCGGCACTGTTGAGGTATTTTTGGTAATCCAGCCCCGATCGGTACTGGGAGTAAATCGTCGTATGCTCGATCATGTCAGAGGCGACCACCAATCGCTTGGGACTGCCCTGTTTGGCCAAGCTGCTATCGAAGAGCGACAGTTTGATCTTCTGGATCCCAGCCATGATCGGAGACTGGCTCGCTGACGCCGCATTCGGGATTTCATCAGGAAGCTTATTCAAAGGATCGCCGAATGCGTTTTCCCACTTCTTTTGACGCCGCGCAGGATTGTTGGTCCAACTGTCGACGGTCGACCCGTCACCGGGATTGCATCCATCAAACATCATCGTCAGCTCGCCAGGCGCCGGACTCAGTGTGTAAATCCTCACATACCCGCCCGGCTCGACCCGCCCAATGGTCTTGCGAAACTCGTTCTTGAGATCGGCCATCGTCGTTGCCGAAATTGGATCGGTGGCGTCGATGATGACTGCCGTCAGGCTGGAGGGTCCATCCAAGGGGCAATTCGTGTTGGCGTCGATCTGGCCATTGCCAGACCTTGTCCACATCCAGCCGAAGCCGGCCAACATTGCAACGGATAGCACGCCAAGGCCAATGGCCGCGGCAATCGTACCCGCATTGCCTTTCTTGCGCCTGCGGGTTCGCCTAGACATTCACGCTGTCCGGGTGAAGCTTATCAAGATCTCGGTACTGCTCAATTCCCCGCTCGCATTCTTGACCAATCAGACGAACCTGCTCGTTGAGTTCCTCCTGCGCCTGGCGGATTGATGCGCCAACATCTCCCTCATCCCACTCCCGCTCGCCGGTGACGTATGGTTTGATGTGATCGAGTTTGTAAGGCGTCCCGAAATGCTTGGGTGCCGGCTCGGTCCTCGCCTGGATGTTGGCTTCCCTATACATCGACAAAAGCTGATTGCAGGCTCGCTCCAATTGGTCCTGATGCTGCGCAAAAAGAGCTAGAAGCCTCGATCGATGATCGATAATCGCGCGGTGCTCGCGCCGGCGACTACCAAGCTGCTTGACGATTTCCTCCACTTTTTCGTTGTGGTCGTCGCGCACATCCTGCAGCTCTTCGATCAGTTCCTTCTTTCGATCGATGTAGTCATCGCGCCGTCGAACGAGCCGGTTTTCAACGCCAGTGTAGCCCGGGTAAGGGTCGAGCACGAACCAGCCGTCGATAAAAGCGAAAAGCGAAAACATCAGGCCGATCGCAAACAGCAACCACGACTTGATGTCCGTTAGACCCGCTGGATTGGCGAGCATATTTCGGATGACCTCAGCGCCGGCACCGTCAGCGAGCGAGCCGCTCACCTCACGGTAGTGCGCTAGCGCCAAGTTTGTCGTAATCGCCAAGCCGATATAGAAAAGGATTGAAATGATCCCAACGAGTTTTACGAAAAACGACCGATGGGTGACGAGACGAGCGCAGAAAACCGCCAGGAGCAAAGCCGCTCCGATGTTGATGAAAGAGAATGCCGCAGCCTCAAGGATGCCACCAAAAAATCCCTGCTCATTGCCCTTGGCCAGGAAGTTGCCGTTCATCGCTGTCTCGATCAGAAACAGAAATAGCAGAAGCGATAGCCGGAAAATGTGAGCGGCACCGTGCTGCACACGCGCGGCACGAACGAGACCGTGCTTCTCCTTAAACCATGCATGCTCTTTTTCGGCGTCGTTCAAGGCCCTTCTCAGGCCGTGAAGTTCATCGAGACCCACGGCGACCGAGGCTTTGAAGTCCGAAACGCTGGCGGCATTCGTCTGACGAATTAGACCGAATTGTTCCTCGAAATCGAGGCCGGCAAGACGACCTCCAAGGAGTTGCAGGTTGTCCTCAAGAGTGTGGTGCGCAGCCTTCTTCTCATCCTCAACGCGTTCCACGATGGCATGTTCGACATCGTCGAGATTCTTTGCCGTTTTCGGGGGTTGGTTCACCTCGCCGCGCTGCTTTCCGCGGTTAATGACATCCAGGTCGCCGTCGATCTTGGCAGGGTTCAGGCTGTTGAATAGCTGAGTGCTCGCCCGAAAATCGTGGTTGGATTCTCGCAGTGAGTCACGCAACTTATTTAGTTTTTCGAATTTAGAGCCCACGCACTCACAACCCCAACTTTATGCCCCCCCGGCAGAGTGGTTTCTATGGATAGTAGAGCTAAAGGGCAACCGCACATTCACTTCTATCCACTTGCTAGTGCGGATCAGGCTCAATTGAGTTCCAACAAATGATCAACTGGTTGATCGGCCGCGACTACGAGCTTAATCGCGCACCTTTGACATGGCGATCCAGGCCGATCGCAGCTGACCTGCCACTGAACTGTCATCCATTGGCGATTAGAGCCGCGACCATTCTGTTACGTCGTTTGGTGGGGGTAAAGCAACCGGCGGAGGCGCGGAGCCTTCGATCGGCGCAGCGTCGGAGCCGGTTGCGGTGATGACCTCGGCATAGGCTGCCGGGGTTTGGTAGCCGAGCGAGGAATGTGGCCTGGCGGTGTTGAAGTCCTCCCGCCACTCGGCGATGGCGCCGCGAGCGTGGTCGAGGCCGAAGAACAGGCTCTCGTTCAACAGCTCGTCGCGCATCCGGCCATTGAAACTCTCGACGTAACCGTTCTGCATCGGTGCAAACGCGACCAACGGCTCGACGCTGCCGATCTCCGCTTTCGGGCAAGACCGAGATGGCTTCGAATGACCGGCATGAGGCGCTTTGTTGCCATCGCAATGAAGATTGCCAATGGGTCATAGAGCAGCCCGCGGCCGTTCTCGTTTTCAGCTTTCACGCATCCCCTCTTGGCGGCTATTCAAGCTCGATCCAGGCCGGCGCATGGTCGCTTGGCTTCTCCCATCCGCGCACATCGACATCCACCCCGGCACCGCGGAGCCGGGGTGACAGCGAAGGACTAACGAGCAGATGGTCCATTCGCAGGCCCGAGCTCTTGTCGTAGCCGCCCCGGTGGGAGAAATTCCAATAAGTGTAGATGCCCTTCTCCGGATGGGTGCGCCGAACGGCATCGATCCACCCACCTTCGAGCATTTCGGCATAAGCCTGCCGGCTCTCTGGGAAATAGACCGCATCGCCTAGCCATCGTCGCGGCACCACGGCGTCAATCGCGGTTGGAACGACATTGTAGTCTCCGCACAGCACGGTCGGCGCTCCCTCTTCGAGAAGGACTTGGCCATAGCTGATCAAACGGTCGAACCACCGCAGCTTGTAGTCGAACTTTGGGCCGGGCGCCGGATTTCCATTCGGGAGGTAGAGGCAGCCGACGACGAGCCCGTCCACGTCGGCCTCGATGTAGCGGCTATGGGTATCGTCGGGATCGCCCGGCAGGCCGCGCCGGCGTTCGACCGGACTCGCGCCTCGAGATAGAATGGCCACACCGTTGTAGGATTTCTGGCCGTGCCAGATCGCGCTGTACCCCGCCGCGCGGATCGCCTGGGCCGGAAACTTCTCGTCGGACGTTTTCAGTTCCTGAAGGCAGACGATGTCGTACTTGGTGGCCGTGAGCCACTCGAGGAGCACCGGCAGCCGACCATTGACGCCGTTTACGTTGAAGGTGGCGATGCGAACCATGTGCCCCTGCGACCGAGGCTCACTTTTTGCCCAACTTGTCCTCGACTTTCTTGCGGCTGTTGCCGACAGACTTCACGGCCGACTTGACCTCGGCCTTCCCGGCCCCGGTCTTGCCCGCCTCATACTTCACTTCATGATCCTGCCCACCGGCGACCTTTGCGCGGTCCTGGTTGCGCCCACGAGTTGTTTGCGTAGGAGCCATTTCTTCCTCCAAGGATTGCGTTCCAGTTCCCAATAACGCGGCTGCACTCTTCCGGTTCAATCCGTTGCGCCCGAGTGTGGAACTGATTCCCGGGTAGAGAATTGAATCGGGCCATGTATTCGAGTTTCGCGTGTCGGCCATAGAGACCGCCCTCAGCAAAAAGCGCCCACGGCGCCGGGACTCGGAATCTACCCCTACATATCCCCTGCCCAGGTTTCGTCCCTTCCAACTCTGCACGCTCACCGACGACATTCCGGTGGGGGGCAACTGGCTCTTCGAGATGAAGTTCGATGGGTATCGGGCCCAGGTCGCCATATCCGGCTCGAAGGTTGTGGTCTACACTCGCAACGGCCACGACTGGACCCGCCAGTTCAAGGTGGTCCTGCCGCCGCTTCAGGCCCTCACTAGCGGCTCGGCGCTGATAGACGGCGAGATCGTGGCCATCGACAGCCAGGGCCGCACCAATTTTTCCATGCTGAAAACCGGTATTGCCGCGGGCATGCCGCTCAAGTTCTACGCCTTCGACCTGTTGGAACTAAACGGGGACGATCTGTCCAGCCAACCCCTGCTCGAGCGCAAGGAACGGCTTGCGACCGTCTTAGGCGAGCGGGATTCAGACGACATTCTACAGTTTTCCAGCCACATCGCCGACAATGGCAAGAAGGTCTTTGACACCATGTGCGCCGGCGGCCACGAGGGCATTATCGCCAAGCGCGCCGACAGTCGCTATGTCGGCGACCGCACAACCAGTTGGCTCAAGATCAAGTGCACGAAACGACAGGAATTCGTGGTCGGCGGCTACCGCCCAAGTGATACTGGCCGCGGTATGGCATCGCTGATCCTTGGTACCTATGAGAACGGAAAGCTGATCTACCGCGGCCGCGTAGGCACCGGGTTCACCGAGGCGATGCGCAAATCCATTCTCGCACAATTGGAGAAGCGGCCTCTGGACAAACCTGCCTTTGTCTCCGTGCCGCGCGACATTGCGCGCCGCGCCCGCTGGGTAAAGCCCGAACTCGTTGCCGAGGTCACCTATTCCGAGGTGACACCGGACGGCAGCCTGCGGCATCCAAGTTTTCAAGGTATGCGCGAAGACAAGCGAGCCGACCAGGTGGTGATGGAACTGCCGAATACGCCAGCGACGCCTGGCTCTACCGATCTCGATCCCGCGATCGGCAAGGAGATCTCGGCTGCGATCGGCGTCAAGCTGACCCATCCAGACAAGGTCATGTATCCCGGCACTAAGGTGACAAAGGCAACGCTAGCCGCCTATTACGCCGTGGTCGGCGAGAGGATGTTGCCGCACATCCAGGATCGGCCCCTTTCGCTGGTGCGCGACACCAACGGCGACCTGCAACACACCTTTTTTCAGAAACACAAGCTGCCAGGCATGCCCAAGGCCATCCACGACGGCCAGTTGGAGAAGATGTCTGGCAAGGAAAGCCGCATCCTCTGGCTCGATGACCTGGCGGGGCTGATCGCCGGCGTCCAAATGAACGTGCTCGAATTCCACGTCTGGGGAAGCCTGCGCCAGCAGCCGAGCCTGCCGCACCGGATAATCTTCGACATCGACCCCGACGAGGGCCTGGGCTTTGGCGACGTCAAGCAGGCCGTCCTCGACATCCGCGGCGTTCTGCAGGCACTCGGCCTCCAATCATGGCCTCTGCTATCCGGAGGCAAGGGCGTTCACGTCGTCGTCCCGCTCGTCCCCAAAGCCAACTGGGAAGAGGTCAAAGGCTTCTGTCAGAACTTCGCTGAGTTGCTCGCCCGCACTGATCCGTCGCGCTTCGTCGCCAATATGAGCAAGGCGAAGCGCAAGGGTCGGATGTTCCTCGACTATCTCCGCAACGGCCAGGGCGCCACCGCAATATGCCCCTGGTCGACCCGGGCGCGTTCCGGTGCGTCGTGCGCCGTGCCGGTTACTTGGGATGAGTTGCCGACCGTCAAAAGTGCCAGCGCCTTTGACGTTTTCGCGGCTGCTGCGCGGGCTCAGCAGCCCGACGCCTGGGAAGGCTATTTCGACGTCGAGCAAATCCTCACAGCCCGCATCCGAAAAGCAGTCCGATAGCGACCTGGCAGTCCTAGATGGTTAGTGACAGCTGCCGATCTGCCTCGGATCGCGTTCCACTCAAATTCGAGAGTGTCACCCCGAGCAGCCGTATCCCCTTGCTGACAGGAAATACCTGATCGAGGAGCGTGCCGCTGACCGTCGCCAAATCTTCCTCGGCCTCGATGGCGCCGGCGATCGTGCGGCTGCGCGTGATCTGCTGGAAGTCGGCAAACTTCACCTTCAATGTCACCGTGCGACCCTGGATCGATCTTTCCTCGCAATAGCGCCACACCTTACCGACCAATGGCGCCAGCTCCTTGCGAGCACTTTTGAGGTCAAACAAATCGCTCGCAAAGGTGTCTTCGGCCCCCACGGACTTGCGCTCGCGGTCGGCCCGCACGGGGCGTTCGTCGATACCGCGAGCGATCCAGTAATAGTACGGACCCGCCTTCCCGAACTTCTCCTCGAGAACCGCCAGGCTCTGTGCCCGCAGGTCGGCGCCGGTCTCGATGCCGAGCCGAGCCATTTTGTCGGCAGTCGCAGGGCCGACACCATGAAATTTCCGCACGGGCAAGGCCTCGACAAAGGCCGGACCAAGCTTCGGGGTGATGACGAACAGCCCATCTGGCTTGTTCTGGCCGGAGGCGAGCTTGGCCAGGAATTTGTTGTAGCTGACGCCGGCCGAAGCCGTCAGTCCGGTCTCAGACATGATCTTCGCGCGGATCATTTCCGCGATCGTGGTGGCGACCGGAATGCCCTGCAGATTATCGGTGACGTCGAGATAGGCCTCGTCGAGCGCGAGCGGTTCGATGAGTGGCGTATGCTCGGCGAAGATTGCATGGATCTGCTGGGAGACGGCCCGGTAGGCGTCAAAGCGCGGCGGCACGAAGATCAACTCGGGGCATTTGCGTTTTGCGGTGATCGAGGGCATGGCTGACCGCACCCCGACCTTTCTGGCCTCGTAGCTCGCAGCGGCCACCACACCGCGCGCCGCCGAGCCGCCGACTGCCACCGGCTTGCCGCGCAGGTCCGGGTTGTCGCGCTGTTCGACCGAGGCGAAGAAGGCATCCATGTCGACATGGATGATCTTCCGAAGGATGGCCGTCCCTTCCCCCGGCGCATCAGCTTCCTGGCCCCTGTCGCTTCGCTCGCCCACTTCGCCTCCTGCATCACCTGCGGCATATCAAGATAAACCGCGCCTCAATCAAGGGCAGTCTGGGATCAACTCTCGCCGCGGCGCAACGAGTCCGATTGACTCTCGGGCACCAAGAGAACAAATAAGGAACATATTGGCCCCTTAATCCATTGGGAAGACAGTTTGAGAGTGTTTTGTTCATGGGTCAGCCGGCCGCCAGACCTGCTATCGCCGCGCTTCGCGAGCGAATCGCGCGCCTCGAAGGCGGGCCGGTGCGCAACCGTGCGACACTTCCCTTCGGCGTTCCCGCTATCGACAGGGTCTTGCCGGGAGGCGGGCTCGCGCTCGGGGCGCTGCACGAGGTTGCCGGTGGCCGCAACGGGGCGATTGATGGCGCCGCGGCAGCGCTCTTCGCCGCCGGGATTACTGCGCGCGCCAAGGGCAAGGTGCTCTGGTGCGTCACCCGGCAGGATCTCTTCGCCCCTGCCCTCGCCCAGGCCGGCCTGCTGCCCGGCCGCGTCGTCTATGTCGAGGCGGGCGACGAAGCTTCCGTGCTCGCCTGCTTCGAAGAAGGGCTTCGCCATGGCGGGCTAGGCGCCGTCGTTGCCGAACTCGCCCGTCTCTCCATGACCGCCTCCCGTCGATTGCAACTGGCCGCCGAAGCCTCCGGCGCCATCGGCATCGCCATCCGCCGCTGGCGCCGGCAAACGGAAGCGACCGATTTTGGACAACCGACCGCCGCGGTCACCCGCTGGCGCGTCACCGCGCTCCCCTCCCGCCCCCTCCCGGTTCCCGGTATCGGCCGCGCTCGCTGGCGGCTCGAACTGATCCGCGCACGGGCAGGAGAATGCGCTGACTTTGAAGTGGAAGCTTGCGATGACAAGGGTCGTCTCGCTCTATTTTCCGACCTGGCCGACCGATCGCCTGCGGCGCGCGATGGGACCGTCCGCGCCATCGGCTGAAACCCCGATCGTCATGCTCGGCCGGCAGGGAAACCGGCGGCTTGTGCTGGCCGCCGATGCGGCGGCACGCGCGGCCGGGCTGCGCGTGGGCGTACCGGCGAGCAAGGCTCAGGTACTGGTGCCCAACCTGCAGAGCTTCGACCTGGATGCAGCCGCCGATGCCGAGGCCCTCGATAGAATGGCGCTCTGGTCGCTCCGCTATGCCCCGATCGTCGCGGCCGATCCGCCCGACGGGCTCATCATCGACACCACGGGCACCGACCATCTGCATGGCGGGGAGGAGACGATGCTCACGGGGCTGGTGTCGCGCATGGCAGCCTCTGGCATCGAGGCACGTGCCGCCGTCGCGGACACCTGGGGGACCGCTCATGCCTGCGCGCGCATCCTCGCCGGGCCGACCTTCGTCGCTCCAGTGGGGCAAGCCCCGGCGATTATGCGCGCCCTTCCGATCGGTGCCCTGCGACTTCCCCACGATATCGTAGAAGGCATGCTCACGCTCGGCTTCGAGCGGGTGGGCGAAGTCGAGGCGGCGCCGCGCGCCTCTCTCACCCTGCGCTTCGGGCCCGAACTCGGCCGTCGCCTGGACCAGGCCATGGGGCGGCGCAGCGAACCCTTCGAGCCCGCCCGCTCTCCCGAACTCATCGAGGTTCGCCGGGCCTTCGGCGAGCCGATCGGCGCCGCCGAGACCATAGCCCGCTATACCGGCAAGCTCGTCGTAACCCTCTGCGAGGCGCTTGAGGTCAAGGGGCTCGGCGCACGCCGGCTCGACCTGCTGTTTCATCGCGTCGACAACCGCATTGAGGCCATTCGCGTCGGTACCGCCGTGCCAGTGCGCGATGTCAAACGGCTGACCCGTCTCCTGACCGACCGCATCGAAACTGTCGATCCCGGTTTCGGCATCGAGGTGATGACCCTGGCCGCGACGCTCGCCGAGCCCTTCGGAGCCAAGCAGATCATCTCCTCACTCGTCGAGGAGCCCGAGCCCGACATCACCGATCTGATCGACACGCTCGCCAACCGTATTGGCGAGCAGCGGCTTTACCGCTTCGCCCCGGTGGAGAGTGACGTGCCCGAACGCTCAGTCCGCCGCATCGCGCCGAATGCGCCGGACGACGGGACGAGTTGGCCCGGGGATTGGCCACGCCCGCCGCGTCTGCTGACCCACCCCGAACCTATCGAGACGATGGCCCTGCTGCCCGACCATCCGCCCGTCTGGTTTAGTTGGCGCGGCATCCGGCATCGCGTCGCGCGGGCAGACGGTCCCGAACGCGTTTTTGGCGAATGGTGGCAGCGCGATGCCGAACTGATCGCGGTGCGCGACTATTTCCAGGTGGAGGACGAGTCCGGCGAGCGCTTCTGGATCTACCGCGCCGGCGACGGCGAGGATCCCGGGACCGGCTCGCACAAATGGTTCCTGCATGGGGTCTTCGCATGACCACCCCGCGGTATGCCGAATTGCAGGTGACCAGCTATTTCTCGTTCCTGCGCGGCGCCAGTTCTTGCGACGACCTGTTCGCGCAGGCGGCGGCGCTCGGCATTGAGGCCCTGGCTGTAGTCGACCGTAATTCTCTAGCCGGCATTGTGCGGGCCCATCAGGCCGCCAAGGACACCGGCGTCAGGCTCATCGTCGGCTGTCGCCTCGATCTCGTCGACGGCATGTCCCTGCTCGTCTATCCCACCGATCGGGCCGCCTATTCCCGGCTGTGCCGGCTGCTGACCCTGGGCAAGAAACGCGGCGGCAAGGCGCAATGCTATCTCGAGTGGAGCGAGCTGGCCGACTATGCCGAGGGCCTGATCGCCGTTCTTGTCCCTGACCGAGCCGATGACACCTGTGCCCTGCAACTGCGTCGTCTGCGGGAAACCTTCAGCGATCGCGCCTATCTGGCGCTGACCCTGCGACGGCGGCCCAACGACCAGGTCCGGCTGCACGAACTTTCAAACCTCGCCACTCAAATGCGCGTGCCGGCGGTAGTGACGAACGACGTCCTGTTTCACGAACCCGGCCGGCGCATCCTCCAGGACGTGGTGACTGCCATTCGCCACAACATCACGATCGACGACTTGGGATTCCGGCGCGAGCGGCATGCTGACCGCTATCTCAAGCCGCCGGAGGAGATGGCGCGGCTGTTTTCGCGCTATCCGGAGGCTCTTGCACGCACGGTCGAGATCGCTCGGCAGTGCCGGTTCTCGCTCGACGAACTCGCCTACCAATATCCCGAAGAGAAGATGCTGCCCGGGCTTACGGCGCAGCAGGCGCTCGAACAACTCACCTGGGAAGGCGCGGAGCGGCGTTATCCGGAGGGCGTGCCTGAAAAGGTCGTGGCGATCATCAAGCACGAACTGCGCTTGATCGAGATCCTGAAATACGCGCCCTACTTCCTGACCGTAAACGCCATTGTGCAGTTCGCGCGCAGCAAAGAAATCCTGTGCCAGGGCAGAGGCTCGGCCGCCAACTCCGCTGTTTGCTTCGTGCTGGGCATTACCAGCATTGATCCCGAGCGCAATAATCTCCTCTTCGAGCGCTTTGTCTCACAGGAACGCAACGAGCCCCCGGATATCGATGTCGACTTTGAGCATGAACGGCGCGAGATCGTCATGCAGTGGGTTTACGAGACCTATGGCCGCGACCACAGCGCGCTTTGCTCGACCATAGTGCGCTATCACACCAAGGGCGCCGTCCGGGATATCGGCAAGGCTCTCGGACTGCCCGAGGACATGACCAAGCTGCTCTCGTCCCAGGTCTGGGGCCATGGCGAGGGCATCGACGAGACCCGGGCCCGTGAGCTCAATCTCAATGTTGCCGATCGGCGGCTTCGACTGACCCTCGAACTCGCGCAGCAACTCGAGGGCACGCCCCGGCATCTGTCGCAGCATCCGGGCGGCTTCGTTCTCACCAATGACCGGCTCGATGACCTCGTCCCGATCGAGCCGGCCCGCATGGTCGATCGCCAGGTCATCGAATGGGACAAGGACGACATCGATATCCTCAAATTCATGAAGGTCGACGTTCTTGCGCTTGGGATGCTCACCTGCATGAAACGCAGCTTCGACCTGCTGGCCGAGCACAAAGGCATGACCCTCGATCTGGCCACTATCCCGGCGGAAGACCCGGCGACCTATGCCATGATCCGCAAGGCGGACACCATCGGCGTCTTCCAGATCGAAAGTCGCGCCCAGATGTCGATGCTGCCGCGGATCAAGCCGCGCACCTTCTATGATCTCGTCGTCGAGGTCGCCATCGTGCGTCCCGGCCCGATCCAGGGCGACATGGTCCACCCCTATCTTCGTCGCCGGGAAGGCAAGGAGCCGGTCGAGTTCCCTACCCCCGAGCTCGAGCGCGTGCTCGGCAAAACCCTGGGCGTCCCTCTGTTCCAGGAGCAGGCGATGCAAGTCGCCATGGTCTGCGCCGGCTTCAGTGCCGGCGAGGCCGACCAGTTGCGCCGCGCCATGGCGACCTTCAAGCACACCGGCGGCGTCAGCAAGTTCCGCGACAAGCTGATCGGCGGCATGATCTCCAATGGCTATACGCCCGAATTTGCCGCCACCACCTTCAAGCAGCTCGAAGGCTTCGGCAGCTACGGCTTTCCCGAGAGCCATGCGGCGAGCTTCGCGCTCATCGCCTATGCCTCGAGTTGGATGAAATGCCACCATCCGGATGTCTTCTGCTGCGCGCTGCTCAATTCCCAGCCAATGGGCTTCTACCTGCCGGCCCAGATCGTGCGGGATGCCCAGGCCCACGGTGTCGAGATCCGACCCGTCTGCATCAACGCCAGTCGCTGGGACTGCACGCTGGAGCCGATTGGCGAGGATGGACGCTTCGCGGTCCGCCTGGGACTGCGCCTGGTCAAAGGGCTAGCCAATGCCGACGCGGCGGCGATCGTGGCGGCCCGGGCAGACGAAGCCTTCGTTTCCATCGACGATCTCTGGCAATGCGCCGGCGTGCCGGCGGCATCGCTAGTCCAACTCGCCGAGGCCGACGCCTTCCGCTCCGATCTGGGCCTGGCGCGCCGCGAGGCGCTATGGTCGCTTAAGGGGTTGCGCAACGAGCCCCTGCCCCTCTTTGCCGCTGCCTCGGCCCGCGAACAGAAGACCGTGTCGGAAATCCATGAACCGATTTTGACACTGCGGCCGATGACGGCCGGACGGGAAGTGGTCGAGGATTACGGGCATGTCGGACTCACGCTGCGCAATCATCCGCTGTCGTTCCTGCGCGCCGATCTCGCCCGCCGCCGCATCGTCACCTGCAGGGAAGCGATGCAGGCCCGCGATGGCCGCCGGCTGGAGGCGGCGGGCCTTGTCCTCGTCCGCCAGCGGCCGGGCTCGGCCAAAGGCGTGATGTTTCTGACCATGGAAGACGAGACTGGAGCCGCCAATGTCGTGGTCTGGGTCAAGGTCTTCGAGAAGTTCCGCCGCGTCCTGCTCTCCTCCTCGATGCTCGCTGTCCGGGGCAAAATTCAGCGCGAGGGCGAAGTGGTCCACCTCGTCGCCCACCAACTGACCGACCTCTCGGGGGAACTCGCCAGTGTCGGCAACCGCGAGATGCCGTTTCCGCTTCCCCACGGGCGGGGCGACGAAGCCCATCATGGTAGCCCCGGAATCGATCCGCGGAGCTTGCCGAAGGGGCTGCGGCCACGGGACCTCGTCGATCCAACACTGCAGGTTGAGCCTATCAAGGTGAAGACACGCGACTTTCGATAGTGCTCGCATCGTCCGTGCCCAGCCGTAACGCAAAGGGCCGTCTGAGATGTGGTGGAAAGCTGACAGGTAGGTTTCAGGATGGCCACGCTACGGAAGCTGCCCTCTGTTCGTGCTCTCGCGACACGCCTCCATATTTTGTCGAGACAACTCAATGCCCCCGAAATAGCGTCAAGTCGCTGATGAGGCTGGCTATCGGTGAGATCTCGTTCCTCCTTCTTCGATCCGTCAGCATTTTCGACTTCCTCAATTTCACTTCGATGGCTTGTTTCGAGACCTCAAAGTAGTTCGATAGGCGCGACAGCAGTTCATTGTAGGCCAGAAAATTGCAGGGTTGGTCGTCGACGAATACGTATCCGTGTCCTCTATCTCTGATCTCTAGGTCTCGCCGGAACTGCGCTGTTTTTTGCAGGAAAACTGTATCCGGTAGGATCAGTTCAGCCGAGAATGCGTTTGCCTGATACTCCAATCTTTCATAATTGAAGCTGCTGGACTTCTCGTCGGTAATGAAAAGGTCTCGCTCGACAATGGTCTCAGAGCGTAGATATCGTTCGTGATCCAAAACGAAATGGCCAATCTCGTGTGCGATCGTAAAGCGCTCCCGCGTCTCGATCGAGTGAGAGTTTATCTCGATCGTTTTTCGCCTAAAGTTTGCCGACCCCAAGATCGGAGTCCCGTCAACGTCGATCACATCACGATCAGAAAACTGCAAATCGATGGACAGGATTCGGCAAATCTTGAATAGATCTACGGAACCAGACGTGTAATCGGTCGATTCAAGCACTTTCGCAGCGGCCAATTTTATTCGCTCTATCGACAGAAAAGGTACCGATCGACTGCTGGCTTCGAGATCATTATCGAGTGAGAGGGCCGTTGCCTCAGAATCCAGATTTGTTAGCAACTCGTCTATGGTTGCAAAATATTTGCCGTCATGGAAACCGGAAAACTTTAGCGACTTAGTGAGATCTTCGCTTCGAAAGATTTGGGCGCGCACGAAGCCGTGTTCCAAATAAGAACCTCTGCGATCCGCGACGATTTCCAAACCATGCTCATCGAATTTCACAATGCCCATCCCGCCATTTCTGGCGACTGTCTCTGCTCCAGACTGCAGCCTCGAAGTTACTACTATGACCCCTTTCGACGCATGCGGAAATATCCGGCCAATCTTCGATGAAAAATCGTTGACGTATATTTCGGAGACGCTGGCATCATGATTCTTGCACTCGAATATAACGTAAAGGTGTGGAATATCGCTGCCAGTTCTGTACAGTTCCAAAACGACATCGAATTCAACGTATGCCTCGCGTTCGCGACAGTAATACGCTTTCTTTTTGTGAATCTTGCAGTTTTGCGGTGGATAAGCGCCAAAAACCAGCTCTCCGCGATCTTTTTGATCAATAAGGTAGCGATGAAATGCGTCTTCCAGCTTGTCGCCCTTACTTGTCGAATTCACCATTTGCCTCGACGCTAAAAGTTCTGAAAAGCCGCTTATATTCTACGTGGCGAGCAGCTTTTGCAAAGCAAATTGATTCATCGGGGGATGGTGTGAACAGGATGCTTAGTGACAGCAATCAACCTCATCGCCTAGAAGGAGTACACCCCTAGCGAGGACAGACCAAAACTGGGCCGGCTCTGCCGTTGATGGGAACTGAACGAACGATAGGTTTTTCGGGTGAGAAGTGAAGCACTCCGAACGGCGATACAGAGGTCGGAACCGGCCGGTTGGAATGAGCTCCATTCCGGCCTTTGGCCGACGCGCGCCGCCCTAGTCCGATCCCTGTCGAACGGTTTCAACCGCGAGCGAGCCCTTCGGCAAGGGCCGCAGCAGTTCGGCTTCCGTCTTGGTCATGTAGATCCAGTGCGCCCAGTCGGTGGGACGCAGGACCACGACTTGGCGGTCATGATAAGCAACAATATCGGGACCAGGTTCGGTGGTCAGCATGGCGAAGGCCGGGCTGGAGCCATCTGTGCCTTCCCGCCATATGCCGGCGATTGCCATGAATGGCGCATCGTTCAGCGTGAACCGATGTTTTGCTTTCTGGTATTTCTTGCCAGTGAACTCGAAGAAGGCCGATGCGGGAATGAGGCATCGGTTGCTCTTGTCGAAATGCCTTCCGTCAGAGCGGTAGTTGAAGACTGGGCCACCCTTGGGATTGGATGGTGGGAAGCTGAAATTCATGGGCACCAATTCAATGCCATTGCCGGCAGCGCGCATCACCGGCGCCATGTCATTGATCCGGATATCGTCGCTTTCCGGCAGATCGAGTTCGGTCTGTTGCGTCGGTATGCCAAGCTCGAGCGCCTGCATCATCTGGACGTATTCGACCCATTTCACATGCTGTTCGTAGGCATTGCACATGCCGCGCACTCTATCGCGAAACGCAAATGAGTCGAGATGGGCGTCCCTTCGGGCCGGGCTCTCGGCTGGCGCTGAAGCCCCGCTCTGCGGGTCTTCAACCTTGGGGCTTCCATCGATGACGCGGCACGGCGCCGACGACGCGTAGCCACCTCCTCTCCGTGTCGGTTTTGCGCATCGCGAGAGTGAGAGGGCGGTCTGCAGGGCCATGACGGTGGATGGCTGGGAGAGAGGCTTCCGGCGCCCCGTTATGGAGAAGTCTCATGAACAATTCAGTGACTATCGATGCCGGTCGTGACGCACCCGGCGGCTACAGAGTGGATGCGAGCCGCGGCGAGCGCATCGGGCGTGTTTCCTCGGAGTGGTTCAACCGTCCGGCCGATGAGCGCTACCTGTCCCTGTCCGAGTTGATGGCGTCGGTCCAGGGGCGGTCCGAACGCAGCCGGACCCGCACCGTCGAGAGCGCCGCGATCCGCGTCGAAGCCAGCCGCGACGATGCCGAGCGGCTTGCCCTGGTGTTTCCGGGTGCGGATAGACCGGTCGCGCCGACGCATTGGAGCTTTGGCCAACTCGCCGGCATCGTGGGCGCGCCGGCAACATACCTCCGACAACTTCCGGCACCGCTCGCCGGCATCAACCTGCAATATGGCCTCACCGCGCATCGCGCCGAGCAGGTCAAGACGCTCGAGGTCGAGAACGGGCGCGTCGAACTCCGCGCCGTCACCGGCCCGGACTATGGTCGCATCTATGATCACGAACTGGTTGCGGCCGTCCAGAAGATCGCCGGCAATGGCACTGGCGACACGCGCTGGAAGATCCCAGGCGTGCTCGACTGGTCGACCGGTATCTACAATCCCCGTGTCGACATCACCTCGGATACCACCACGCTCTATGCTTCGGACCGCGACGTGTTCCGTTTCCTGGTCGATGACCTCAACCCAATCGAAGCAGGCAGGCTGCCGGATGGCTCGCCCGATCTCTACTTCCGGGGTTTCTATTGCTGGAATTCCGAGGTCGGCGCGAAAACGCTCGGCATCGCCAGCTTCTACCTTCGCGCCGTGTGCCAGAACCGCAATCTCTGGGGCGTCGAGGATTTCGAGGAAATCACCATCCGCCACTCCAAATATGCCGCCTCACGTTTCGCAAACGAGGCTGCGCCGGCGCTGACCCGTTTCGCCAACTCCTCGCCCATGCCCTTCGTCAACGGCATCCGGGCGGCGCGCGAAAAGATCGTCGCCCGAAGCGACGAGGATCGCACGGAGTTTCTTCGCAAGCGCGGATTCTCCAAAGCGGACACAGCGAAGATCATCGAGACCGTGCTCGCGGAAGAAGGTCGGAAGCCCGCGAGCGTCTTCGACTTCGTGCAGGGCATCACCGCCGTCGCGCGCGACAAGCCGCACCAGGATGCCCGGCTCGACCTGGAGGGCAAGGCCAAGAAGCTGCTCGACCGGGCCGCCTGAATTCAGCAAAGCCGGCGATGCGGATTTCCGTGTCTCCGGTTGCGTGCCTTTCCGGGAACCCGGAGTTGCGGCGCCGTCCCTCAGAGTGAGAGGGCGGCGCTGATCTTCGTGACGGGTTGGAGGTCGAGAGAGGTTCCCGGCCGCCCGTCGCGGAGTACATCCCATGGCTACTGCCAGGAAGAAGCCCACCATCACCCTGTCGCCCTCGCGCGACATCCCCTTCAACCAGCTCGTCCTGAGCCAGTCCAATGTCCGGCGCATCAAGGCAGGCGTCTCGGTCGAGGAACTCGCCGAAGACATCGCTCGGCGTGGCATCCTTCAGGGCCTCACCGTCCGCCCTGTCGTTGATGAAAACGGCGTGGAGACCGGCATGTTCGAGGTGCCGGCCGGCGGCAGGCGCTTCCGGGCGCTGGAACTGCTCGTCGAGCAGGGGCGCCTGGCCAAGACCGCCCCAGTGCCCTGTGTCGTCCGCGAGGGCGGTATTGCCGAGGAGGACTCGCTCGCCGAAAACGTCCAGCGAGCGCCGCTGCATCCGCTCGACCAGTTCCGCGCATTCCTCACCCTGCGCGAAAAGGGTCAGTCCGAGGAGGAGGTCGCCGCGGCGTTCTTCGTCTCGGTCAACGTGGTCAAGCAGCGCCTCAAGCTCGCATCGGTCTCTCCGGTGCTGCTGGACGTCTATGCCGAAGACGGCATGACGCTCGCCCAGCTCGAAGCGTTCACCGTGTCGGGCGACCATGCACGCCAGGAACAGGTCTTCGAACGCCTGAAAACCTCCTACGACAAGTCGTCCTACGCCATTCGGCGCATGCTGACCGAAGGCGCCGTCCGTGCCACCGACAAGCGGGCACTGTTCATCGGCACTGAAGCGTATGTCGGGGCGGGCGGCACGGTGCTGCGCGACCTGTTCGAGGGCGACGATGGTGGCTGGCTGCAGGATGTCGCCTTGGTCGACCAGATGCTGGCCGATAAACTCAAAGCCGAGTCCGAGGCGATTGCCGGCGAGGGCTGGAAGTGGACCGAGGTCGCGCCTGATTTTGCCTACGGTCACACCTATGGTCTGAGGCGCCTCCACGGTGAACCAGTGCCGCTCACGGCCGAGGAGGAAGCCAGGCGCGACGCGCTCAAGGCCGAGTTCGATCGCCTCGTTACCGAGCATGAAGGTGCCGACGAACTGCCCGACGAGGTCGACGAGCGGCTGGGCGAACTCGAGACCGCACTCGAGGCGTTCGACGAACGGCCGCTGTCCTTCGATGCCGAAGAAATCGCCCGTGCCGGCGCCTTCATCAGCATCGCTGGCGATGGCCGCCTGCGTGTCGATCGGGGCTATGTTCGCCCCGAGGATGAGGCTTCGGTCGAGCCCGAGAACGCATCCGATGGCGAAGCAACGGGTGGAGGAGCGTCGGCCGGCAACAATGCCGATGGCGTCGGCAGCGATGCCGCACCCGAGCCTGACGAAGACGAGGGTCTTTCGCCCATCTCCGACCGTTTGATGACCGAATTGACGGCGCATCGGACGCTCGGTCTCCGGCACGCCCTCGGCGAGCATCCAGATGTCGCCTTCCGCGCCGCGCTGCATGTCCTGACGCTCAAGGTCTTCTACCAGTATGGCTCGGATAGCTGCCTGGAGTTGGACCTCAAGACCGTCAGCTTCGGCGTCCAGGTGCCAGGGCTGAACGACAGCGTCTCGGCCGAGGCGATCCGTGCCCGGCATGAGAGCTGGACGAAGGCTCTGCCGAAGGACTCGGCCGACCTCTGGGACGCGCTTCGTGACTGGCACAGCGATAGCCGCGCCGCCTTGTTCGCCCATGTCGTCAGCCTCTCGGTTAACGCGGTCCACGAAGCCTGGAACCGACGGCCCCGTGCACTCGCCCATGCCGACCAGGTGGCGGACGCCGTCGACCTCGACATGTCGGCGCGCTGGAAGCCGACCGTCGACACCTTCCTCGGTCGCGTCACCAAGGCGCGGATCCTACAGGCCGTTGCCGAAGCGAAGGGCCAGCGCGCTGCCGACCGGATCGCCCATCTCAAGAAGGGGGACATGGCGACGGAAGCGACGACGCTGCTTAACGGCACTGGCTGGTTGCCCGAGCCGCTCCGTACGCCGGCCCGGGAGACGGTCGCCGACATGTCGCCGGTGGAACTGGCCGTCGTAGAAATGGCGGAGGTAGCGGATGAAACGGCCATGGCCGACGACGACGGTATCGCCCATGATGACGATGTCGCCGCAATGACCATCGCGGCCGAATAGCCTCCCATGACCCTCACAACTGGCCCGCCGGCAACGGCGGGCCTTTCTTTTTGAAGGAGGTAACCATGCGCGAACCGCCGCATGAGCTGGCACGCCGCCTCGCCGATCGGACCGAGGCGGTCTGCCGGCATTATCTCTCCAATGGTCGCCGCCAGGGGAACTATTGGACCGTCGGCGATGTGCGCAACACGCCTGGTCGCTCCATGTTCGTCCGACTTGCAGACTCCGCAAGAGGTTCGGCCGGACGCTGGACCGACGCCGCTACCGGCGAGCATGGCGATCTGCTCGACGTCGTGCGCGAGGCGCTTGGCCTCAGAGCTTTCGCAGATGTCGCAAAGGAAGCGCGGGCTTTTCTCGGCCTCTCGCATGAAGCAGCGCTTCAGGCATCTTCTGTCCGGAAGAATGTTCTGGCTCCAGCCGGCTCCTCTGAGGCAGCCCGTCGGCTTCTAGGCATTTCCCAGCCGATCATCGGAACCATCGTGGAAACGTATCTCCGTGAACGTGGCATTACGACATTGCACGGAACCGAATCGCTCCGATTTCATCCACGCTGCTATTATCGGCCCGACGACCATGGACCGACCGAAACCTGGCCGGCGATGATCGCCGCGGTCACCGATCTCGATGGGCGCCTGACCGGCGCACACGACCTGGCTTGCACCGGACGGTCTGGGCAAGGCACCCGTCGACACGCCGCGCCGGGCGATGGGCGACCTTCTTGGCAACGCCGTTCGCTTCGGCGCACCCGGTAGCGTGATGGCGGCCGGCGAAGGTATCGAGACAACCCTCTCGCTGAGATGTGCCCTGCCCGACATGGCGATGGCGGCAGCCCTCTCCGCCGCGCATCTGGCAGCCATCCTGTTCCCGCCGACGCTGGAACGGCTCTATGTCATCCGCGACAACGATCCGGCAGGTGACGGTGCCCGCGACGGCCTGATCGAGGGCGCCACCAACGCCGGAATCGAGGCGATCGTGCTCTCGCCAGCACTGAAGGACTTCAATGACGATCTCCGCCATTTCGGGCTCGACGCAGTGCGTGCCTTGATCGCGGACCAGCTCAGGCGCAGGGACCGCATCCGCTACCTGAACCGGGCGGCATGAGCGGTAGGGGAGCGCGCAGCGCACGGTACTGACGACCTCGCTTGGATACGCTCCGCCGGTAGAGAGCCGCGACCCGGCCTTTCGAGAGGGCGATCGGCTCACAGGCGGGCCGGCCAGGCAATGGCGGCGGCCGACTATTTTCCGGCGGCGGGCGATTGCTGGCGAAAGCCAGCGACGAGGCGCCACGCCTTTCCATCGCGAGCCAAAATAGCCGACCGCCGCCATCCTCCGCTGCCGCTCCGGCCCCCGCTTCGCTCCGGGTGCCGGGCCGTCCCGCCCGTGGGCTTTCGTCGCCATGAAGGCCGCGAGGGTCGCGGTCCAGCCGACGGGAGCATCCCATGAGCGAGCACGACGACACCGAACTGCACCATGCCGTATCCCCTACCGATCACGTCCTTACCGAACTGCAGCTCTATGGCTGGCGCCCCTTTGCGGATGAGCCCGATCCGCGGCCACTCCCCGACGGCGATCATGTGACCGGAGCCGTGGCCGACATCTTCGACGCCCTCGTTGCCACCTTGGCGGACACGCGCCTCGAACCCGACCTCGACGACCTGCTCTGGTCTGTCAGCAATGTCTTCCACCGCGCTGTGCTGCGGATTGAGCGCCAACTAGACGACAACGAGCAGGCCCAGCGTCGCCTTCAGTGCGAACAGGACGGCACCGAGATCAAGGCGGTGGAATTGGAGAACCTCACCGCCCAGGGTCAGACCATGATCGAACGGCGCGACGCCTTCGAGCTGATGCGTGACCAGGCCGCCGACCACTACGAGCAACACATTGGATCGGCCTGGCGACCACGCACCGGATCGATGGTCAACCATCGCCACCTCACCTCGGCGATGATCGACAGCCGCGACTTCCTCGCCGCCCGGCGCAAGGCTGAGACCGAGGTGATGCTTCCAAATGGCCCGAAGATCGCCCTGACCGGCGGGCTCGACTTCAACAATCACCAGCTCATCTGGGACGTGCTCGACAAGGTCCACGCCAAGCACCCCGACATGGTGCTGATCCACGGCAAGTCGCCAAAGGGCGCCGAACTGATTGCCGCCAAATGGGCCGAGAATCGCAAGGTCCCGCAGGTCGGCTTCGCCCCGAACTGGGACAAGCACGGTCGGTCAGCACCCTTCAAACGCAACGATGCGATGCTGGACATCCTGCCGATCGGCGTCATCGTGTTCCCGGGCACCGGCATCCAGGACAATCTCGCCGACAAGGCGAAGAAGCTCGGCATCAAGTCTCACGACTTCCGCAAGAAGGACGACGCGTGAGTGCCGCTGTATTTCCGTAAAGCCGTATCGCCATTTCCACTGAAAACCGGCTTTCATTCTGGATCGCCCGTCACCGCAATGCGAGCAGCGCGTGCATAATGCTCCAGTTCCACATCGCCTTCGATCATCTGATCCAGCAGCGCTTTCATGTCGCTTTGATCCGATGCTGACTGAAACGGCCCCGGCTGTCGCTCGATCGCCAGCACTGCGATGGCCAACGCCGTCTTCACCAGGTGCAGACAGCGATCCCTGAATTCTGCTGCTATGACACCCATCCTCCCGAGCGAGCGGACCAACTATACCCCGCGCCGATTGTAGAAGGGGCAGTGGGCATCCAGGCTCCTGACAACGGCTCCTGAGCAAGCGAACACCACCCCCGCTTCCAAATAGCGCTGATCCTTGGTCCGGCCCATGGCCTGACGCCATCAACCCGTAAAGGGTCCGCTACGCGAGCGTGCGGCCTTGAGGCTGCGCCCCTGCGGTGATTGCGGCCATGGGCCGGACACAATCGGGCGCCTGTCGGGCGGGGGATGGTCTCCCGCCTCCAAGACAGGAGCCGGAACAATGTCACTCAATGACGCTCACGCCTTCGCCTTCAGCCTCGCCGCAACCCTCATGGTCAACATCATCATCTTTCAGGCCGGCGACGGCAGCCTGGGCGTCATGCCGGCCAGCGAATACGACGGCGACACCGCCGCAATCGTCCACGAAATCGATCCTTTCGCTCCCTGACGGGAACGGCCTCGCCGCAGGAGCGGAAGTCCTGCCGGATTTCCGCTCCCGCGGCCGCGCATCTTCGGCTATACTTCAACTGCGCCGTGGTGGTGGTGGAGGCGCGACCGTCAGACCTTTTCTCTCGGGACCACCACCATGATCTTCCTCGGCATCCTCCTTTGCATCGCCGGCATCGGATTCCTTTGCTGGCTCCTGTTTACGCTCGCCGTCTACGCGCTTCCGTTCTTCGCAGGTGTGACAGTCGGAATGTGGGCCTACGGCACCGGGGCCGGTCCGCTCGGCGCGTTCGTTGTCGGCATCGCCGCCGCCGGTGTAACGCTCGCGGCCGGCCAGTTCATCTTTACATTCGTGCGTCCGGTCTGGGCTCGTCTTGCCATCGCGCTCCTCTTTGCCGCGCCAGCATCGGTCGCCGGCTATCACGCGACTCATGGTCTCGCGAAGCTCGCTGTGCCGTCCGTGGGCTGGCAAATCGCGTTCTCGATCGTCGGCGCGATCGCCGTCGGCATTGCCGCTTGGGTTCGATTACTGGCGATGGCACCTCCCGAGCCAGCCATGCGAGGCGTCGCTCGCGGCTAGGCGCCATCCGGAGCTGGAGGCCAGGACGGCGAGGATCATTGCCAAGCCGCTCCTCCTCGCTGCGTCAGGGTTACCGATAGAGCCTTCAAGCCCAAGGAGGTTCCACTCGCACGGCACAGATCCGAGCAGTACCCCGTCTGGCATTGACCGCTATGACGACCTCGAGCGGCCATCGATCGCGGATGCAACGGCGGTCTTCTCCCTGGGAGGCTCATTCCGGTTACATCGCGGATATGGTCGAAAGGCGGGCTGAGCGCCGTAGAGCAACGCCGGCTATTCGAAGTGAACGTTGGTCGCCATGTTCCCGCTTGAGGTCCTCTTGCAGGTCGACCGCTCCAAAACGGCCTCATCAATGGCCTGATCTGACCGAAGGTCGGCTATGCCTCGACCGCCTATGCGGCAATGGCGCCGATCGACTTTCTTCCCCTGCCGGCTGTGCCGTCATTCCTCGCGAGACAACAAAGTCGCCTGACTGCCATCCTCCGCTGACGCTGCGGTCGCAAGCGATGCCGCGTCGATCGCCTCCGGCCTGCCGATCGCCATCGAGGCCGCAATGGTGCGGGCTCGAAGCAGAGATCAAGGAGAACTATCATGGCGACCATCGGCACCTTCAAAAAGTCCGGCAACGAATTCACCGGCGAAATCGTCACCCTGAGCCTTCAGACCAAGAACGTCCGCATCGTCCCCGACAGCCGCCAGGTCGGCGAGAACGCCCCAAGCCACCGCGTCTTCGTCCGCCGCGCCGAGATCGGCGCCGCCTGGTCCAAAAAGTCCAACGAGGGCCGCGACTACCTCGGCCTCAAGCTCGATGACCCGAGCTTCAACGCTCCGATCTATGCCAACCTCTTCGACGACGAGGAAGGCGAAGGCTTCAGCCTCATTTGGTCCCGCCCCAGTCGCCGTAACGGCGAGTAGGCGGCCTGAACAACGCCCCGCCCGGACACACCGGGCGGGGCCAGCCCTTTTCGGGCGACCGAATCGGGTCACGCGTGGCTACGCACGCACCTTTCGGGAGGTAGGCGATTCAGGCTTCATCGTCGGGCTGTACGAGATCAACATGACTCACGCCTATGGCCTGAGCCAATTCGAACAGCGTGATCACAGTCGGGTTGCGTCGTCCGCGTTCGAGACTACTGAGGTATTGCTGGCTAAAGCCAGAGCGCTCCTCGACTTGCTCTTGGGTGAGCCCTTTCACCCGACGCAGCCGGGCGAAGTTCCGGCCAACAAGTTTGCGCATGTCCATGCGCACACGGATCGCAGTTTACATACTTTGGGTTTATGAACTATAATATGTATTCTCCCCTCGGGAGTAATACCGCACCGTGTAGGTAGTAGGCTTGGTAGGTTAGCAATGCGTCGCGCGCATCACCTGATGCCTTGGTGCATTCGCGCATTCACCTGCCAGCCGATGCTGCTACAATGATGCAGACGCTGCGATGACTGGCTGCGGGAGATTGGCGTGACACAAGAAGCGTTTCTGGACCAGCCACCAGAGAGCCAAGAGCTCACCAGGTACGATCGCGAGCACATGAAGCTGTATATTCGCCTGCTTGACGCGGCGGCGGACGGTGCCGACTGGCACGAGGCGGTCTCGATCCTCTTTGGTTTAGATGCTGACCTCGAACCCGAACGAGCCCGCCGCGTCTACGACACCCATCTTGCTCGAGCCCGCTGGATGACAGAGCACGGCTACCGCAAGCTTGTTCGCGAGGGCCGTCACTAACCCAACCGCGATGCGACGCCCGCATCGCGCGTTGTCCACGCGAGGGCTTCCCGAGCTCTTTCCATCCGGCAATCGTGTCGCTCCCAGCATGTACGACACATGCACGCTTGGAGGACACTGATGCGGCCTGACACATCACAGTGGCGATCCTCGTCGACGTACGACTATCTCGACGACCTTGTCGCCGCGGATCTCGCCTGGGAATGGTTGCGCCGCAACGCCAACTACCAGCGCGACTACGCTGAAGTCGAAGACGCCGACGCGGATCGTTATCGCCTGGCGAACCTTCTGCAAACGCGCTGGGGGCTTCGATTTCCCTGTCCACCCAACTTTCAGCGCCATCGAGACGGCGATATTCTGGACGCCGGAAGCCGATCCGGGCACCGTCATGCTTACGGCGATCCCGGCAATTGTGGGCTTGGAAGGCGTTGCGCCACCTGAACTCAATCCGCGCAACGCGCAGTTCGGCCCAGAGGGGCTGAGCATTGTGCATGGCGAGGGTGCTGCCGCCTTCCGTCTACTGGTGCTCGGCGATGCTCGGCCCGATCAGCCGCTGGCGGCCCTTGTTCCGCTTGACGCCGACGGCCTCGATCGCATCGACGCCATCACACGGCTCTGGCGGGCGCTGCATAACCGTCACGTTTTCCCCGATACCCGCCTGACGGCCCAGCAACGCCGAAGGCTGCGCCACATGCTGCAGGCCGTCGACGGCAGCATGAACGGCGCGAGCTACCGCGAGATCGCAAACGTCATCTACGGCGCGCCGCGCGTCGCAGCCGAGTCCTGGAAGACGTCGGCACTGCGAGACAGCACCATCGACCTCGTCAAGGACGGCCACGCCATGATCGCCGGCGGCTATCGCAAGCTTCTGCGCCATCGCCGCAAGACCTGACACGCTTCGTACCGACGGGGGTGCGAATTTAGCTCACCCTTCTTCGCCATCCCCCCTCGCGGCCCCTCTCCGCCATCGTGGCCTTCGTCCGCCGCTGATCGCCAGCGGTCTCAACGAACCCCTCGGAGGTCCGATCATGTCCGCCAATCTCTCCGGCCTGCCGCCGCGCTTTCTGCGCACCCCCGAAGCGGCCCGATTCCTGGGTCTTTCCGGTCGAACACTGGAGAAACACCGGACCTATGGGACCGGCCCATCCTATCGCAAGCTCGGAGGTCGCGTCGTCTACGCGATCGACGACCTTCAGGCCTGGGCCGACAGGGGCGCCGTCACCTCGACCTCCGATCCTCGCGGTGCTGTCCTCCCCGCAAAGCGCCATGGGGCCGTAACGCCGGTCGCTGCCGGCCGTCACGCCCGCTGACCGTCGCGCCGGTTTCCTCAATGCCGGTGCGCCGTCGCCCTCCGTCGGAACGCGGACAGCTCGAACTGTTTCGTACGCGCGGCGGCGATCTCGCACCCCGAGACACTCAGGATCTGATGGCCTATCCGTTCTTCAGCCTCTCCAAATCCCATCGAACAAAGCCGATCGATTTCACCGCCTCGGACGTCGTCATTCGCGTCGAAGCGGTGCCCGAACATGGTATGGCGACCATCTGGGACGCGGATATCCTGATCTGGGCTGCAAGCCAGATCGTCGAGGCGCGCGACGCCGGTTTGCGCACGTCGCGCCTCATGGCGGCCACGCCCTACGAAATTCTCACCTTCATCGGACGCGGCGTCGGCGTTCGTGACTACCAGCGCCTCAAAGCGGCGCTCGATCGACTGCAATCGACAACGGTAGCGACGACAATCCGCCAGCCCGCGCAGGGCCGTCGGCACCGCTTCTCCTGGATCAACGAATGGGTCGAGCGCACCGATCATCACGGTCGTCCTGCCGGCATTGAGCTGATCGTTCCCGACTGGTTCTACCAGGCGGTCCTCCACGATGCCCTCGTTCTCACCATCGACCGCTATTACTTTTCGCTGACGGGCGGGCTCGACCGCTGGCTCTATCGGCTCGTGCGCAAGCATGGCGGCCGACAGCGCGCCGGCTGGCGCTTCGACTTCCGCCATCTCTACCTGAAGTCCGGTAGCCTCTCACCCTTCAAGCGGTTTGCCTTCGAGCTGCGCGACATCGTCAGACGCCAGCCGCTGCCCGGGTACACCCTGTTCATCGAGGTCGAAATCAGCGGTCGGGTGCTGCTCTCCTTCGAGCCGTCTTCTCAAGGGAGACCTGTGGACGGCCTCGTGCTATCGGGAACCCGCACTATCGTGCCATCGGGAACCCCAGGCTCGTGCTATCGGGAACCCAAACCGGGGTTAACCGACTGCACGGCAAGCGAAAATCGCGCTCCTAACTTAGAGTCTAACTCAGAATCTAACTCTTATGGCGCGCGCGGCATCGTCGAAAGCTCTGCCGACGGCGGCAATCGCGACGAAACACAGACGCTTCAGCCCCCGATCTTCCCGCATACGTCTTTCAGTAATTCCGGTGTTCCGACACCTGAACTTCCCCTCGAACCTAAGCCGCGAGGGGCAAAATGATCGTAGCGCTCCTCAATCAGAAAGGCGGCGTCGGCAAGACCACGCTGGCGCTGCATCTCGCCGGGCAATGGGCCAGGACGGGAAAGCGCATCACGCTGATCGATGCCGACCCGCAGGGCTCGGCTCTCGATTGGTCGCAGCAGCGCGCCCGGGAAGGTCTGCCACGGCTGTTCGGGGTTGTCGGCTTGGCGCGCGATACACTGCATCGCGAGGCGCCCGAACTGGCCCGGGGTGCCGATCATATCGTCATTGATGGGCCGCCCCGTGTCGCCGCGCTGATGCGCTCGGCGCTGCTCGCAGCCGATCTTGCGCTTGTGCCGGTTCAGCCGTCTCCCTTCGATGGTTGGGCGTCGGCCGAGATGCTGGCGTTGATCCGCGAGGCGCGGATCTACCGTCCGGGGCTTGCCGCTCGCTTCGTGCTCAATCGCTGCGCCGCGCGCACTGTCATCGCTCGCGAAACAGCAGAGACGTTGGCCGATCACGATCCGCCCGTGCTCGCCGCGACCATTGGCCAGCGCGTCGCCTTTGCCGATTCCGCGCAATCGGGTCGCCTCGTCTTTGAGACAGATGAGGATAGCCCGTCTTCACGCGAGATTGCGGCCTTCGCTGCCGAAGTTGGAAGGATCGCGCCATGAATGGGCGATCCCCGAAGCGCGGCTTCATCGCACGTCCCGGCACCGCCGAGGACTGGATCAAGGAATCCGGGATAGCGCCGCCGGGTCGAAGCAGTGACGGCTCCGCTTTGACCGCCCGGCTGACGATCGACGTCACACCCGAGCTGCGCGGTCGCATCAAGATCGTCGCCTTCCAGCGCGGCCAGACCGTCGCCGACATGCTGCGCGACCTGCTCGCCCGCGAATTTCCCGAGAGCCAAGGAGACACACCGTGACCCGAAACCAGACGCCTCGCATGCGCGGCGGCCGACAGTCCGACGTTGCCACACCATCCACAACCCTCGTTGAGCTGACGTGGATCGAGAAGCGGATCGAGCACTGGATCAGGTTCGGTCGCAAGGTTGACGAGCAGGTTCTCGACCAGCGCCACCGCGTCGTCGGGTTTGCGCCCAACACCACCTTCGCCTTCGTCCGCTGGGCGGCGAACGACTTCGGCACGATCATCTCGCGCATCGACATCCTGCGCGCGGTTCGTGACGGCGAACCGTTCCAGACGCTGCCATTCGTCAGACCAGGCGGCGACATCCTGCTGAAAGTCGACCGCTGGCCGAAGGTCGAGCGCGTGCTGCAGGCCATCGACGCCATTGAGGCGCTCGGCATCGATCCCGTCGATGTCACGCCCGACCATTGGCGTCATGTCCACAACCGTCTAAAGGCCGACCAGGAGCCCCGCCCCTACACCCGCGAGCGTCATCACGCCTGGCTCCAGCGCCGCAGGGCCGAACCATGAGGCGGGTGGGCTACGTCATGACCACGTACTTCGCCGTGCTGGCGATCGGCGGATTGTCCTTCATTCATGTTGCGCCGAAGCTGATCTGGAACGCGTCAGCCAGCGCGCCGATCGGTCTCTACAGCATGCAGCCAGCCGGACGGATCGAGGTGACCGATCTGGTCGCCATCGACGCAGCGGAGCCGCTGGCGAGCTTCCTCGCCGACGGCGGTTATCTGCCACGCGGTGTGCCACTGATGAAGCGGGTCGTGGGCCTTCCCGGACAGGAAGTCTGTCGCGACGGCGTGAGTATCATCGTCGATGGCATCGCGATGGGTAAGGCGCTCGAACGCGACCGGCTTGGCCGACCGCTGCCGGTCTGGCAGGGCTGCCGCCGCATCGCCAGCAACGAACTCTTCCTCATGAACTGGGACGTTCGCGACAGCCTCGACGGCCGCTACTTCGGGCCGATTGAGACCAGTTCGATCATCGGCCGCGCGGTGCCGCTGTGGACCGATGAGGACGGGACCGGACGCTACGAATGGCGCGCCCAGACCCACTGAGCACGCCTGAACTTTCAACGCCCAGTGCAGAAAGGGGCGCCACATGCCACAGATCGGAGAGTTCACCCGCACGAAGTCCGGATACTCCGGCCACCTCCGCACGCTCAGCCTTGACGTGCAGGTCGCCCTGGTTCCAGCCGAGCCGTCGGAGGCCGAGAACGCGCCGGATTATCGCGTTCATCTCGGGGACGGCGACGGTCTGGAGGTTGGTGCCGGCTGGAAGCATACCGGAGAGAAGGCCGGCGAATACGTCTCGCTGCTGTCGACGATCCCGTCTTCATGCAGCCGATCCGGGCCAACCTTTTCCGATCCGATGCCGACGATGCGTCGTGGTCGCTGCACTGGAACCGTCCACCCAAGCGTGGCGAGCGGGAGTGACGCCATGCCGCTCACTCGCCGTCGCTCCTCCGCCGGCCTTCCCAAGGTCGCTCGCCGTAGCGCATTCCTTCTCCTTTCCGGGTTTCTTTCGGTCGCCGCCTTGCCGCCCGCTACAGTCGCGCAAAATGCGCCGATCGAACGGAGGGCGGCAGGCGACCCCTACGCTGCTATCATCGCCGAGGCGTCGCGGCGTTTCGACATTCCAAAGACCTGGATACGCGCCGTCATGCGTGCCGAAAGCCATGGCGACGTCCGGGCGATCTCGCCCGCGGGCGCCATGGGGCTGATGCAGATCATGCCCGACACGTGGACGGAACTTCGCCTTCGCCATCACCTCGGCAGCGATCCCTACAGCACGCGCGACAACATACTGGCGGGCGCGGCATATCTGCGCGAAATGCACGACCGCTATGGATCACCGGGCTTCCTCGCCGCCTACAATGCTGGTCCCGGCCGCTACGAGGAATATCTCGCTGGCCGCCGTGCGCTACCAGCCGAAACCCGCGCCTACGTCGCTGCGCTCGCGCCTCTTGTCGGAGGCGGAAAAATCGATCGCCCTTTCGTCGTAGCCGGGGCCGTCGAGCGCAATAACTGGACGCGCGCACCGCTGTTCGCCGCCCAGTCCGAGCACACGCCGGCTGTTGATCCTGCACCGCGCGACCGTCAGCCCGACGACGCCCCGGAGGCAACTTCCGTGCACGATCTCTCCGCCATCTCGCCCGTTTCCGACGGCCTGTTCATCGCCCGTCCCAGCACTGCGGGCCCACGATGACGAGTTTCGCGGGATCACGCTGCCCGGCGTGGAGTGGCGAAGGAAGGACGGCATTGCGGGAGTGGCAGGGAAACACGACCTTAGGACGGCAAGATAAAAGGGGCTCGCCGGTCGTCAGCCAAGCCATTGATATGGCTTGGCTTCCGGCGTGCCTATCGGTCGGGGCGCGTGCCGCGCTTGAGGATTTTATCAACGATTTCAATGTGATTTCCGGCACTGTGCGGCTATCGCCCCTGTTGGCAGGCCGGCCATGAGCGAGGGCGACAGCGACTTTCGCGTCCGGCCAGGGCGTATCCGCAGCACCCGCGCGCCGAAGGCGAAGAGCTTCGTCAATCAGGTACTACGGGCCGCCAAACGCGCTGGTCACACCGATAGCGGGCCCAGTTCGGGGCCAAGGAGCGGCCGCTCGCCGATTCTAGGCCGCTCCAGTTTCGGGCGCGGCCGGATCAACTTCAGCCGGAACCGGCTCTTCTCTTCCAGCCGACGTGTCGTAGTCGCCGCCCGGATTACCCGGCATTCGGGCAAGGCATTTCGCTCCGCCCCTTTGTCCGCACATCTGTCCTATCTGAAGCGCGACGGCGTCACCCGTGACGGCGAGAAGGCGGTGATGTTCGACGCCGATGGCGACCGCGCCGACGACACGGCCTTCGCCGAGCGCTCGAAGAACGACCGCCACCACTTTCGCTTCATCGTCTCGCCCGAGGACGCCGGCGAGATGACGGACCTTCGAGCCTTCACGCGCGAACTTGCGAGGCAGATGGAAGCCGATCTTGGTTCTCGCCTCGACTGGGTCGCCGTCGACCACTGGAACACCGACAACCCGCACGTTCATTTGCTGGTGCGTGGCGTCGACGACACCGGCGCGGACCTCGTGATCTCGCGCGATTACATCAGCCGAGGCCTGCGCTCGCGTGCCGAGGAGCTGGTGTCGATCGAACTCGGGCCACGACCCGAGCAGGAACTCCGCAATTCCCTGAAAAAGGAGATCACGGCGGAGCGCTGGACGCGGCTCGACGTGGAGATCCGCATCGCCGCCGATGAGACCGGGTATATTGACCTGCGCCCCGAAGCAACCGGCGGCGCCGATCCCGAAACACGCCGCTTGATGATCGGCCGGCTCCAGCATCTTGAAAAGGTGGGCCTCGCCACCCCGGTCGGTCCCGGCGAATGGATGGTCGGTCTTGAAAACGAGCGTTCGCTCCGCGACCTCGGCATGCGCGGCGACATCATCAAGACGATGCACCGCGCCTTTACCGAGCGCGGGCAGGATCGCGGCATCGCCGACTATGTGATCGACATGGGCGCGACAGGCGCGCCCATCATCGGCCGGCTGGTGCACAGGGGCCTTCAGAACGAATTGACCGGCGAAGCCTACGCAGTGATCGACGGTACAGACGGCCGCGCGCACCACGTCCGCTTCCGCGGCATCGAGGCGTTCGAGCACTCACCGCCGATCGGCGGCATCGTCGAGGTTCGCCGCTTCGGCGAACCGGGAGACGAGCAGCCGACGCTCGTGCTTGCCAATCGCTCGGACTTCGATTTGAACCGTCAGATCACCGCGCCGGGCGCGACCTGGCTGGATCATCGGCTAGTCGAACGCGAACCGATGCCGCTTGCGATGGGCGGTTTCGGTCGCGAGGTCCGCGATGCCATGTCGGCCCGTCGAGATTATCTCGCCGAGGAAGGGTTTGCTCGCCGACAGGGCCAGCGCGTCATCCTGCAGCGCGATCTCCTCAACGCTCTGAGCCGCCGCGAGTTGGACGCCGCCGCGGCGCGGCTTTCGGCCGAGACCGGCCTGCCGCACATGAAGGCGGCCGCCGGCGAGCATGTCGCCGGGGTCTACCGTCAGCGCCTCACGCTCACGTCGGGCCGCTTCGCGATGATCGACAGCGGCCTCGGCTTCCAGCTCGTGCCATGGTCGCCGCCACTCGAGAAGAAACTCGGTCAGAGCATCGCCGGCATTGCCAAGGATGGAGGCGGCATCGAATGGAGCTTCGGCCGGAAACGGGGGCTTGGATTGTAGTTTGCAACGCTGTGAAGGCATGGAACCCCGCCATTCACTGTCACCAGCGGAACGGACCCCTTCAAGGGTGCTGGATGGCAGGCGTTGGCCCGATCACGGTCTGTCTATCGCCGACACGCAGCGCATGTGCGCAAGCATCCACGCAACGGCTGGGCCAGTGAGCCCGGCGACCGGATTACGTCGCGGCCCTTTTTCACGCTGCGACGTCCTATTACCGCACGACCGATTGGGTGCCCTTCCCCCATCGTTCTGAATGAGTATTTTGCCGGAACTCTCGCAAATTGCCACGCGCGTGACACAGCACATGCTCAAGCCGCGCGTCCACCCAAAGATTGATGGTTGAGATATGATGATCACAGCGCACCTTCTCGACATGGACGGGGTTCTAGTCCGCGGCGGCCAACCGATTGAAGGCTCGATCGACTATATCGCGGCGCTGGTTGCCACTGGCAAGCCGTTTCAAATCTTCACTAACAACTCTCGCTTTACGCCGGAAGATCATGCCGAGCGTCTCCGAGTGGTTGGCTTCCCCGTAACCCCTGAACACATCTACACTTCGGCACTGGCTACCGCGCGGTTCGTCGAGTTGCAAAAGCCCGGATCATCCGCCTATGTTATCGGCGACCACGGGCTAGTCGAGGCCCTGCGGAGCGCAGGCTGCCGGATCACTGAATTTGCCCCCGATTTCGTAGTCCTCGGCGATACGACTTCGTATCACTACGAGCAGATCGCTACTGGCACCGCGCTTGTTGCAAAGGGCGCGTGGTTTCTTGCCACCAATCCGGATGCGACCGGCCCGACAGAGCGCGGATTCCATCCGGCCTGCGGCGCGGTTGCAGCATTGATCGAGAAGGCTACCGGCCGCCAGCCCTACTTCGTTGGGAAGCCGAACCCATTCATGATGCGAAGCGCGCTCGACCGGCTAGGAGTTAGTGCGGCCGATACGATTCTGGTCGGCGACAGAATGGATACGGACGTGGTCGCCGGATTGGAATCGGGCCTGAAAACAGCGCTTGTACTTACTGGTGTGAGCACACGGGCTGACATGGAGCGGTTTCCATTCAGACCGGATCACGTGATCGAGCGCCTCGCCGATCTGGGCGAGGTCATCATGATGGAATGACACTCCCAAGGGAGAGCGCGGGATGGCTGCCGCCACCAACGTTGCGAACGAATACATCCACGGAACGTCCGACAATAGGAGATAGGCGCGCTCAAGACTTCTCGTCGACGCGGAAGGTTGCCCTGCCGATTTTCGTGCCGAAACGAGCCGTCTGATCGACTATCGAACAGGACGCTTCATAATTGCGAGCGTTCCACTGCCTTCGCCGGCGGATGACGGAACCAGGGCGGCCCGCCGCCGTCGCCCGCCTGCTCTTCCTCCTGTATATGTTCTCTAGCGTCGCCGGGACTGCGACCTGCGAAGATGACGCCTTGCAATCCTCTGCACGGACCACCGACCTTGATGACATTTGCTGTCGAGGAACCTGCTATTGTCCGCCACGAAAATCCTCTGGGGCCAGATCACTGTCGTCTTCCTGATCGTGCTCGCCACGACCTGGGGCGCGACGCAGTGGACAGCATGGAGGCTCGGCTTCCAGCCGCAACTCGGCGCGCCATGGTTCGAACTGGCGGGCGTTCCGTTCTATTATCCGCCAGCCTTCTTCTGGTGGTGGTATTTCTACGAAGCCTATGCGCCGCCGATCTTCGTCGAGGGCGCGTTCATCGCGGCCTCCGGCGGCTTCATCTCAATCGTGGTGGCGATTGGCATGTCGGTCTGGCGGGCGCGCGAGGCAAAGAATGTCGAGACATACGGCTCGGCGCGGTGGGCAAACCGGAACGAGGTCAAGTCCGCTGGGCTGCTCGGTCCAGACGGCGTCGTTCTCGGCAAGCTCGATCGTGATTATCTTCGGCACGACGGGCCGGAGCATGTGCTGTGCTTCGCGCCTACGCGGAGCGGTAAAGGCGTCGGCCTCGTCGTGCCATCGCTTCTTACCTGGCCAGGCTCTGCCATCGTCCACGATATCAAAGGTGAAAACTGGCAGCTCACGGCAGGCTTTCGCGCCAGGCATGGGCGCGTGCTGCTGTTCGATCCCACGAACACGAAATCCTCTGCCTATAATCCGCTTCTCGAGGTGCGCCGGGGCGAGTGGGAAGTCCGCGACGTCCAGAATGTCGCTGACGTGCTGGTCGATCCCGAAGGGTCGCTCGAAAAGCGCAACCACTGGGAGAAGACCAGCCACTCCCTGCTCGTCGGCGCGATCCTGCATGTTCTATACGCCGAGCCCGACAAAACCTTGGCCGGCGTCGCTGGATTCCTGTCCGATCCCAAGCGGCCGATTGAGACCACGCTCGCGGCGATGATGACGACGCCGCATCTCGGAGCGGCCGGCCCGCATCCTGTCGTAGCCTCGACGGCGCGCGAGCTCTTGAACAAATCCGACAACGAGCGATCCGGGGTCCTCTCCACCGCAATGTCGTTTCTTGGTCTCTATCGTGATCCCGTGGTCGCCGAGGTGACAAGCCGCTGCGACTGGCGCATCGCTGACATCGTCGCCGAGCCAAGGCCGGCGACCCTCTACCTTGTCGTGCCTCCCTCCGACATCTCGCGCACGAAGCCGCTCATTCGGCTGGTGCTCAATCAGATCGGTCGGCGCCTGACCGAAGATCTCCACGCGAAGGACCGCCGCCATCGCGTCCTGATGATGCTCGACGAGTTTCCGGCGCTCGGCCGGCTCGATTTCTTCGAGAGCGCGTTGGCGTTCATGGCCGGCTACGGCCTGAAAGCTTTCCTCATCGCGCAATCGCTCAACCAGATCGAGAAGGCCAACGGCGCCAACAACTCGATCCTCGACAACTGCCATGTCCGGGTGAGCTTCGCGACAAATGACGAGAGGACGGCGAAGCGCGTTTCGGACGCGCTTGGCACCGCCACCGAAATGAAGGCGATGAAGAACTACGCCGGGCATCGTCTGTCGCCCTGGCTCGGCCATCTGATGGTCTCACGCTCCGAGACGGCGCGGCCCTTGCTCACCCCGGGCGAGGTGATGCAACTCCCGCCGAGTGACGAGATCGTCATGGTGGCCGGTACCCCGCCGATCCGTGCAAAAAAGGCGCGCTACTACGAGGATGACCGATTCAAGGACCGCGTCCTGCCGCCCCCGGATCCGGCAACAACCGTCCGATCAGCACGCGCGGACAGCTGGTCCGAGCTTTCTCCGCAAACGCCTTCAGCCATGCTTGGAGCCGCAGTGGAAAAGGCTGAACAGGACATGGCCAATAGCGGCCTGCGGCGCGAGCCCGAGCTGCCGGATCACGTCGCCATCGCGAGGGAGACTAGCAGACTGAGGTCGCAGGAAGAGTTCGCCATCATCGATGACGACGAGCCGGAAGACACTGCGCGGCAGGGCCGCATCCTGCGCCAGCAGATGCGCGGCGTCGCCCGCCAGGTCGCGCTCGATCCCAACGACGGCATCGAGATGTGAGACTGGATCATGCGCGACCGGATGAACGTCTATTTTCCGCCCGCGATGCTGAAGCAAATCGCCGAGCTTGCCGATCGCAAA
Source organism: Mesorhizobium sp. M0208 (assembly GCF_040322015.1). NCBI lineage: Bacteria > Pseudomonadati > Pseudomonadota > Alphaproteobacteria > Hyphomicrobiales > Phyllobacteriaceae > Mesorhizobium > Mesorhizobium sp. M0208. Next base: position 75,497 of record NZ_JAMYSP010000018.1, on the reverse strand, counting down.
AAGCTGTCCCGCTCGGCGATCGTCGAGGCGGCGGTCGCCTCCTTCCTGTCACCGGACGGCGCCGACCGGCGAGAGGCGGCGTTCACCCGTCGCCTCGACCGGCTCTCGCGACAGGTACAGCGCATGGAGCGCGATCTCGGTGTTACCGCAGAGACGCTGGCGCTGTTCGTCCGCTTCTGGCTGACGATTACGCCGCCCTTGCCGAACGACGCCCAGGCCGCGGCGCAAATCAAAGGCCGCGAGCGGTTCGAGGGGTTCATCGAAGCGCTGGGCCGGCGGCTGCAGAAAGGACAGAGCTTTCTGAGGGAAATTCCCGACGACATCGGCGGTGTCAGTTCGGCAAGCGACACCGGCGAGTCGGGCGATGAGCGCTGATTAGTCCTTGCAAACCGAGCCCAGGCATCCGGCCCCTCGTCGTTTGCCTGTATTCATACGCTAGACCACGACGCTGCATAGTAGTTGTTGCAAAGCCTCGATTCCTGTCTCTTCTAATCATCCCCGAGCCAGAACCGCCGCAGCGGTCCTTTGGCAAAAGGGGACGACATGGCGATTTCCTACCAGCAGTCTGAGGCGTTCAGCCGTGGCGCTCGCATGCTGCGCACGGCCCTTGGATCAGCCATAGCCGGATTTCTGGAAGACGCCGAAATAGTCGAGGTGATGCTCAACCCCGACGGGCGGCTCTGGGTCGACCGTCTTTCCCACGGGCTCGCTGATACGGGCGAGCGGCTGTCGCCCTCCGACGGCGAGCGCATCGTCCGCCTCGTCGCCCACCACGTCGGCGCGGAGGTCCATTCCGGTAGCCCGCGCGTCTCGGCCGAGCTGCCCGAAACGGGGGAGCGGTTTGAGGGCCTTCTGCCGCCGGTCGTCGCGGCCCCGGCCTTCGCGATCCGCAAGCCGGCCGTCGCCGTCTTCACGCTCGACGACTATGTAGCCGCTGGCATTATGACGGCCGACCAGGCCGAGGTACTTCGTGCGGGCGTCGCTTCCCGAAAGAACATCCTCGTCGCCGGCGGCACCTCGACCGGCAAGACGACACTCACCAACGCGCTGCTGGCCGAGGTCGCCAAGACCTCTGATCGCGTCGTGCTGATCGAGGATACGCGCGAGCTGCAGTGCGCAGCTCCCAACCTCGTCGCGCTGCGCACGAAGGACGGCGTCGCCTCCCTTTCCGACCTCGTGCGCTCATCGCTTCGCTTGCGGCCCGATCGCATTCCAATCGGCGAGGTCCGCGGCGCCGAGGCGCTGGATCTTTTGAAGGCGTGGGGTACCGGACATCCCGGCGGCATCGGCACCATTCATGCCGGGACGGCTCTCGGCGCGATGCGGCGGATGGATCAGCTCATCCAGGAAGCCGTCGTCACCGTGCCGCGCGCATTGATCGCCGAGACCATCGACCTGGTGGCCGTGCTTTCCGGTCGCGGCACGCACCGCCGTCTCGCCGAACTCGCCCGCGTCGCGGGCCTCGGCCAGACCGGCGACTACGTCATCACTCCAGCAACGCTCGAGCCCCAAGGAGACCGTCCATGATCCGTCACGCCTCCAATTTCCACCGTCACATCGCGACCGCGGCCTTCGTCACCTACGCCACTTTTCTACTGCCGCCATCTGCCCATGCGGCCGGCTCCTCGATGCCTTGGGAAGCCCCCTTGCAATCGATCCTCGAATCCATCGAGGGGCCGGTCGCCAAGATCGTCGCGGTGATCATCATCATCGTCACCGGCCTGACGCTGGCCTTCGGCGACACCTCGGGCGGCTTCCGCAGGCTGATCCAGATCGTGTTCGGACTGAGTATCGCGTTCGCGGCCAGTTCCTTCTTCCTGTCGTTCTTCTCGTTTGGCGGCGGGGCGCTGATCTGATGAGTGGCGCCCTCGACCACAGTGGCGAAGTTCCGGGCTTCACCGCCCCGGTCCACCGTGCGCTGACCGACCACATCCTTCTCGGCGGCGCGCCGCGTTCGGTTGCCATCCTGAACGGGACGCTTGCCGCGGCTCTCGGTCTCGGCCTGCGGCTCTGGCTGGTCGGCCTGGTCCTTTGGGTTATTGGCCATTTCGCGGCCGTGTGGGCAGCCAAGCGCGATCCGATGTTCGTCGACGTGGTGCGCCGGCATCTGCGCATCCCCGGCCATCTGAACGTCTGAGGAGAAAGATCAGGGGACCCGCCATGATGAACCTTGCCGAGTATCGCCGCACGACTTCCCATCTGGCCGACTACCTGCCTTGGGCGGCGCTGGTGGGCGAAGGCGTCGTCCTGAACAAGGACGGTTCCTTCCAGAGGACCGCGCGCTTTCGCGGGCCGGATCTCGAATCGTCGGTGCCCGCCGAACTGGTCGCGGTCGCCGGACGCCTCAACAATGCCTTCCGCCGGCTCGGGTCCGGCTGGGCTATCTTCGTCGAAGCCGCCCGGCTGCCGGCGCAGCGCTATCCCGAGAGCCGGTTTCCCGACGCGGCATCCGCCCTCGTGGACGCCGAACGCAAAGCCGACTTCGAAGAAGAAGGCGCGCATTATGAGTCCAGCTACTACCTGACCTTCCTTTATCTGCCGCCGGCCGAGGACGCCGCGCGCGCCGAGAGCTGGCTCTATGAGGGTAAGGCGCGAGGCGGCGTCGACGCCCGCGCGATCCTGCGCGGCTTCGTCGATCGCACCGACCGGGTGCTCCAGCTCGTCGAGGGCTTCATGCCCGAATGCGCATGGCTCGACGATGCCGACACGCTGACATTCCTCCACTCGACGGTCTCGACGAAGCGCCATCGCGTGCGCGTGCCCGAGATCCCGATGTATCTCGACGCGCTGCTGGCGGACCAGCCGCTAACCGGCGGCCTCGAGCCACGGCTCGGCAAGTCGCATCTGCGCATCCTCACTGTCGTCGGTTTCCCGACCTCGACGACACCTGGCGTCCTCGACGAACTGAACCGGCTCGCGTTCCCCTATCGCTGGTCGACACGCGCAATCATGCTCGACAAGACCGATGCGACGAAGCTGCTCACCAGGGTTCGCCGGCAATGGTTCGCCAAGCGCAAGTCGATCGCCGCGATCCTCAAGGAGGTGATGACCAACGAGGCGTCGACGCTTGTCGACAGCGATGCGGCGAACAAGGCGGCCGACGCCGATCTTGCGCTCCAAGAACTGGGCTCCGACCTGATCGGGCAAGCCTATGTCACAGCGACCGTCACCGTCTGGGACGACGATCCACGCATTGCCGACGAGAAGCTGCGCCTTGTCGAAAAGGTCATCCAGGGTCGCGACTTCACCGCGATGGCCGAGACGATCAACGCGGTCGACGCCTGGCTCGGCAGTTTGCCCGGCCATGTCTACGCCAACGTTCGGCAACCGCCGATCTCCACCCTCAATCTCGCCCACATGATCCCGCTCTCGGCGGTGTGGGCGGGGCCGGAACGGGACGAGCATTTTGCAGCGCCCCCCCTGCTCTTCGGCAGGACCGAAGGCTCGACTCCATTCCGGTTTTCCCTGCACGTCGGCGATGTCGGTCACACTCTCGTCGTCGGTCCGACCGGCGCCGGCAAATCGGTGTTGCTGGCGCTGATGGCCTTGCAGTTCCGGCGCTACAGCCAAGCCCAAGTCTTCGCCTTCGACTTCGGCGGCTCGATCCGCGCTGCGGCGCTCGCCATGGGCGGCGACTGGCATGACCTCGGCGGCAACCTGACCGAGGGGGCCGCGGCGTCTGTCTCGCTCCAGCCACTCGCGCGTATCCATGACGCGCGCGAGCGCGCCTGGGCCGCGGACTGGATTGTGGCGATCCTTATGCGCGAGAGCGTCGCCATTACGCCGGAAGTGAAAGAGCATCTCTGGTCGGCGCTGACCTCGCTCGCGTCGGCCCCGATGGCGGAACGCACGCTGACGGGCTTCTCCGTCCTGTTGCAATCATCGTCCCTGAAGCAGGCCCTTCGACCCTATTGTGTCGGCGGTCCATACGGCCGGCTGCTCGACGCCGAGACGGAGCGGCTCGGCGAGGCGTCCGTCCAGGCTTTTGAGACTGAAGGGCTGATCGGCACAGGCGCGGCAGCGGCCGTGCTCTCCTATCTGTTCCATCGCATCGAGGACCGCCTCGACGGTCGGCCGACGCTGCTGATCGTCGATGAAGGTTGGCTCGCGTTGGACGACGAGGGATTTGCTGGCCAGCTCCGCGAATGGCTGAAGACGCTGCGCAAGAAGAACGCCAGCGTTGTTTTCGCCACGCAGTCGCTCTCCGACATCGACCGCAGCGCGATCGCGCCTGCGATCATCGAGAGCTGCCAGACACGACTGCTGTTGCCGAATGAGCGGGCGATTGAGCCGCAAATCACGGCGATCTATCGGCGCTTCGGCCTCAACGATCGGCAGATCGAGATCCTCGCGCGGGCAACCCCGAAGCGCGACTACTACTGCCAGAGCCGCCGTGGCAACCGCCTGTTCGAGCTGGGTCTCGGCGAAGTGGCCCTCGCTCTCACCGCCACCTCGTCCAAGACGGATCAGGCCGCGATCGAGCGCGTCCTCGCTGAACACGGCCGCGACGGTTTCGTGCCCGCATGGCTCCGGGCCCGCGGCGTCGCGTGGGCGGCCGACCTCATCCCCGAGCTCGCGAACCTCAGTCCCCAAACCCAGCCGGAGGCCCAATCATGACTATCCGATCCCGCTCGCGCGTCGCCCGCTTCGCGGCCGCACTCCTCGCCGCGCCTATCGCGCTGTCGCCGATGATCACGACATCGGCACACGCCCTCATCGTATTCGATCCAACGAACTATGGGCAAAACGTCCTTCAGGCCGCCCGCGCACTGGAGCAGATCACCAACCAGATCACCTCGCTCCAGAACGAGGCGCAGATGCTGATCAACCAGGCCCGCAACCTCGCGAGCCTGCCTTTTTCCTCGCTCCAGCAGTTGCAGCAGTCCGTCGAAAAGACGCAGCAACTCCTCTCTGAGGCGCAGAACATCGCTTTCGACGTACAGAAGATCGACCAGGCGTTCGAGACGACCTACGGCGATGCCTCGCTCTCGGCCTCGGACCAGGAGTTGATCGCTGGGGCTCGCGAGCGTTGGCAGAACACCGTCGGCGGCCTTCAGGACGCCATGCGTGTCCAAGCCGGCGTCGTCGGCAACATCGACACCAATCGAACCCAGATGTCTGCCCTCATCGGGCAGAGCCAGGGTGCCACCGGCGCGCTGCAGGCCGCGCAGGCCGGCAATCAGCTCCTCGGTCTCCAGGCACAGCAGCTCGCCGACCTGACCGCCGTCGTCGCCGCGAACGGCCGGGCGCAAGCGCTTCAATCGGCCGAGCAGGCCGCGGCGGCCGAACAGGGCCGCGAACAGCGCCGCAGATTCCTCACGCCGGGCGCCGGCTACCAACCGGGCAACGCCCGCATGTTCCAGAACGGCAACTGAGGGCAGCGTCATGGACGGAAAGATGCTCGCACGGCTCGGCGCCGTTGTCTTTGTCGCACTAGCAATCACGGCTACGGCGATCGAGGTAACCCGGAAAGGGGATCGGCCATCGGCCTCATCGGCAGGCCGAACGGAGGTTGCCAACGCCGATCCGCTGCGCGGCGAGTTGATCCGGTGTCAGGCACTTGGCGAGGCAGGCGCGCGCGATTCAGCATGCCTGCGCGCGTGGGCCGAGAGCCGCCATCGCTTCCTCGCGCCGGCGCCGCCGGCGATCAATCGGCCGGAGGCCCAATAGCACCATGGGCGGCACCGGCGTCATCGATCATTTTCTCGAGGTCTTCACCCGCTACATCGATTCCGGCTTTGGCCTGCTCGGTGGCGAGGTCGCCTTCATCGCCACCACGCTGATCGTGATCGACGTGACACTGGCGGCGCTGTTCTGGTCGTGGGGGGCCGATGACGACATCATTGCGCGCCTGGTCAAGAAGACGCTCTTCATCGGGGTGTTCGCCTACATCATCGGCAACTGGAACAATCTCGCCCGCATCGTCTTCGAGAGCTTCGCCGGCCTCGGCCTCAAGGCCTCCGGCACGGGTTTCACGACTGCCGAGCTTCTGCGGCCCGGCAAAGTAGCCCAGACAGGGCTGGACGCTGGACGCCCGCTGCTCGACTCCATCTCCGGCTTGATGGGCTATTGGTCGTTCTTCGAGAATTTCATCCAGATCGCCTGCATGTTTCTGGCCTGGGCCTTGGTGCTGTTCGCCTTCTTCATTCTGGCGGTCCAGCTCTTCGTCACCCTCATCGAGTTCAAGCTGACCACGCTTGCCGGCTTCGTCCTGATCCCCTTCGGCCTCTTCGGCAAGTCCGCCTTCATGGCCGAGCGCGTTCTCGGCAATGTCATTTCCTCCGGTATCAAGGTGCTGGTGCTCGCCGTCATCATCGGCATCGGCTCGACACTGTTTTCCGAATTCACCGCTGGCTTCGGAGGTGCTGCGCCCACCATCGACGACGCTATGGCGATCGTGCTTGCTGCGCTCTCGCTGCTCGGCCTTGGCATTTTTGGGCCCGGCATTGCCAACGGCCTCGTCTCAGGTGGGCCCCAACTCGGCGCCGGTGCCGCTGTCGGCACGGGTCTCGCTGCTGGCGGCGTTGTGATGGCGGGCGGTGCCGCCCTTGGCGCGGGCGCGGCCGGCGTCGGCGCTGTCGCAGGGGGTGCCTCAGCTGCGGCGCGCGGTAGCGCCGCGTTCGCCGGCGGTACAGCGACCTCCTACAGCCTCGCGTCTGCCGGCCAGAGTGGCGCGGCCGGCGTTGCCTCCGGCCTGAGCGGCGTCGCGCGTGCCGGCGCCAGCGCTGCCACATCGCCACTCAGGCGCACAGCGTCCCGCACTGCTGAGGCCATGAAACAGAGCTTCTCCAGCGGCGCGAAATCCGCCTTCGCGGCCACTGGCGGCACGTCGACCGAAGGCTCGATCGCTGGCGCGGCCGAGGCCGAGGGCGATCCTTCCTATTCCGCCGGTTCCTCGACGCCACCCGCCTGGGCCAGGCGCATGAAGCGCTCTCAGACGGTCAGCCATGGGGTCTCGACCATTAGCCACGCCGTCCGATCGGGCGACGCCCATGGCGGCGGCACATCCATCAATCTCTCAGAAGGGGACCGCTAATGTTCAAACGACCGTCCACCCACTACGGCAAGACACCCCAACCCGAGACACCTTACCAAAAGGCCGCCCAGGTCTGGGATGAGCGGATCGGCTCGGCGCGCGTCCAGGCGAAGAACTGGCGCTTGATGGCTTTTGGCTCATTGCTGCTCGCCGGCGGCTTCGCGGCGGCGCTGGTCTGGCAATCGGGGCGCGGGATGATCGTTCCCTGGGTGGTGCAGGTTGATCGGCTCGGCCAGGCACAGGCGGTCGAGCCGGCCGTCGCCGACTATCGCCCGACCGATCCACAGATTGCCTGGCACCTGGCCCGCTTCATCGAACAGGTCCGCTCGATTCCAGCCGATGCGATTATCGTTCGCCAGAACTGGCTCACGGCCTACGACTTCACGACCGATCGCGGCGCGCTCGCTCTCAACGACTACGCCCGCGCCAACGATCCTTTTTCCAAGGTCGGCAAGCAGCAGATCGCCGTGGAAGTGTCGAGCGTCATCCGCGCCTCCCCGGATAGCTTCCGCGTCGCCTGGATGGAGCGCCGCTATCAGGACGGTTCGCTGGCATCCACCGAGCGCTGGACAGCCATCGTCACCGTCGTCATCCAACCGCCACGCGACGCTGAGCGGCTGCGCAAGAATCCCCTCGGCGTCTTCATCAACGCCATCAACTGGTCGAAGGAGTTGGGCCAATGATTCTTTATTCCCATAGAGCCGTTCGACCGGATCCCCGGAAAGCCGGATTTCCTCACTTCCGTAAATCCGTGTTTCCACTTGTGCTGCTCTCAGCATCAGCGCTTGGCGGCTGCGCCACCAAAAAGCCGCCGCAGATTTCCTACGACGATCCGCAGCCCGCTGTGTTCGCGCCCGCTCCGCCGGCACCGGTCCAGGTCGTTGAACTTCCCCGACCTCTGCCTTTGCCGGGCCAGTTGAAACCAATCAAAGAAACCCGCCAGGCTCCCGAGCCCGCGGAGCCCACCGCCCGGGTCAACCAGGCCAACGCCGCCGCGCGCATGCAGCCAGCTCGTGACGGCTTCATCAACGCGATGCAGGTCTACCCGTTCACAGAGGGCGCGCTCTATCAGGTCTATGCCGCAGTTGGACAAATCACCGACGTCGCCCTCCAGCCCGGCGAGCAACTTGTTGGCTCCGGCCCCGTTGCCGCCGGCGACACGGTGCGCTGGGTCATCGGCGATACCGAAAGCGGCTCCGGCGCAACGCGCCAGATCCACATCCTCGTCAAGCCGGCCCGTGCGGACCTGACGACGAACCTTGTCATCAACACCGACCGCCGCACCTATCACATGGAGCTGCGTTCGACCGAGAAAACCTACATGGCATCGGTCTCCTGGCAGTACCCGCAGGACCAGCTTATCGCGCTGCGTCGGCAGAACGCGCGAGCCGTGGCCGCCCAACCCGTCGCCACCGGCGTCGACCTCGCCTCAATCAACTTCCGCTATTCGATCGAGGGTGACCGCGCACCGTGGCGGCCGCTGCGCGCCTTTGACGACGGAAAGCAGGTATTCATCGAGTTTCCGCGCGGCATCGGCCAGGGCGAAATGCCGCCTTTGTTCATCGTCGGCCCCGAGGGCGATACTTCCGAACTCGTGAACTACCGCGTCCGAGGCAATCACATGATCGTCGACCGGATGTTCGCTGCCGCCGAGCTGCGCTTCGGCAGCGGCCGTAAGCAGCTGCGCGTCCGGATCGTCCGTACCGACGGGGTGAGGAGCGGTCCATTCTCATGGATGCGAAGCTCCAGTGGAGCTTCGCAAGTGACGAACGCCCGGAGCGACAGCGGAGGGCAAGCGTCGTGAGCGAGGACCGGGAAGAGGAAGTGCGGCCAGCGACCGGGCGCGGGGCGCCCGGCCCTGCACCCATGCGCCTGCGTGGGGAGACGCCGCGCGTCACCCGGCTGTCCCGGCGAGTGCTGGCCGGCCTCGGCCTGGTCGCCAGTCTCGGCATCGGCGGGGCGCTGATTTACGCGCTGCAGACACGTCACGGCGGCCCCGGTAACGAGGAACTCTTCTCAACCGACAACCGCACCACGGCCGACGGTCTCGCCGGGCTGCCGCGCGACTATTCCGGCGTGGCAAAGCCCGACGTTCCACAATTGGGGCCGCCGCTTCCAGGCGATCTCGGGCGTCCGATACTCAACGCCCAGAACCGTGGTCAGCCCGTCCAAGGCGTCAGCGCCGAGGAACAGCGCCGGCTCCAGGAAATCGAAGCCGCGCGCACCAGCCGTCTGTTCGCCAGCACCGAAACGCGGTCCGCACCGGCCACGCTGGCGCCCGCGCCGGGCGAAACGTGGGCGATGGAGTCGCCGACACTCGCTGGCCTGGGGTTCGTGCCACAGCCTTCGACTCCCACCGCGCAGGAACGACAGGCCGCTTTCCTCAACGCCGCCGCCGACCGCCGCACGGTCAGCCCCGATCGCGTCGCAGCGCCGGCTTCGCCCTACATCTTGCAGGCAGGCTCGATCATCTCGGCCGCCCTCATCACCGGCATCCGCTCCGATTTGCCCGGCCAGATCACCGCGCAGGTGACCGAAAACGTCTATGACAGCCCGACGGGACGCATCCTGATCATTCCGCAGGGCGCACGGCTGATCGGTCAGTACGACAACGGCGTCGGCTTCGGTCAGCGTCGCGTGCTGCTGGTCTGGAACCGCGTCATCATGCCGAACGGCAGGTCCATCGTGCTGGAACGGCAACCCGGCGCCGACGCCGAGGGCTATGCCGGCCTCGAGGATGGCGTAGACTATCACTGGTGGGACCTAGCCAAGGCTGCGGGCCTGTCGACGCTGCTCGGCGTCGGCGCCGAGCTGGCGATCGCCGACGATCAGCGGCTGCTCCGTGCTATCCGCGACGGAGCTCAGGACACGATCAACGACGCCGGCCAGCAGATCGTACGCCGGCAGCTCTCGGTCCAGCCGACGCTCACCATCCGGCCAGGCTTCCCTGTCCGCGTCATCGTCACCCGTGACCTTGTCCTTGAGCCCTACGGAGGGTGATCCATGGCGAAGCTGAAACTTGGGGCCATCGCCGACGACAAGCCGGTCAAGATCTCGATCGAACTGCCGGCCGCCCTGCATCGCGACCTCATCGCCTATGCCGAGGTTCTCGGCCGGGAGACTGGCCAGCCCGTTGGCGAACCGGCCAGGCTAATCGCGCCAATGATCGAGCGCTTCATGGCGACGGATCGGGCGTTCGCGAAGGCGCGGCGGATTCGGCTACCCTAGTCGGCAGCGACGGATAGCGCTCTTCCAACAGCCTGAGGAACTGCACCAGTGCCGGGTTGTCGTTGTCACTCTGCCAGTAGGCGGCGTAGCTGATCCGGCTCGGGCCGTTGCCGTCCTGCACATCGCGGTAGACGACGCCGGCGTAGCTGGCGCCGATGCCAGCCTCGCATATCAGGCTGACCCCAAAGCCCGCGCCCACCAGGCTCTTTATACTCTCGCGGCTGACGTCCTTGCTGACAACTTGAGGCTGGACACCGGGCGAAGCGAGTTTCGCCTGCAAGATATCCTGGAGTTCCGGTCCAGGATCGCGCTGGCTCAGCAGGAGGGTCTCGCCTCTGAGGTCGGTCCAATAGACAATATCGTTCGCTGCCAATGGATGGCTCTCCGGGAGCGCGACCATGATACGTTCGCTCCACAAGGCCATTGCTCCCCCATCGCGCAAAGACGGCTCGCCGGTGACGATGGCAATGTCGAGCCTGCCATGCTCCAGGCCCACAAAAAGGCTGGCCCGCCCACCCTCGACCGTACGGATTTCCACTTGGGGAAATCGTCGCGCATGTTCCATCAAGCTCGCGCGCAAATTCCCCGCCGACAGCGAAGTGTAGAAGCCGATCGCCAGCCGCCCAGCCTCCCCTCGCCCTGCGGCCTTGGCCGACGCCACCATGTAGTCCAGCCCATCCACCAGATGCCGCGAGGTGCGCAGGATTTCGGTGCCGGCGGCTGTCAGCCGCACGCCGCCGCTCGATCGCTCGAACACCGCGACTCCCAGGCGATCCTCCATCTGGCGAATACGGCGGCTGAGCGACGACTGCTTGACGCCAAGCGCCTCCGCCGCGCGACGGAAGCTGCCATAGTGCGCGGCGGCGACAGCGTAGCGAAGATGGCGCAGTTCGATGGCCATTGTTGACGAGCAGCAGCCGCGCTTATGCCGCCAGTTGGGCAGAGCGGGTCGCCAGCACAGGCCCTTGGATCTGCCCAATCTCACGTACACTCGTCAGCGCGGATTCAGTGATCGGCAGGTGTCCGGCCAGCGCCTTTGTGTCGTCAATCTGCATGGGCGGAGCAAAGCGCTCCAACGGCCATCCAGCCCGTCGCAAAATGCGCTCAAATCGAACGTCCGTTACCGTGACCACAGTCTCTTGGCCGTTCGCAAGCCCCCATTCGAGAATCCCCGCAAGTAGGCTGAATGTCACGTCGCGAAGGCCGGATGCGCTCACGCTGTCAGCAGAGTTGGTATCTACACAGAAGCGCGAGCTTTCGAAACTTTTGTCGCTTCGTGGGGAGGGATTCGATCCAAGTAGCGCTGGAAAGGTATTCGCAAGCATCGTTGGTCCTGTTGTAGGCAGCAGCCTCGCACAGCCGACCACGGAGCCGCTGTCGTCGACAGCAATGATATATGTCGGCTTGAGCGCGTCGTAGGCGTCGATCTCCATATCGCCCGAAACAGAAACATCCCAGTTGAGACGATCCCGAAAAACGCGATAGCGCAAGCGGTGCATGCCCGCGATCAGATCGGGAAATTCAGAGTAGTCCGAATGAGTAACTACAATTGCGCGCATGGCAGCAGGCTCCTTTGTTTGCAAGAAACAAAGAGCACGGCGAGCCAAGCGGCGTAGCTGTGGGGTTTTACAGGGCGGTAGCGCGAACGAGGCTCTAGCGTAAAATTGGCGAACGGTGGCCACTACTACAGTTGTAGTGGATGCTGCATCGATAGGAGATGTCGGTCAGATCGAGCAGATTGGGGCGTCACAACGCCTGCGGCGGCCTGATGGGAAGCAGAGTCGAGCGCTTTGTCAGGACAAGATGAGGCCGCGGTGCGCGGCCTCGGCTACGGCCTGCGCCACCGTGGACGCGCTCAGCTTCGACCGCGCGTTCTCGATATGGAAGACCACCGTGCGTGTGGTGATTCCGAGAATTTTCGCTGTTTCTGGCATCTTCTTGCCGCGTGCTGCCCAGTAAAGGCATTGCCGCTCTCGTTGAGTAAGTGGCGCGTCGTCAATACGGGTTAGACCCAATTGTAGCTTCGCATAGACGTGCGCATGGTAGTAGAGCGCTGCAAGCTGCAGGGTATCGATCATCTCTACGGGACGAACCTCGACACGTGCGTCCCTGCCGCCGGCAAGTGTGAACGCGGCAAAGCGGCCGAAGCCTCCGCGTATTGGAACGGTCGCACCACTATGAATCCCGAATCTGGCAGCCTCAGCGAAAAAGCGCTGTTGAGATGCTGATGGCAGTCGCATGGTTCGGCGATCCCATTGGAACGGCCGTTGAGATGTTCGAGCCAGCCCGACGACAGGGTCAATATCCTCATAACGTTGCTCAACGTATTGCTGTGCCCACGAACTTGGATATGAAGAAAGCACCTTCAATGCTGGTTCCGAAAACCCGAGATAAGCAAACCATCGGTAGCCCAGCCGTCCAGCAAAACGATCAGCCGCAGCTTTGAAGCCAACCTCATCATGGGCGGTTTCGAGGGCGTCAACGAAGTCTCTGAAAGCGAGGTTGAGAAGCGTCATCAACGATTCCACTCGCTAGATAGCCGGAGTCTTAAAGCCAAGTGCTTTCCGTTGTTCCAACCGCGCCTACTCAATACTCCGACGTTTCGGCCAGCAGGGGCGTCGATGATCATTCGAATTGCGCCAACGCAGCGATCCCGAGCAGGCCGCTGCTGTCTCCAAGGCCCGCCAGTACAACCGGAACAGATTTGAAGGGACCCATCGCATTCCTGTTGATGACTGCTCGGATCCTCTCGCTCATGAGTTCAAAACCCTGCGAGACGCCGCCTCCCATGACGACAAGATCCGGACTGAATAGGTGAATCAGCCCCGTAAATCCTATTCCGAGGTATTCGGCCTCTTCATCGATCAGCGCCCGACACACCTCGTCACCTGAGCGCGCGCCTTCGACAACGTGTCGAGCGCGAACATCCCCTGTAACACGCCCAAGATAACCCAATGGATGCTCTTGCGCTTTGGCCTGGGCCCTGTTTCCCAACGCGGTGCCAGATGCGAAAGCCTCGAAGCATCCGATTGCGCCGCACGAACAGCGCGGTCCGTCCTCGGCCATCCGGAAATGCCCGACATGGCCACCCATGCCGCGCCTCCCGTGCATGAGGCGTCCATCGACGACGACGCCGCCGCCAAGGCCTGTACTGACAGTTGCGTAAACCATGTGATCGTGGCCTCGGCCGGAGCCGAATCGCCACTCTCCGTAAGCCGCCGCTATGCCGTCGTTCTCGACCACGACGGGTAGATCGAATTTGTCCCGTACGGCGTCACGCAGTCGAAATCCTTCCCAGCGCGGCAACGTCGGGATCTCGATGATCTCCCCGGTGGTACTATCGAGCGGACCTGGCGCGCATATGCCAATTCCCGCGATAGCGGCCTTGCGATGACCTGAGCAAACCTCATCCATCAGCATCCAGAATTGCTTCAGAACGCCTTCCGGCCCATCGTTGGCGTTGGTAGGCTTGGACTCCCGTGCAAGAATTCTTCCATTGTCTACGAGTGCAGCCCTTACCTGGGTTCCCCCAAGATCGATGCCCACTGTGAGTTTGCTGCTCATCGACCCTCTCCCTCGGAGAGAGACTTCAGCCATGCCATACGCGCGGCCAGATCGTCCGCCTCGAAAGCCAGCGACCCCATCACGACCGTCTCGGCACCCGCCCATCGCAACTCGGGAACCGTGCTGGATCGAATGCCGCCATCCGCGGCAAGGATAATGCGTCTGGCACCATTCGCGGCGACCAGTCGCTTCGCATCCGCGATCCTTGAGCAGGCCCTTGGATCAAGCGCCTGCCCTTTGACGCCGATCGCAGTACCAAGCAGCGTGACCATCGCCAGGCGGTCAAGAAATGGAGCTACCGCCTCGACCGGCGTGTCGATCTTGAGGACAAGACCGGCAGCGACATCTCGTTTGGCCAGCATGTCCAGCGCTGGCTCTATGGCCTCGCCGTTTTCAGCATGGATGCTGATCAGGTCGGCTCCAGCTTCAGCAAACTGCGAGACCTGATCAAGCAGGATCTCGTTCGTCGCCATGAGATGGACATGCAGCGCGACGTCGGTTGCCTGCCTGATCCGCGCCACAAGGTCGGGGAAGAAGAGCAAGGAAGGTGCGAAATGTCCGTCAGCGACGTCCAGATGATAGAGGTCCGCGTGATCCCGCGTCGCGTTCAAAGCCTCGCCTAGCCGAAGGAGATCGGCCGACCAGAGCGAGAATTCCGCAAGCAGGCGGCCCGCCGGCAGCCGTCCAATACGCGTTGCGCTTCCAGCGCGACGATCCGTGATCATTGCAGGGCTCCTTCTGGTACTGATCTCAGATGGCGGCTCAGGAAGCTCACGACCCCGGCGCTGACTTCCCGGATGTGGGAAGCCCGGTCGTCAGACTTCGGTGTCACCTCCAGCAGTTCAGAACGTCTGATCAGGCCAGCGAGTTCGCGCGCATGCGACAAGGGGTGCGCGATATCTCTCTGATGTCCCACCACAAGGGTCGGCGCATTGATGCCCGCGACCTGAGCCTTGCTCAAGCCTGGACCATCGAGCGCCACAGATGCGAGAAGAGAAGCTGTCCAGCTGGGACGGTGGGGCGCGAAGAAGCTCAGCAGTGACGCGACATTGTCGGGAGAGCCGTCAACCAGAAATCTCGCCGAAGGCGAACGCTCGAAGGCGCGCCGCCCTGCCTCGCGACCCAGGTCTTGCAGCATCTGGGCAGCCTCGACATAGAAGCGCAGATTTGGCGGAGCAGGATCCCAGAGCCATGCAGGACGGGCCAGAACCAGCGCGCGAACGCGGCGCGGCGCGACCACGGCGATGCGCAGCGCAATTGCCGCTCCCATAGAAATGCCGCCGACGGCGAACTGCTCGATGCCGCGGGAATCGGCGAACGCCAGGACATCCTGAGCGAACACGGCAATGGCAAAACCATCGGAGGGTCCCGGCTCCGAGCGCCCATGCCCGCGGCACTCGAGCGTCAGCCGCCGATAGCCGGGAAGGAGTGGAAAAACCTCCGCTACCTGCAGGTCGCTGGCGCCAAGGCCATGCTGGAAAATGACGGCCGGCCCGGACCCTTCGTCCACGCCGCTCAACACGGCATTGTCTCGTACGATCAGGTGCCGGCTCATGACTCCGCCCCCTCGCCAGCCTGGAGGATGCCAGAGAGGTACATGGACACTTCGGCGGCCTCGGCAGTTGCGAGGCCGTGCGTCACAAGCGGGCCATCAAATCCGACGTGCTTCAGCCGGGCGATGAAGTCACGAAAATCGACAACGCCCTTGCCCACGGTTGCGAACGATCCATCCGGGCCGCGATCCTTGGCGTGGGCCATGGCGATCCGGTCTCCGAGCATATCAACCGCCGAGGCGATGATAGACCTGAGGCCTTGTCGGCTGGCGCGTTCAAACAGGTTTGCAGGATCGAGGACGACAACAAGCCTGGGCGAGGCAAGGGCATCGATCAGTTGGCGAGCGCGCTCTGGCGTCGAGACGACATTCGCCAGCTCAGGCTCGATCGCGAGATCCACCCCATGCGCCTCGGCAAGGGCAAGGGCCTCCTTCATCGAAAGGATGAGGTCGCGCCAGGCAGACGAATCCGCATTTTCAGGATGATGACGCCATTGGTCATCGGGATCCCGGGTTCCGGTGCACAACGTCACCAGGCGCGTGCCCATGCGAGGCGCGGCGGCGATTATCGCGCCGAGACGCTGCAGGCCATCCTGGCGCACCGAGGCGTCGGGATGGATCATGTTGTAGGTGCCGGATAATGCTGCGATCTTGACGCCGGTCCGGGAGCTTGCGCTCACGATCCTGTCGATTGTTGCGTCGTCGATCTGGCGGGGCAGCGAAGGAAGGCCGGCGCATGCCATATTGAATTGAACACAGGCATAACCCGCGTCGCTCGCCTGGGCGAGCACCGAGAGCGGATCGCCGCCCGGAAATGTTTTCGCAAAAATTCCAATCTGCATCACACTGGCCCTGAAACATCGGCGAGGCCCACCGGTCGCCCTGTTGCGACAGATCTTGCTATCGCGGCCATTGCCCTGACGGATGCGACACCGTCGTCGATGCTCGCCCCAGCCATCTGCTCGCCATGGAGTACGACGTCGGAAAATGCCTCGACCTGGCGGCGATAGAAATGACCGTCGGCGCCCAGAGGACGATAGCTGGTCGCGTCGCTTTCACGGAAAATCTCGACATCGCTGGTCTTGAAGTACCAGGGGTTGTAGGTCTTGCCGACAATGCTTCCGTGCTCGCCATAGATTTGGAAACCTTCGTGCCAGTCCATGCGCACGGCCACGGTCAAATCGAGATGGCCAATGACACCGCTGGCAAAGGCCACATCGACGAACCAGCAATGGGCACCAAATCGTTCGTTGAGACGTGCTTCCACCTCAACGATATCCCCGGCGAAAAATCGCGCGGTGTCGACCAGATGACTGCCATGCGCAAGCATGAAGTAGCGCCTCAGATCGGCCTTGGGATTTTCTGTCGGTTTTCTGGCGAGAGCGCTCTTCACCAGGAGCGGCTGCACTGCATCGGTCGTCGCATAGCGGTGGGTCGAGTCGCAGTACCAGGCCTTGAGCGCGAGAAGCTCGCCCATTTCGGTGTCGATGAAGGACTTAGCCACCTGCAGGCCGGCGTCGAAACGCTTCATATGGCCGACCTGGAAGATTCTGTTTGCACGCTGGACCACGCAGCGGAGTGCCTCGACCTCCTCCACCGAAATCCCCAGCGGTTTTTCGCACAGCACATGCTTGCCGGCTTCGAGTGCCCGTTGCGCGGCTTGCACATGAAATGCGTCGGAGGTAGCGATGATGACCGCATCAAGATCGGGATCGGCGAGCATGGCGTCGTAGTCGCAGAAGGTACGCTGCGGCTTGTGTGTCCACGCCATCCGCTCGACGAGATCAGGGGCTACGTCGCAGATCGCATAAAGGTCGGCATTGCGCGCCTTTGTGCAGCTCTCGAAATGTGCAGCCTGGGCGATCGGTCCGCAACCGAGCACTCCGATCCGAAGGAGACGCGCTTCTTTTTCCGTCATTCGCATGGTCCTGACAATTGATTGATGACAAACGGGGTGTTCCGGCTAGTCCGCTGATGCCGCCTCCAGCGCGATGGAGACACCCTCTGCGGCAATCATGTCGGTGAACTTCAGATAGCGGCGTACAAAGCCACGGTTGCCCGCCAGGTCGAGACTGGCGAAGGCGTCGATCCGAAGCGTGTCGAGCGGGTCACCACTGCCGGCGACGACCTGCTCGGCAGGACTGATATGTGGCTCGTCGACGGCGTAGACCGTTCCGGCCTCGTCGCGGCCGCGAAGGTAGCGGCGAAAGCAGGCCAGGACAAAGGCGAAGCGATCAATGTCCCTGCCCTGGTCGAGGCATTTGGCGAGCGTCTTGAACAGGAATGTGGGAAGCTTGACAGCGCCGTTTGCGCAGATACGCAACAGCTGGTCTCGAATGGCGGGGTTGGCAAAGCGGTCAAGCACCATCGATTTGTAGTCGTGCAGGCTTACGCCGGACGGCGCCACGAGCAGAGGCATGACGTCGCGTTCCATGAAGCGATCGAGGAGCTTCGCCAATGAGTGATTCGACAGTGCGTGGTGTACTTCCCGGTAACCGAGCAGCAGGGCAGGAAAGCACAGCAGAACATGCGATCCATTCAGCATTCGACCCTTGATCACCTCGAAGTCGCGAACGTCGTCACGCAATTCGACGCCCGCTGCCGCGAGATCCGGGCGACCCGAGCAGAAACGGTCCTCCATGACCCATTGGAGAAAGGTCTCGGCCCGCACGGGAAGCCGGTCGTCAATGCCCATCGATGCATTCAGGGTCGATCGGTCCTCGGGCGTAATGGCGGGGACAATGCGATCGACCATGCTGTTCGGAAAGGTGACATGGTTTTCAATCCAGTCGCCAAGGCCCGGATCCTTCGCGCGCGCAAAAGATAAGACGGCGAGCTTCGCGACGTCGCCGTTGTGGCGGAGATTGTCGCAGGTCATGATGGTGAACGGCCCTGCTCCGCTGGCCCGGCGCCGGGCCAGCGCTTCCACGATGTGTCCAAAGGCGGTCCTCGGCGCGTCATGCCGACCTAGATCGTGAACAATGTCCGGATGGGTCAGATCGAATTCGCCGGTCGCCTCGCAAATATTGTAGCCGCCCTCGGTGATCGTGAGGCTCACAATCCGGATGCCGGAGTCTGACAGCGCCTCCAGCACCGCCTCCGGATTGGCTGGCGCATGCAGATATCGGATGATCGAGCCGATAACGCGCGAGGATCGGGCACCGTCGGGTGCGCACTCGGTCACTGTGTAGAGGCAGGACTGCTCTTCAAGGTCCTTCGCCTTCCGCGCGGCGTCGGCGCCCTTGCCAAGCCCTACGCCGACGATCCCCCAATCTTCGTGTCCCGGCAGATGTAGGCAGCGATCAAGCACAAGGGCCTCGTGGGCGCGGTGGAAGTTCCCCACGCCGATATGAACGATGCCTGCTCTCACACGAGCTCGTGCATAGCCGGGAACAGCCAGTTCGCGAGGCAGCCGCGAAAGAGTTCCGCCGCTCAGGGATTGAAGTTGTTTAGACACCTTGCCGATGCTCCACGCTCATGGTCCAGATGCTGCTCGCGCAAGCCCTTGCGCGACGCGTGCCAAACGCGTCCGGCCCCCGCAATGGAGCCGGACGCGGCCGCTCAAAAGTTGAAGTCGTTGATGTTGTCCTTGGTGAAAATGAAAGGCGAGCCGAGTAGCACCTCGCTGCCATTCACCACTTTGAGTTCGCCAAGGCGCCCGGCCGACACCGACGTTGCGCCAGGCGCCAGCGTACCGTCAGCGACCGCCCGCATGACAAATGTCGCCGCGTAGCCAAGATCGACCGGATTCCACAGAACGACGGACTTCACGCAGCCGCTCTTGACGTAGGGCTTCATCCCGTTCGGGGTTGTCAGTCCGACCACCGCCACCTTGCCGCAGCGATTGGCCTGGCTTACCGCTTCCGCCGCCGCGGGGGTTGCGATCGCGGTCACGGCGAACAGGCCTTTCACCTCATCGCCGTATTTGTTGAGCAGGGTCGACGCTTGGTTGAAAGACAGGACGTTGTCTTCCTGGGCCTCGACTGTCTCAAGCCACTTCATGTTGGGGTGGCATTTGGCGGCATAGGCCTCCATCTCCGCGATATAGCGCGAGTGGTTGGGAGCGGTGAGTGTCGAGGTGATGATGCCGAAGCCGGCATCCTCACCTGCTTCGGCTGCGAGGCTGTCGATCAGCGCCTTGGCCACGCCGTTGAACTCGGCCTGGTTGACGAACCATTGCCTGGAATCGGGAGTCGAGTTCGCGTCATAGCCGACCACGTTTAGGCCGGCGGCCAAAGCCTTCTTGAGCACGGGCGCTATGGCAACCGAGTCGAGCGCGGCAAACAGGATGCCGTCGACGCCGCTTGTGATGTAGTTGTCGAGGAAGCTGATCTGTTGGTCGATATTGGCCTGCGTCGGGCCGTCGGTCTTGATCTCGACATTGCCGAGCTCCGCCGCGGCTTCCTGCATTCCCTTGGTCGTGGCGGCGAAATAGTCGATTCCGATCAGCTTCGGAATGTCGACGACCCTGATGGTCTTGCCTTTGCGCTCCGGGGCATTGGAAACAGCTGCGCCGTCATAGGGCTTGGCCACGACGTTGCCAGGCGAGCCGTCGCAGGGCAGCGGGTTGGTCGGCAGATCGTCCGCCCCGACCCAGGCGCCGGCAGATGCTGCGCCAGCCATGATCAGAAGCGACACGGTGGTCGCAAAAGCACGTTTCAGCATTTCAACTCCTCCATTGTTGTGCCTTCCGGACAAGGTCTTTGTCCGCTTCGGCGACACGCCGAACTCAACCCTCGCCATGGCGAAGAAACAGATTGCTCAGGAAAACGGTGGCGATCAGGACGGCACCGATTGCAACAACCGTGCCGTCTCCGCGCACGCCTGCAAGCGACAGGCCGCTCTTCAGCGCCTGTATGAGCACGAGGCCAAGAATGGTCCCCATCACCGTGCCGCGACCGCCAAAAATGCTGGTGCCGCCCAGAACCACGGCCGTGATAGCGTCGAGCTCGATGCCCGTCCCCATATCCGATCGGGTCGTCGTCACGCGCGACACGAATATCACCGCGGCCAGAGCGGCGGTGAAGCCGGACAAGCCGTAGATGGCGACCTTAACACGATCGACTGCAAGGCCCGAGAAGCGGGCGGCCACCTCGTTTGAGCCGATTGCATAGATTGCCCGCCCGGCCTTGGTTAGGCCCAACGTGACAGAGGTCAGGATTGAGACAAGCCCGAGTATCCAGACCTGTGAAGGAACGCCCGCGAGTTGACCCTGTCCGAGCGTCATGAACCACTCGGGAAAGCCGCGCACCGAGCGAGCCTGGCTTATGCCCTCCGCCAGGCCCCGGTAGAGCGCCAGCGTCGCCAGCGTTGCGATCAGCGGCGGCACCGAAAAGCGGGTGATGATGATTCCGTTCGCCAGCCCCGCCAGCGTGCCTGCCGCGAGCGCGCAGGCAATCGAGACTGGCAGCGGCAGACCGGCGTCGCGCCAGAGAATCCCGAGCAGCATCGCGCTGAGGCCAAGAATGGAGCCGACCGAAAGGTCGATGCCGCCGCTGACGATCACCAGGGTCATGGCAAGCGAAACGAGGCCGATCTCGGCCATCAACCGGGCCTGGTTGAGGAGGTTGTCGATCGTAAAGAAGCGGTCGGAAAGCGCCGCCAACACCACCAGCGACAGGCAGGCCAGCAGCAGCAGGCCAAGCTCGTATTTCGCGAAAGCTGAGATTCTCATGAAGTGGCCCCGCTTCTCATTCGAGGCTCCCGCGGCGGGCGATGTCAGCCAGAACCGTCGCAAGGATCAGGAGCCCAACGATCGCCTTGAGCCAGTAGGCTGAGACGTTCACGAAGATCAGCGAGGAGCCGATCGCGGCGAAAAGCATTGCGGCGAGTGTCGAGCCGATCACCGTGCCGCTGCCGCCGAGAATTGATACGCCCCCGATCACGGAGGCGGTGATTATCGTCTGTTCCAGCCCGCTCGGCACGCTCGACTGGATTACCTGTAGCTGGGTGGCGAAGAGAAGGGCCGCGACGCCGGCGAAGAAGCCATGCAGCGCGAATACGGCCAACAGCGTACGTGGCACGCGAATGCCTGCGGATCGCGCCGCCTCGGCGTTCCCGCCGACCGCATAGATGGCCCTGCCAAGCGCGGAGTGGCGCATGATGAGCGCTGTTAGAATCGTCAGGCCGACCATCAGGACCACCGGAGCTGGCAGACCTAGGAACTGCATGCGCGCCAGGAGAAACTCCTGCGGCAAATCCGTGATCCACACGCCATCCGTGACGGTAATCAGGGCGCCTCGCAGTATCGACAGCATGCCGAGCGTGACAACAATCGAGGGGATGCGCGCGTAGGCGACCAAGGCGCCCATGCAGGTGGTCGTGAGCATCCCCGCGACAATTGGCGCGGTCCAGCAGATCCAGACAGGGTAGCCGCGAACCGCGAGCGTTCCGGCAATAGTCGCCAGGACGCCGATCACGGCCCCTACCGACACGTCGATGTTTCCGGAGATGATTACGAGCGACATGCCGATCGCGGCAACGGCGACGTAAGCGTTGCCCGAGAAGATCGTGTTGAGATTGCTTTCGAGCAGGAACCTTGGATTGACTAAGGACGCGGCGGCGAAAATGGCGACCGTCGCAAGCGCGACGACAATCTCCTGCCCGTGGCGCATGCCGGCCATGGCGGACCAAGGCGATCGTGATGACGTTCTCACGCGGCCACCCCAACCGGCATCGCCGTCATGGCGGTGCCAACCGCCTCCGCGCTGGCCTCCTCCGCACCGAGGTCTGCAACGATCCGGCCGCAGGACATGACCAGGATGCGGTCGCTCACGCCCAGCACTTCCGGGAGATCGCTCGAAATCATCAGGATCGCCATGCCCTGATGGGCGAGCTTGTCCATCAGGGCATGTATCTCGGCCTTTGCGCCAACATCGATGCCACGCGTCGGCTCATCGATGATGAGTATCTTGGGGTCCGTCTCCAGCCATTTGGCGAGGACCACCTTCTGCTGATTGCCGCCGGAAAGACCGTTGACGATCTGGGTCAGTCCGCTGGCGCGCACCTTGAACCGTTCGATCGCGCGTGCCGCCAGCGTTTTCTCCTTGGCGAAAGGCAGCAGCGGGCTGCGGCCGCCAAGGCGGTCAAGCACGGCCATGCTTACGCTCTTCGCGACCGACATGCGCCGCACCAGCCCTTGCTGGCCACGGTCCTCCGGCACGTAGGAGATGCCAAGGTCGCGCGCCTGACGCGGACTGCCTATGCGAACCTCCTTTCCCAGCACCGCGATCCTGCCAGATTGGGCGGGCGCAATGCCGAAGACGGTAAGCGCAAGCTCGGTCCTGCCGGACCCCACGAGGCCAGCAAGCCCGGTGATCTGCCCTGCCCTGAGCGCCAGGGTCACGTCGCGAACCCGGTTGCCGCGACACAAGCTCTTCAACTCGAGCACCGTCTCGCCCGGAAACTTTGCTGACCTGTGAAAAAGCGTAGCGAGGTCGCGGCCCACCATCATGGATACCAGGCGGCTCTCGCTGAGCGCCTTGGTCGCTGCGGTCGCAATATGCCGACCGTCCCGAAGCACCGTGACGCGGTCTGCGAGCGCGAATATCTCGGGCAGACGATGGCTGACGTAGACGATCGCCACGCCGCGCGCCTGCAGTCCCTTGACGACGTCAATGAGACGCCTCGCGTCGCCGTCTCCAAGGGCGGCGGTCGGCTCGTCCATGATAAGCAGCCTCGCATTGCGTGACATCGCCTTGGCGATCTCCACGCGCTGGCGGTCGGCGATCGAGAGCCTCTTCATCGGCGCATCGATGTCGAGATCGCCGCTGTCCAGTTCATGCAGCAGCGCGCGCGAGCGGCGGCGCATGTCCGTCCAGTCGATCGAGCCAACGCGGGTGCGCGGTGCATGGCCGAGGAATATGTTCTCGGCCACCGTGAGCTCGGCAAAGAAGGAGAGCTCCTGATGGACCGTCGAGATGCCAGCTCGCTGGGCCTCGCGCGGCGAGGCGAACTGGCATGGCTTGTCCTCGAGCATGATGATGCCCGAGTCCGGCGCATGCGCGCCGCCCATGATCTTGATCAGGGTCGATTTGCCCGCGCCATTCTCGCCAAGCAGAGCATGCACCTCGCCCTCACGCACGTCGAAGTCGACGTCCTGCAGCACCGGCCTTCCGGCGAAGGATTTGGATATCCCGGCAAGCCTGATCAGATGAGACATTGGCTCCTCCCGTGCGTCGTTGCGATCGCGTGGTGACTGGACACAGTTCTTCTCCCCACCCTCGACGAGCGCGGGCGGCTGGCGGCGAAAAAGCAGGCGCAGCCTGCTGTTCTAGGTGGCGAGTTGGATCTGCAGCTTCACGTCGCTCTTGCGTCCCTCGGCTGCCCGCTCGAATGCCGTGATGCTTTGCTCAAACGGAAAGGTCTGACTGATCAGCGGTCTAAGATCCGCCTTTCCAGACGCGATCATCTCGATGGCGCGATCATAGACATTGGCGTATCGAAAAACCGTCTCAATTCGACACTCCTTTGCGGCCGCTCCAACGACATTGAACGCTACAGGATCGACGGGCATGCCAACGAGAACCAGGCAGCCACCCGGCCTCACGAGGTCGAAGATACCGTCGTAGGCTTTTGGGCTGCCGCTTGCTTCGAACACCACGTCGAAACCCCATCCTCCGGTAGCGGCCTTGGCCGACGTGGCAAGGTCGGACTCCCGTATATTCACGGTAGAGACGCCAGGATATTGCGCCGCCACGCTCAGTTTTTCGGCGATGAGGTCCGCGACCACGACGCGGCTGCAGCCACCCGCAAGGGCAGCAATTGCGATCATGATGCCGATCGGCCCGGCGCCGATGACGAGCGCGACGTCGCCTGGCCGGATGTGAGCCTTGTTCGCGGCTTGCAGCCCGACCGCGAAAGGCTCGACCATGGCGCCCTCCGCGAAAGAGACATTGTCCGGCAGCTTGAACGTGAAGGCAGCCGGGTGGATGACGTAGGGAGCAAGGCAGCCATGGATCGGCGGCGTTGCCCAGAAGGTCACTGCCGGATCGACATTGTAGAGGCCGAGGCGCGAAGCGCGGGACGCTAGGTCAGGAACGCCCGGTTCCATGCAGACGCGATCGCCGATCGAGAAGCCGACGACTCCCGATCCCACCTCGATGACGGTTCCAGAGGCCTCATGGCCGAGCACCATCGGCTTTTCGACGACGAAGGGGCCGATGCGGCCATGCGTGTAGTAATGCACATCGCTGCCGCAGATTCCCACCGTATGAATCTTGATCTTCAGTTGGCCAGCGGCGACGTGCTCAGGCAGATCGATCTCGCGCAGGGACAATTCCCTCTGCCGTTCCAGGACAAGAGCTTTCATGAATGACTTCCTTTTCTGCGACGCGATCAAGCGACGCGGACTTGGCAATGGAGGGTTGGGAAGGCCGACTTGCCGCCGACCTTCCCGGGGCACTCAGAGGCTGGGAGGTGACATGAATGCCTTGATCGCCGGATCACCCTTGGTCAGGATCCGAACGCCGGTATCCAGATTGGCGGTCGGCACATTGCCGAACCCGGGATTGTTCATATTGTCGAACTGGGTGGGGTGAGCGGCAGCATAAAGCATGTGGAATGCCATCACGCCCATCAGATATGGGTTCTGCGCCACCGTTCCGGAAAGCTCATCGCTGTCGACCATCTGAAGGATCGGAAGGTCGATCGCGTAGGCGATGATTTGCACTTTGTCCGGCCCGCTGTCGCGCCCCACATTCCGGGCAGCCGCGACCGCACCGGTCGCGGGATTGCCATGGAGTGTGAAGATGCCATTGATCTGCGGGTTGGCCTGAAGCATGGCGGTGATCACTGTTTCCGCCTTCTGCAAATCGCCCTCGTCATTGACCTCGGCCACGATTTCCGCTTCCGGCGCGACGGACTTCAAGCCGGCGATGAATCCTTCCCGCCTGGCGTTGATGGCATCGAGGCCGGGGATTCCTGAAAAGCCGATCTTGGCTTTGTTCCCCAGAAGCTCGCCCATCTTCACGCCGGCCGCGAAGCCGGCATTGTAGTGGTCGGTGCCGACGAACAGCAGGCGCTTGCTCTTCGGAGAGTCTGAATCAAAGGTCAGCGTCGCCACGCCCGCCTTCATCGCGGCATTGATCGACGATACGAGCGTGTCGGCGTCGCCTGCGGTCACGGCAATGCCCTTGACCTTCTTCGCAACCAGTTGGTCGACGGCGCGCGACTCCGCCGAAGCGTCCCAGTCCGCTGGTCCCTGCAACTCGGCGACCGCGCCCACGGATTCAGCAGCGTCCTTGAAGCCGGCGAAGCACCAGTTGAAGAACTCCGAGCCTTTCAGGAAAACCACCATCCCGTAGGTCTCCTTGGCCTCCTGGGCGTAGGCGGTGGTCGCCGGACCTCCGAGCGAAATTGCAGCTGCCAATGCGTATCGGATAAGCTTTCTCATGTTCTCACTCCCGTCAGGATTGCTTTGCGATTGGATATTTTCTTCTGTCGGATCGACAGGATTTTCACGTTGCTCCTCGCCTCGAAGTATCGGCTGAGGAGGATTGCCACGAGGAGCATCCCGCCGTTGACTACGTCGTAGAGGAACGTGTTGACCGCCGACGTGACAAAGGCGTTGTGGACCGTGGCGAGAAAGAGGATCCCCAGAAGAGTCCCCCCTAGTGAGCCGCTGCCGCCGTTTATGTTGGCCCCTCCGATGGCGACCGCGGCAATGGCCTTGAGCTCGGCCATGTTTCCATGACCCCAGTGCGCCGCGCCGTAGCGCGAAGCGGCAAGAACGCCGGCAAAACCGGCGAGCATTGCCGAGGCGGTGTAGACGACAAGCTTGACCCGCTCGACATTGACGCCGGAAAGTCGGGCGGCGCGCTCGTCACTGCCGACGAAATAGACCTGGCGAAAGCTTCTATGGTTGCGCAACAGAAAGCCGAGACCTGCGGTCAGAATGACGAGCGCCCAGATCGGCAAGGGCACGCCGACGAGCTTCCCCTGTCCAAGGAAGAGAAACGCGTCGTCGAAGCCTGCGATCGACTTTCCGCTCGATATCGACAGGTTCACGCCCCGCATCGTCAGTAGGGTTGCCAGCGTGACGATCAAGGGATGCACGCGCAGCAGGTTGATCAGGAGTCCATTGGCCAGGCCGATCATGCCGCAAGCCACAAGCGTGATCGGAATTGCCGCGCCGATCGGAAGTCCAGCCTGCACCATCAGCTTCGCGACCAGGATCTCCGCGAAGGCGAACACCGCGGCGACGGACAGATCGATGCCGCCCGAGATGATCACGAATGTCATGCCCACGGCGATGATCGCCTCGAACACCATGTTCATGGCCAGCACTTCCATGTTGGCGGCGCTGACATAGCCGGGATAGGCAGCCTGCATGAACGCCAGGATGAACAGCGTCATGAACAGCAGGCCGGCGCGCTGGATCGTCGTCGGATTCCTGACGAGCAGCGCAAGCCGCGAGAACGGCTGGGGCTGGAGGGCGGTCATGCCACTGTTGCCCATCGCATTACCTCCTCCTGCGCAAGCTTGGCCGAATTGTTGTCCAGGTCCGCGCAGAGCACGCCGCCACAGAAGACCAGGACCCGGTCGCTCAGCCCCATCACCTCATTGAGTTCCGACGAGACGACGACAACCCCGATTCCTTGATTGGCCAGCGCGCGCAACTTCTTGTGAATTGCCGCCTTTGCGCCGATGTCGACACCCCGGGTGGGTTCGTCGACAATCAGAAGCCTGAGCTTCGACGCCATGGCCTTGCCCAGCAGGACCTTCTGCTGGTTGCCGCCCGACAGCGAGAACGCCTTGGCTCCTGGATCGGCCGGGCGGATGTCGAGATCCGCTATGAAGCCGCGGGCGAAGGCATCGATGCGGGCCGAACTGACGAGGCCTGCCCGCCCGGTCAGTTGCCCAAGCACGGACGCGCCGATGTTGTCGCCGACATTGAAGGCGAGAAAGATGCCACTGCGCTTGCGGTCCTCCGAGACGTAGCAAATGCCGTGGCGAAGCGCTGCCGCCGGATCCTGGATCGAAATTTCACTCCCTTTCAGAAAGAAGCGTCCGGCATCCCGGCGATCCGCGTTGACGATCCCGCGCATTGCCTCCGTGCGACCGCTGCCGATCAGACCGGCGATTCCGACGATCTCGCCTCGCCGGACTGAGAAGGAAATGTCTTCGTACATGCCGAACCGGCTGAGACCCTCACACCGGAAAAGCTCGTCGCCGATCTGATCGGAAAGTGGGGGATAAAGTTCATCGAGGCTTCGGCCCACCATGAGCCGGATGAGCTCTGCCTTTTGAGTTTCCGAGACGCCGCGCGTCGCAACATGCCGTCCGTCCCTGAGCACGGTTACCCGGTCACAGATTGCGATCAGCTCATCGAGCTTATGCGAGACGAAAATGATGGCGACGCCGTTTCGCTTCAGGTTCTCGAGAACGAGAAAGAGATCGCGCACCTCGCTTTCCGCAAGCGCCGAGGTCGGCTCGTCAAGAATAAGAATGCGGGCATCGAGTGCCGTCGCCTTGGCAACCTCGACCATCTGCTGCATGCCGACACTAAGCCTGCGAACCTCGCTCGCGGGGTCCACATCCAGTCCAAGCCGGGCGAAATGCTTCTCGGTGGCCTCGCGCATGGCCTTCCAGTTGTTGAGGCCGAGGCGGTTGGTGATCTCGCGCCGCAGGTAGATATTCTCGACCACCGTCGCGCTTGGTATCAGGCTGAGCTCTTGGTGTACGACGCTGATGCCTGCGTTCATCGCAGCCACGGGCGTGTCGAAAACGGCCTCTTCGCCATTGACCAGAATGACGCCGGCGTCCCTTTGGACGATGCCGGCGATGATGTTGATGAGTGTCGACTTGCCGGCGCCGTTTTCTCCAATGAGGCCATGTATCTCTCCGGCTCGCACCTCGAACGAAATATCGCTCAGGACCGGGTTGCCGGCATAGGCCTTCGAGACGCCCTGTATGTTCAGCATGCTGCTCATCAGCCACGCCCCCTGTAGGAGCGAAGGGCGTCGACCCCGACCGCGACGATAAGAATGATGCCGATTGCAGCCTGCTGCCAACTTGGATCGCCATTGAAGAGCACGAACCCGTTGCCAATCAGCGCGATCATGAGGACGCCGAGCGCTGTGCCCAGGATGCTGCCTGCCCCGCCCGACATGCTGGCGCCGCCGACAACGGCGGCGGCAAGCGCCCGCATCTCTGCCCCTACCCCGTAGTTGGCATAGCCGATGCGGGCATTCGCGATCATGAAAACGGCGGCAAGCCACACAAAGGCTGCGCAAATGACATAGCCGCTGATCGTGATGAGATTGACGCGCAAGCCCGACAGCAAGGCTGCCTCCCTGTTTTCGCCGACGAAGAAGAACTGGCGCAGCGGCGCCCAGCGCCGCAGCAGGAATGCGAAGCCAAAGGTGACGAAGATGACGATCAGCAGAGCAAGCGGAAGCCCGTAGACGCGCTCGCTGGTCCGCCAGAGCGGGACTTCAAGGCGCCCGAATTGCAGGAACCAGGCAGGGGCGCCGGTGAACGAAACATACTGGCCCGACGTCATCACTGTGGCGGTGCCGCGCGCCAGGGTCATCGTTGCCAGCGTGACAAGAAACGGAAGGATTCCAAATCTGACGGCGAGATAACCGTTGAACGAGCCAATCCCGACCGCCACTGCGAGGCCGATCAGGAGCGCGGCTGGCACGGGAACGCTTGCCTGAAGCGCCAACGCCATGACGACGGTCAGAAGCGCGAAGCTGGCACCGATCGAAAGGTCAAGTCCCCGGATGATGAGGACGACCGTCATTCCAAGTGCAAGCAGCAGGTCGTAGGTCATCAATGACAGGATTGCCTTGAAATTCACCCAGCTCAGGAAAGCCTGCGGCTTGCCGATCGCGATGGTGGCAAAGATGACGAGGTTCAGAATGACGAGCCCTGCCTCGCGCGAGATACCGGGGATTCTGACCGGCAAGGCCTGCATGACAATTGGCGTGATCAGGCGGCTTTGCAGCGACATGGGCGTCGTCTCAGCCGGCACAGGCAAAAATATCGGATCGATGCTCTGCTGAACTCATGATCTTCTCCTCCCGGTCTTTTCTTGGTCTTTTGACACCGAGCCTCGCCTTTGCGGCTGGTCGATATGCTGCGATTGAAAACCAATGGAGGCGCAGCAACTAGGAGCCAGCTTTCCCAAAACTGATACGCAATTTCCGCTGCTTTGCAAAAATCGCGGCAAATTCGTATCCAGGACGAAATAGTTGACCAGCGAGCGCTTGAGATTGCAGTTGAGCCGATGCTAACGTTGTTGGACTGGGACGTATTCCGGATAGGACTTCGCTTGACGCTCAAGGTACTGCATAGGCAATCGACGCAGACGCCAGAGGTTGGCCGGCCCGGGCTCGAGCAGGTTCTACGGGAACCGGGCGAGAGCTTTGTATGGCGGATGGACGACTATCCATGCGCTCTGGGCCAGTGGAACTATCACCCCGAATTCGAAATTCACCTGGTCCGCAAATCCGTCGGCCGGGTGTTTGTTGGGGATCATATTGGCCATTTCGAGCCCGGCTATCTCGGCGTCGTCGGGTCAAACCTTCCGCACAATTGGGTGACCGACATCAAGCCAGGCGAGGTCATCCAGGGACGTGACATCATCGTACAGTTCGATGCCGACATGTTGAGATCGGCGGTGGCTGTTTTTCCAGAGATGGCCGAGGTTGAGGATTTTCTGTCGGCGGCCGCCCGCGGCCTTCATTTTTATGGCACTACAGCCATCAAGGCCGCGGCGATCATCGAGGCGATGGGCAGCCTGCTCGGGTTAAAGAGGCTTGTGCTCTTTTTCGACTTGATTGGCCTGCTAACGACATCTGCCGAGCGCGACACCCTGTCAAGCGAGCACTTCGCGCCTAACCTGCTGCCGCGCAGTTCGGCGATGGTCCACAATGTCGTGGAGTACATACTTCAGAACCTGCATGAAACCGTCAGCATGAGTGAGGCGGCAGGCGTCGTGGGCATGACCGCCCCCACTTTCTGCAAGTTCTTCAAGAAGAATACCGGCCACAATTTTCGTGACTATGTTCGGCTGCTACGTGTTGGCCATTGCTGCCGGCTTCTTGCCGAGACCGAAGTCTCAGTTACCGAAATCTGCTACAAGGTCGGCTACCGCAACCTGTCCAACTTTAACCGGCATTTTCTGATGGAGAAAGGTGTCACGCCGACACAGTATCGCCGGCTTCTCAAGGAGCGCTCGGGCGGAGACCTCGAATAGGGTATGCCAGAAATATGGCATTCGCTACGCCCCTCAGGCGACCCATCGGCCGCACCCGCTGAAAAACCCTCAAAGGACAAAATTCCGTATCTGAGTGCACACGGATCGAACATGGCAAGCGGTGCCCTCACCGCCTTTCTGACTTCGTCTCTGCCCTCTGACTACTGGGCTGCGGCTCCAGCCCTTTTGAGCTGGAAGAGCAGGCGCTCCGTGGCCGCCCAGCTATGCATCGGGACTGTGCACTTGGCATGCGCGACTTCATTACCCGGGGCCTTTCCGCCCTTTGGTGCCGGTTTGACAGGAGCGGCACTGCCCTGCGCCGGGGGCGCCGACGGCAAACAAGCTTGCGCTGTCGGCCAGCCGGTCCAGTAAGTGGTGTTGAAGGCAAAGATCTTTGGCGACTGCACCAGAGGGATGAATGGTACGTCGTGAGCGATAAACGCATAGGCCTGGACAACGAGTTGCGGGATGGCGGGGTCGTCGAGCGGTCGTTTGCCGAGGTCCTCCACTATCGCGGAGTATTTTTTGGCCTCATCCGTGTTCCAGCGTCCTGTATTGCCGAAGCCCGGACTGCGTGAGCCGATGTCCGCATATTTGTCGGATGTGTAGCGGCTCATCGAGGCATATGGCTCGGCTACCGAGCCGCAGGAAAGCGATCCGTAAGCAAGCTCGTACCGGCCGTTGGGAATGACGTCGCCCCAATAGTCGTCGTTGGAGATGGCGCTGACCTTGGCATCGACGCCCCCGCTACGGAGTTGAGTAGCGACAGCATTGGCACCATCGACATCCTTTGCGCCAACTTCATCGACCACGATTGTCGCGGTCAGCGCCTTGCCGCTCTTCTTGAACAGCCCATCCGCATCCTTCTGGTAGCCGGCGGACGTGAGAATCTGATCGGCTGCGGCTTCATCAGCCTTTGCCGGGAGCCCGAGACCGGCTGCTTGTATTGGATCGATGAAGCGATCCATCGCGCCATACTGTGCGAACATCGTGGTTGAGGCGGCGGCAGTATCCCCATAGGCCGTGTGGGCGAGATCGCTCCGGTCGATCAGCAGCGACAGCGCGCGGCGCAGTTCTGGGTCGCTCCATGGCTGAGCTTGCGTGTTGATTTCGAGTTGCCGAGGACACGGCTCATTCCAGGCTGGCGACGGCGAGGAATCCCAACCCACGACCGCAGCGTTCTGAGATTTGGCATTGGCCAAGCCCCCCGGCGAATATTCGTCCGCTGCGTCGATGTGATTGGCAACGATCTGGTTGACGCTGTCCTGCTCGCGTCCGACGAACTTCCATTCGAGGTGCAGCGGGGCGGGCAGAGCGCGAAAGACCGGCTTGGCGTTCGGGTCAGGCTTGCCGTCCGGGCCAAGCTTGGCGTCCGGACCCGGCTTCGCGCCCCACCATCTTGGATTGAGCGTCCAGAATATCTGCTTGGTTGGGTCGACCTTGGCGTGTTTCGCCGGGTTGGTCGGATCGAGCGGATCGGCCGTGAAGGGATCCTCTTTCGGCTGCGGGTCATCGAGTATGTATGGGCCGGTACCCATCGGTGGCGAGAAAGTGAACGCGGCGAGCGGTCTCTTTCCCGAGGCGTCATCCTGCACTGCCTTTTGCCACTTGCTCTTGGGCATGATCAGGAAGGAACTAAAAAGGCCGGCGCCGAAATTCTCGAGCCCAAATCTCGGATTGGGTTGCAGGAGCGTAAATGTCACGGTTTGGCTATCCGTTGCCGCAACAACTGCAACCTGCGACGCGAAAGTCGACGCCTCGAAGGCCGGGAACTGATCGCGATGGTCGATCACCATCTGGGCTGTGAACCTGACATCTTCTGAGGTCAGCGGGGTTCCGTCAGACCACTCGACACCTTCTCGGAGTTTCAGCGTCCAGACCTTTTGCGCGGCGTCCGGCGCGAGGCTAAGGCCGAGCCAGGGCTCAAGCGCTCCACTCGAATAGTCGAGAATGAACAACGGCTCCCACATCGCCTGATGCGCCCCAGCATCGCGCCGAGAGGCAGGGCTGTACCAATTGAAGTTTGTGGCATCGGCGACCGGAGAGGCTAGTTCGAAGATGACCGCGTCAGAGCGTTCAACTTCAGCGGCCTTTGAATTTACACATGCCAAAGAAGCGAGCATGATCTCAAGTACCGCTGTTAATGAGAATAGGAATCTATGAGTCTTTTTCATAATTTTCTTCTCAAATCGATTGCATTATTTCGCAGTTTTATTTGCCTTTATTACATTTTTCTCATGATCCAATATCTTTTGAATGTTTTGAACAACATCTTCGGTTATTCTAGACGAGACATATGATGGCTTTCCGTCATTTCGGATAAATCCTTCAATGCCGCGGTTATGTGCAGTTCCCGCGCCCCTTGGCGTAAATGACATTCTGAGGGCTTGTTGTTTTTTCTCAATATTTCGAGCAACCAGTTCCATCGCACTTGGAACTTCGTTTGTCAGCTTCCATATAGTCTCGCGATCGTTTGGATCGCTCACGTCTAGGCCAGCCAGTTCCGCGGAGAGTTTGAGTTGTAATTCTCCAGGTCCAAGGGAAGTTTTTCCCCAATCCCCACGGAAATGGCCGTACACGGCGCCGGCTAGATCTTTCAGATCTGCGAAGATGCCCCACCGCTTTTCTTGATAGACAATCGCCGCAATATCAACTGCGCCAACTTCCGGGTGCCGTTTTGCCGCTTCCAGGATGTACGGAGCCATATACTCGATGCGGCGATAGACCGACTCGTTGGGAGCACCGCTCGGTAGCTGAGCGTCCATGCCAGTGGCGTCTACTCTTCCGACCGGCTGATTGTCTCCGAACGTGTAGCTCGCGAGTTTCGAAAGACTGACAGCTCCCGACCGGCGAACCAAATCCAATGGATCCGGGCTCAGCCAAATCCCCAAATCCCTGCTATATGACCGCGCGCCGAAGGACGAAAACCCAGTCACCAGATCGAGCTCCTTGCCCTGGAAAACTGAGAGCGGTGGCGCACCTTTGCGCCCAGTTTTGGCAATGCTCTCATTGGTGAGTTCGAGCCCGTAAGGTTCGTACTCTCGACGTGCAATCACGGTGGACCCAGGGTCGGTCGCCTCACCGAACGAGGTCACGCTCGCCGTCATCGAGCCGACCGGCAGGTCGGAATAAAGATAGGTGACGAGCGGATCCTCGCTCTCGTTGTCGGGCGGCGAAAGGCTCGCGTCCGGCAGACTTGCCCGGGATAGTTCCACCGTACCGCGCGCATCATAAGGCCGCGCGTAAAACGGCGTCATGTAGATGGTGGCGATCTCTATCGGTCTACCGTGTCCGATGGTAAGCGGGGCACCGGTGCCACTCTGCGGCTGATCTATTTTGAGCGTTCGGTTGCCACCGAAATCGTAGACATAATCTTCGCGCAGAAGGCCCTCGTTTCGGGTCACCTTCTGGTCGTGGACACCCCGAACCCGGATCGGCCGTCCCTCGCCATCCCAGCTGATACCCCGGTTCGAAAGAACCGGCGTCAAATCCTGACCTGCTTCGCCGGGCCCAAGCCCGGTCATCCGGCCGAGATCGTCATAGGCAAGCGCTGTATCGCGCTTTGCGCCATCGATCGAGAAGTCGATTGATTGTGGCGCATGGGCCGGCTTGGTAGCCGGATTGTTTGCGTAATCCAATCTCCAGGTCCGTTTGAAAGTTGTGCCGGGAGTCCCTGCAATGTCGAGTGTCCGGTCGGTAAGGCGGTGGCCGGGATCGTAGCTATAGGTGCCCGAACCCTTCACATGACCTATCCCCATCTTGTCGATTTCGGCATCGAAATATTTGAGCCGATTAGCTTGATCATAGCTGAATGCGTAGCTGCTGCTGTATTGCCCCTTGGTTAGCGCGTTGTTGACGTAGCCAAGGATATTGCCGCCGCCATCGTACTGGTAGCCGTCAACCAACACTGGCACGTTAGCCCCGGTTACCGTCGCCATCTTGTTCGTACGGAGATCAAGCTCGTCATATCGGTAGCCTGTCGTCGTTCCATCGGCTGTCCAGCGGACAGCAGGCCTGCCGAGCGCATCTTGGGCAGCGTAGACCAGTGGTTTGCCGTTGAAGAGTTCCTCAGCGACTGCGCCGTCTGGTGTATACTTACGGCCGATCGAAAAACGGGCGAGGCAGGTTTCGATGCCCGCATCGATACATTTGAGCGCCGGATTCGACGGCGCACTCTCGGAGAACTCCTCCTGCACAGGATCGCCGAAGGCCGTATACGAATTTTCCTGCTCGTAGAACGCAACCTCTGGAAGATAGGCCTCACTCTGGCCTTCGCTTTGCTTGACCTCGGTTACGGGCGCCACGATCGAGCGCAATTCTCGCCTGGGAAGCCCCAATTCGTTGTATGAGAAGCTTTGCCCTCCGGTCCGATCGGTGACCAGGGTTACTTGGCCGATGCAGTTCTCGCAATTGCGGCCAGTGACATCGATGAAGCGCTGGTTGGCTGTGTCATTGGGAATGAAGCGCGGCGTTTCGATGATCTCCCCGCTCCTGAGCGCAAAAGGATAGCGATCGAGGTAAAAATGGACGGCGTCGGCGACGTCAGTTGGCCCGCCCTGTTCATCCAGCGACCGGTAGGAGATCCCGAGCAGGCGGCCACCCGAATATGTATAGAGCTTCTGATTGCTAACTTTGGATGACGTACCGCATGCAGCGGCGGCGCTTTCATACTTGTAAGATGCCTGGGACAAGAGCGCGTTAAGGCCGTCATAGGAATATAGCGTGCAACCTGAATCTGGGTCGTTAAGTTTAATGCTCCGCCCGAGAAGATCGAAACCGACTTCAATCGCACCGCGCTTTTGCTTGGAGAGCGGATATTCAACCCCGGTCAACTGCGCGAGTTCGTCATAGGTGTACTCCGTGCGGGCTGGCTGTTCTTGCCCTGCTTCCGCGGCCTGTTCCTGCTCGTGCCAAATGCCGAGGATTTTGGGATTCGCCGGATTTTCTGGGTCGGCCAATGTCGAACAGGTGGAAATACCGTCGTATTTGCGCGCATAGGGCACATCGGCTGGTAAGGGATGGCCTGGCGTCAGAGGCCGGTCCGGATAGAATTGGTCCTGATCCTCGAACGTCTCGCGTGTCAGCCCCCTGGCGTCGGACCAGTTGGAAGTCAGCGTACAGCGAGGCGAAAGGGTGGCAGCCTCGAAACGCGGCGAGCGCGAGGCGTTTTCAGGGATGATGCCGTAGGCAAACTGCGTTGCCCCTCGCAAAGGATGATTGTCGTCGGCCAACCGGTTTTCGACGGTAATCGGCCGGCCCGCCGCGTCGAAAGCCGTTCGCGACAGGGGATTAGCAGTAACAGAACCAACATCCGGCAACCAGTTATGGAACCGAACCTCGCTACCTTGCCGCTTTGGAGAGCCGGCCGGGAGCGGATAGGCTTCATAGGACGCCCAATCCCTTCCAAGGGCATCGATGGCATCGCCCGGAGACACAATGCCGGTCGCCACGCTGGTACACCGTTCGGCGAGCCCGGCCGATTTGAGTGCCACCGTGCCACGATCAATCAGGTCGCCCTTGGCTTCCGCGCACACATCTGCTTCGCGGATAGTCTGGAATGTCCGGCCAAGCCCATCGGAGAAAGCCGTCGTTTCTCGCGTTGTATTGCCGTCTCCGAGCAAGCCGGCGTATGCGTTGGAACTTTCAAAGCGCAGCAGAGTGCTTCGCAGCCCACCCATATCAGCTGTCCCGTACTCGGCGTGCCCAAGAAGCCGCCACTGATCGACCGCGGGCATAGCTTGCACACCAACCGTCGACTGCTTCTTCAACGCTATCGCCAGTCCGTCGGCAAACGGTTTAGCCTTGTTCTCGCGCGGCGCCTTGCCCCACGACCGCGCCAAGAGGTCGAGCCGGCCCCAGCGGTCGAAATCGAATAGGAGTGAATTTCCGTTGATGTCACTCGTCCCGGACACCATGCCGAAATGCGAGTCGACCGTTGCAAAAGAGGCCTGCGAGATCGCCTTGCGCCTCACCGGGTCAGGGAGTTGAGCAAGCCCGAAGCTGCATCTCGGGCCATGAATTGCGGGTAAAAGATTAGAATCCGTCCCGGCGCCAGCCACATCCTCGACACAGCGCGTCAGTTCCGTCGCCGTGGCGGTTTTCCGGAAGGGGTCGGCTTCGTACTTGAACCGCCGCTCGATCCATTCCTTGTTGTCCGACAGCGGCGACACTGTGTGGGCCGGATTGCCGAAATCGTCGTAGCTAAGGATTTGGTCTAGCATCACTGCGTTGAAGAGTGTCTGGCCCTTCGGCAATCCTGCAGTTTTGTCGTAGGCCGTTCGCAGCGCGGCCTGCATCGTCGAATAACCGGTCTTCAGGGCGGCCAGAAGATTGTCGCGGAATTCCTCACAGATACCTGGCCGGAACGCGAAACCCTCTCCCCCTGGGTAAAGGCAAAGGTCGACGAGATTGCCACGACCATCGTCCGAATAGGCGGCTTCTCGAGCCCGCAGCAACTTCGCGTCTTTTTGAGCCCACGGACCGGCAAAGACCTCAGTACGCTGGGCAAGTCCGAGCATCGGATAGCCGGTGGCTTTGCCGTCCGCTTTCGGGCTCGCGTTGAGACTCTGACGAGCCGCGTACGCGACCGCCACGTTGGTAGAAGCCTTCGGTTCCGGCACCCACGCGGAAGACGTTTCCCCCATGCTGTCGAACGCGAGCACCTGTCCCCATTGATCATTGTCGAACGCAATGCCCGAGCGCAGACGCGGAACACTTGCCGAGGCCGGGTCGTTGCTGAACACGCTTTTGGCAATCCCGCCACCGAAACTCTCAAGCTGGATGAGCCGCTGCCGCACCGAGGCCGATTGTTGCGCCCAGAAGGCATTCTGCTCGTTGTCGAAGCCCTTCCGAAGCATGTTGTCGGATAACTTCTTGGGGCAGCCTTTGACATTGGTTGCGCACAAGCCCCCGTCGCCAAACACTGCTTGCTCGCTGGCATTCCCAATACTGCCATCCCAAAGGGCAGACAGCTTCGATGAGCCGAGAAATGCGCCGCTCGAACGAGACAGATCGTCTATCGAATAACCGATGGTTTGGCGTGAGACCGCTTGCCAAATCTGCGCTGGTGCTCGACTCCCGTCCACGCCTCGGGAGCTTAAACGTGAGTCAACCCCGGAGAGCTCCCGAGTGAGCAGCGATCCTTGTGAATAAAAATCACGGTTTGCGAATACCTCATGGACGAATTGCAATTCCTTGTAGCCCGCCTTTTCGAGGACGGTCCCCTCGCCGGCTGAAATGATGTCGGCATCTTCGTGCCGCAGGAAATCCGCATTCAGGCAATTCGCCTCACCGCCATCGCAGCCGTATGAGGTGCGGGTCCGCTCGGCGAATCCGTAGAATTGCCTTTCGGCGCGATTGTAGTAGCCATGCGCGTACCTATAGGCAGTCAACAGGACATCCTGCCCATCATCGGCAAGCGACTTGCCATTGGAATCGAAGCCGTCATATCTGGCGACATCGGTCAATGCCCAGACTGGTGCGCCATGCTCGGGTCCGCTATTGCCGAACAGACCGTACTTGAGGACTATCTGCGCTCCCGAAGGATTGGTGATCTTGGAAAGCAGGTGGCTCTTCGCCACTGGGTTGTATTGAACCTTGGTGGTGGCTGACCCGACGAGCGCGAGCCCTGCAACGTTGCCGGTGACGGTCGCAATATCGGGAACGCGGTCGCCGTTCATGTCGCGCAAGCTGATAACCTCTCGCGTCTGGCCTCGTGACCATTCGCCGGCGACTGTGAATACGACTTTGACGTACACGAAACTGACGCCGGTGGTAAAAAAGCCGCCTGCATCGACCAGCGTAGTCTGAGATGAGGATGAGAAGTCCGCGGGCAATTGGGCGATGGGATACTCCAGGGGTGTGGGCGAAAAGCCGTTTCCCAAATTGGAATAGACCTTCAAGACGTTGCCGGATGGCACGACGATATCCGGTTTCTGATCGCCGTTGAAATCGAGGAGTACCCCCTCCGACCCGCCGTCGCGGGTCTCGATGCCCATGCCGCCACCATAGCTTCCAGCCGACGAGACAAAGCCGAGCCGTATGCCCAACCCAACCGACTGGCTGCTACCGAACTGGTGGGCCGTTGCCTCGGTTCCAGGTGGCAGGAATTCGGAAGGTACCATGCGAAGTCTGTTGCCAGTGCTCAGCGACGAGATCACCGGCCCGCCGAGCGGATTCACATTGACGCTATCGGCAATGCCGTCACCATTTAGATCGATCAGCTCGGATGTTGCAGTGTCATGGCCAAGCTGAAGACTTGCCGAAAGGCTGAGACCCACGTTGCCGTCGTAGGACTCCGTCCCGCTGCCCGCGCCCGACTTTGTGTAGACACCGAAGGTGGCGGGCGTTCCACCATATGCCCCTCCGGCACTTACTGACGAGGAAGAGGTCTGCAGGCCAGAAGCCGAAAGCATCGCTCCCAGCGAAGACCCGGCGTCCCCCACTCTGAAGTAGCGCCACCAATCCTGCCTTGGCAGTCCAACCGGCGAACTGAGTTCGGCTACGCCGCCGGAAATGATATCCGGGTATCCGTCTCCATTGACGTCCTGCAGCAAGCGCCCAGACTGTTGCTCCGAATATCCGGCATTGCCATGAGCGTTATCATTGCCCGCATTGAACGTCAGCGAGTCTCCGGAACTCGTCAGAACAGGAGCAAAAATAGAGATCCTTCCGTCGCTCGGCGGAAGCGGGCGATTTGGATAGTCGGTCTTATCCGGACGCCCCTCTTCCTTGTCCGAACTGCCGTCGCCCTTCTTTTTCGAAACCGGACAGATTTTGGCTGGAACCTTGGAATCTGCCATCGCTGGATCAAGGCATGCAGTCTTTTGATAAGAGCGAAACGTGTAGAGGAATTCAGAGACTGGAGGGCGCTCGAAACCAATCAGGGCCGACACTGAGGTCAACGGTTGTGCATCTGAATTTTCGTTGGCCGCCAATTCCAGCGACACCGTATCGTCCATTCCCTCCCAGCAGCTGGCGGTCTCGGTCGGTGCTTCTGCTGAGCACACACCGCTGGAGCGGACTGCGTGCGGCGCAGTGGCCCTGGTTGGTCCAACGAACCGATGTTTCAATCCAAAGAAATTCACCCCATGCAGGTTCAGTACCGAGTTCCCGGTCGAAGCAAACTCGGTCTTGCAGGTCGACGGCCTGGGCGCCGCGCTGGTGCCACAGGCAGCGCTCGCTTCGGCTAACGTTTCCATATTCGTTGCGGGTTGGAGGATGTCAGGATCGTATCGAAGAGTCGACAAGCTCGGGGGCAAGATGACACCGCCATCTTGAGAGGCTCTACCGGCAAAGAATGCCCATTGGGATCCGGTCTTAGGCACCGCAGGGTCGTGATTGAAGTAAACGAGGAACTGTTTCGGCCCAGCATAGTTGGGAGCCACAGCCTTGAGGTCATCAAGCACAGGCAGTTTGCTCTCGATAAGGTCCTCAACGGGAACCAGCGGCCGAGATGTCGCCTTGGCCATCTCCAGATTCTGGTCCTCAAGGTGGAGTTGGTCGCCGCTCACTTCGATCTCGGGCTGCAGACGAAGGATATCGCGACGCCGCTTGATCGAAAACACTCCCGGCTTGTCGATCTTTTGCGCGTCATTGAAGGTGCGATACTGAGCGCCCAGAAACACTTCCGTCCAGGCAAGTTGCGTAAACGGCCGGCAGCGATCAGTTAAGGGTCCGCTCAGCCCGCCGGTTATCGGATTGACAAGCGGACAATCAATCGCGCCCGCGCCCGGCATAATCTGCCCTGGCGACCTTGGTATCATATAGGTTTTGGCGACACCGAAGCCGGAAGCCTGAGGGACGCGGAAGATCGAAAAATTACCCCTTAGGGTCTTGCCGTCGCTGGTCGTCACGGAGTTTTCGACAGGGGCGAGATGGTAGTGCAGTTCCAATACATCGAGAGGGTGCGCACGGAATTCCAGCACCCAATTTCGACCAATGAACTGATTGTTTTCGTCAATTTCATACGGGACCGAATAGACGGGGTCACCGTCGTACTTCTGTTGATTAGTTAGTTCGTTGCCCTCGAACGAACAGTCCTGCTTGGCTTCCATCGGACCAAGGTCGAGGCCGTAGATTGGGAAATGTTGCTCACAGATGCCATGGACCTGGTCGTCCATGATGTTATTTTGGAAGGCTACAGCGCGGCCCACGCGCTTGTTCGCCGTGATCCGCTGAAAAACGTCGCCATGAAAGGCCGGTTCGCCCCCGTCAAGAGGTAACTCTGGGACCGATTCAGAATTTTCGCTCTCGGGTTGAGCTGCAGAATAATTGACCTTGTTTCCATTGGGACCGCTTAAGTCCCCCAACGGATGAAAATACGCTTCTGGGCCAATCGTGCCGTACGCCCCTAAACAAGTATTTGGCGTCTTGACGACGCATTGCTGATTGCCAGTTTCTGCGCCGCTGAGCTTGCGGAACGCAAGGGGCTGGCCGTTGACCGTCGCAGTCATCTCAATGCGGAACGCAGGTTTCGTACTGCCCCGAAACTCCGCAAACAACTTCTGAAGGCTCTTGGCGCTCTCATCCGAAAGAACTTCGTTGAAATCCTGCGTCGCGAAATTCGCGGCAATGCGGTAAGCGCAGTCGCCGCGCCCGTCCCCGAAGATAGGCCTTGCGACTGGCTTCGAACCGGCCGTGATGTCAGCACAATCGAGCGGATTGACCTTTACCGGCAGTCTATAGCCGCGGCGCGCCAG
Organism: Mesorhizobium sp. M0208; assembly: GCF_040322015.1. Taxonomy (NCBI): domain Bacteria; kingdom Pseudomonadati; phylum Pseudomonadota; class Alphaproteobacteria; order Hyphomicrobiales; family Phyllobacteriaceae; genus Mesorhizobium; species Mesorhizobium sp. M0208. The sequence continues at coordinate 34,212 of NZ_JAMYSP010000018.1, read as the reverse complement.
CCGCGGATCGTCCATGAGCAAATTCGGCCCAAGACGAAGCGTCTCATATACCCTATCGAGGAGCGTTTCTGCGCTGGTAAGCTGTTCCGCAAATGGAAGATTGCCGAGCACCTTTGCCAGATGCAGGATGTCGTGACCCTTTTTCGGCAGTGTCTCAGGCCTGTCATCATTGGTGAACTGAACTGCATCGAAGAGGCTATCAGCGTCGTCACAGCGCTGTTTGTAGCTATCGCTCTTCTGCCAATGGCCCGAATAGTCGCTTGCAAAGGGCGGAGCGTTAACGGAGTAACGGTTCTTTAGAAAGTTGAGGATTTCGTCCTTGTATGCGCAAAGGGCGAGTGTCTGGCGTGTACGGGCAAGCCCTTCACTCTGAAGCTCGAGATCGAGCAAGTGTGCACGATCGATTTTCTCAGGTTGGGGTTCATCGTCCGCAAGACCGACGTCGGGATTTTTGAAACTACCGTGCTCGACGCGTATGAATTCGTTGTCAGGCTCGCCCATAGCGACAGGCAGATAGATGAAGACCGCCGACTGCGCCCCAACGGTGGGATGTGGCTCGTGGGGATCCTCTTTGACAACCGTCGTTATTTTCGGTGGGCGCAGCCACCTTAAGGTGCTCAGCCGCGAATCGACGTTCCGCGCTGGAAGCTCGAGCCGGCCGGTGCTCGTCTCTACGATCTGCTCGACGACCAGTCGCGAGGCAACTGCGATTGTTTCGTCGTAGGCTCCCAGAGCGCCGCAGTGCACGGCCCCTCCACTGGAGCAGAGTGCGATATCGACGGTGCAGTTCGGCCCTGCCTCCTTGGCGCACAGCGCCGACACGTCTTGTCGGTAGGTGCGTGGCAGCGCCGAAGCAGGGAGAAGCATTGAGGCAATTTGTGCGCCTGTTGCGGCCTTGTCTGCGCCGGGTATCTGGGCGGAGACCACATCGAAGTAAACCTGGTAGTCTTTCGTGAGGTCGGTGGGGATTGAGAAGCGCCCGTCTATCTTGCGATCCATTGCCGGCGGAAGTGTAACGGTCTGGTTGGGCGCTGAAGCAAGCGTACCGGTGGCCAAGTCAAAACTATAGCGGTTTTGCTTGGACAGAAGACAGTTCTGATGCTCGGCAGCTGTTAGTTCTTTCCATTTGCAGGGCAGCGAGGACGTCAATCCATTGGGGCCGCCTTCTTTGGCAAGGCGAAAGACTTCATCGTGATCGACCTTCGTGTACGTGACGTGAAGATCTGGCTCTAAGAAAGCTCCCAGATGCGGGCCCACGCGGTAGGTGACATAAAGCAGGTCACCCGCTTTGACTGAAATCTCTGAAGGCGTCGCACCGTCGACACGGCATTGAGCGTCGAAGCTTAGCGAGGACAAGTCCTTGCCATCAAAATCGCGAGTGTCGCAAGGAACAGTGGTCTTCGTCGCTCTCTTTGACAGTGCAATCTGTATCTGTGGCAGCGGCGTTTCGATGAATTTGATAACACGTTCGACCGCCGTATACTGCGGACCCAGCAAGTCCGACGCAGCGGCATGGCAATGCTCATCCTCCGGCCAGAGCTCGCACTTGCTTTTCAAGCTGACATAGGTCCCGAACTTCGCGACCTCGTCATACAGAGCTTTGAATTCAGCCGGTCCAAAATCGATACCATAGGCACCTGGGTTTTTGGGATCAACGACGGCGATGCCTTTGCGGAACAGCCCCGAAATCGAAATCGTGCCGTCGAGTGGCGCCTCCCACCCAAGTGTTGTCTGGCTGTAATCGAGCTCGTTCAGCCGATTACTGAGTACCGCGAGTTTGTCTTCGATGTTGGCGATCGTACCACGGAGGTCCGCAGGGATATGCGCGCTGACCGCGGCATTCGCCTCGGCATCAGTGCCGGGAATCGGGGGCAGCAGCGCACTGTCGGGAACAAATCGTACGACATGCTTGCCGTCGATGGTCTGCTCGCCCTGCCCGTAGAACACTTGGCCATAGGCGGCGATATCAATGAGCCCGTCGCCGTCGCGGTCCGTGAAGTAAACATCGGTCTGGCTTGTGTTCCTATTGAAGCCCAATGTGGCCATCGAACTAGGAGGCCAATATCCCTCGACACCGATGCTCTGGGATGAGGAACTCGACTTGGAAAACTCGGTGACGTTCTCGATTTCGCCACAATGACTAGGCGGGTAGAAGACAGTGTGATCTGCCGAGCGTTCCCCTGCGCAGTAGCGCAATTTGCGATCGTGACTATAGAGGATGTCGGCTATTCCGTCGCCGGTCACATCAACCAGCGCTGAGTTACCTTCCGATCGATTGAAGGCGACACCAGCCTTGACGCCACCCGAGATTTCCTTACGACTGGTGTCGCCTGCCGGACCCACACCAACATAGAGCGACGCGCCGGTTTGCTCGTTCTGGCCCGAGCCGAGCAGCGACTGGCTGGCAAGAAGATCGAACCCGAGGCTGCCGGCTAGATCGGCAGGAAAACCCAAAGTCCCCTGCGCCTGCTCCGAAAAATCGCCCGTCTGCGTGACCTCCGTTGAAGGCCAGTTCAGGACGCAACTGGGATTCTTGTCGTCCTTGGCGTAATTCTCGCCCTCATACTTAAATTGGAATGTCTGTTTCGAGAGCGCGCCGGCAGTGCTCCCTGCGGTATCATAAGCGGGATTGGCTTCGACGTCGTAGCTATGGAGCACCTCATCGAAATTGACGCAATTGTCGGCGCTATGGTGAAAAGTGTGCCTTGAGAAAAGTACGTCGCCGGCGGGGATACCGGATGCAGTTGCAGATGTGCTGGCGAGCCAAACCTGAGTTGGATCTGGCGGATAGTGGACAAGCAGTTGATCGAGCCAATAAGTCTGTGCTCGAAAAAAACCTAGCCGGCCATCGGTGGAGTATCGCGCCGCCGGCTCCCGAGGTACCCACTTGAAATCTACTGTTGTGATGCCGCTTCCAGGCAGCACGCCTGTCGGAAGCCCAAAGGCAAGGTTGTACCGGACTTGCGAGAGCATCAGTGCGCCCTGGCAGTCGCGACCGTCTCCCCCGCACGGGACGTCGCCTGGGTTGGTCTGTTGATATCTATAGCTTGCGCCGTTCCGCGCCGTCTGGCTGTCGAACTCTTGGGTGAGCGCCCATTGGCCGATTACACTTTTTTCAAGCCCCGAGGTCTCCGCCGCTACCCCCCTGAGTAGTCCGTTACCGTCGGGATCAATCACGGGCGGAGAGTGGTTCTCGGTGAAGGCACCCCCATAGAGTCTCGTTATGTGCGAGTTAGGATTCCAAACTTCCCAAAAATAATGATCTGGATCGTCGCCATAGCGACGGACGATCAATCCGTCAGAATTGTTGCGCAGGTGGAAGTAGCGGACGCCCTTGATCCTGGGGATGATCGGGCCGCCCTTATAGAGCGGAGCAATATCGTTGCCCTTGGCGTCCATGCCAATGAGGTCCATGCCGTCGAGCACATAGTCCTCGGTCTCATAGGCTGTATGATAAATTGGGGCAGGTCCGCGCGCTTCGATGTTGCTGATGCGGAGATCCCAGCCCCGACCGAGGGCCCCGGTGCCGGCCTGTGGACTGTAAGCGATCGAGAAGCTCGGACCTGGGCCCCGCGAAGGCCGCAGCAGCAGCGGCAAATTGATCGAATAGGCCCCTTTGTTGTCGGGTTCGACACTGTCGATGCTCAAGTACCCGCTAGCCGGGTTGACAGCCTCCAGTTGCTGAGCCAGTCCCGTGGGGGTGTTCATCGCCGGCTGAGCATCGAGCGCCTTTGGCGTCGCGATGATCCCGCCAACTATCCGTTGGACGTTTTGGGTAAGCGTCGCATACATGCGTTCAGGCTTCGGTGTGGCCGCTACGAAAGGCTGAGCCTTCGTCCAGTTGCCACTTACATCGTTGAATACAAAGACACCAGAATCAATGGTTTGGGCCTCGTCGACCCGGACCCCTGAAATATGAATGCTCACCCCAATCCCTAGGGGCGCGTCGGTCTTTGCAGGCGTCGCACCTGGGGGCTCAACGGGCGCAACCAATGCAGTTGCAACCGTGTAGGAGTTGCAGCCACCCGCCGACTGTGACGTAAAATTCAGCAGTTTTGCATCGGGCCCGTAGACTGACTGGTCCACACCCAGTGACGGAGTCCTCTTCTGATCATTGCAATCTACCAGCACTGTCACAGCGCTGCCACGATAGTTGTTCGGCAAAAAAACATCGAGGTCGCCAAAAGTGGCCCGTGGACTTTTGGTGTCGAGCCGAGCCAATTTTGTGGCGGTTTCTGCGGGGATTGGATTGGCTTCGGCAGCCGATGTAGTCGCAAGCGAAAGTATTACGCCTGACAGAGGCCATAATATGGTCTGGAGCGCGAACAGACACGCCACTAGCGAGGAGAATATTCTCCTAAACATGCCGCCCCACCCCGCCGATCGCACACGGCGGCCCCAGATTGCCAGGAAGAAACCCGGCCGAACTTTCAGCCGCGTCACCAATTCTCAGAGATCAATGTATTCGGGAAGAACAGTAGCAAGTGCTACAATACATAAGACAAAGACTTTCAGATGTCCATCGGGAGTCTTAAGCCCCTTTGGTTCCTGGTGCGATGACATTCGCGCGACATCGACCGGCCTGATGCGGACTGCGTTCCAGGGTCGCGCCAACTTCAACATGATTGCTCCCAGAACTGGCCTGACTCAACGCCGATTTGCCGACTATAGTAGCCGACTGCACATCGACCACTGCATGACCTTCGAGCATCTCGCGGAGCGGCATTGGTGCGATATTTCCACACGATGATCGCTGGCATACGCGACGCAACCGAACCCATGGCGGCTGATCAGATATACCAGCGAACATCCGCGCGGGAGAGGTCAATGCCGACGGCACAACGGTGTATAAAAAGGGGTTGTCGGTGGCTCTTTCGGGAGAACGAAAATGGAAGAGAAGAAGAACTTTCGTGTGCAGTTCTTGCACACGAACCCTGATAACTAGTTGATTTTGTTTATTTGTATGTCCAATCCATCAATGGGCGCAGTTAAGCTTTGTTAGACTGGATCGGCTAGTCCGAGCCCCGGTCAAGGCATGCTATCTTGGTTGGCGGACCATCCGATTTCTATCCAGCGATATCCTCCAGCACTACGCACTATGTTCGACCCCTTCCATCTTCGCGCAACTGATCCCATTCATTTCCGTGTGGCCGCGTGATTGAGAATTCGGGAGCATTGTCGTGCAGGATTGAATCGCACTGCCAGGCGGATCGCCCGCAGAGCGTTACCCTCTCAGACGTGCACAGTAGCGATAGCTGACTATATGGAGAACTCAATAGATACGAGGAAATACCTAACTGCCGAGGAAGTCTCTGACCGTTATCGCGGCGGTGTCTCGGTTGGAACACTGCGATACTGGCGAGCGATGAAGGTCGGACCGACCTTCATGAAGATTGGCAAAGCCGTCCTCTATCCCGTCGAACACCTTGAAGCTTGGGATCAAAAGAATACGGCATGTCGTGCGCCAGATCGACTTGCATTGGGCTCGCGTGACGAAGAATGAAAATCACTGATGAGCATTCAAGTTCGGAAATGCTGATGGGATCAATTGAGTCGTTGAAATGACGCGCCTGTCGGTTGCGGAAGAACTTGAAAGCGGCGCAGATCGTATCGCGGACATGTCGCGCGCGGATCTGCAAATCATTCTGCGTCGCGCTGCACTAATGCTCCGAAACATCACCGGCGTGCCGCTGGAACCGGCGACTGAGGATGCGCTCAACTCGATCGCAGCTGAGATGGAAATTGGCAAGTCGGACCTCATTCGGATCGTACTGCGCGAGTGGTTGGAAACCAACGCGTATCTGCCAGTGCGTGTGATCGATGAAGAGAGTGAAACGGACGGAAGCGCTTAGCGGCTACGATCATTCGTCTTTCCAAATCACCGACCGCTCCGTTGTGAGGACTAGGTGCCTAGCGGCTCAGTTTGGGACGCGTGGACGAGTTTAGCTAAATTGCCTACATGCTCGCCGATGCGGGAGCCATGCCGAAGATGCGCGAAGGGTCGCAACCAGCGAGCATCGCCGCCGATCATCGGCCGGGCTGTCGTAGAACCGAGCCCGCGCTGTCTCGTCCGTGGCTTCCATCCCTGATGCAGCATTCGGACCACCGCGGACGGGGACAGTCGGTCCCACGTCCAGTCCTGCGGCCGGCGCTATGCTGACGCTCCTACGGCTGTCCCGTTCACCGCCCGCGGCGGGGGCGAATTTCCTCCGTCCTACGCGCGACACTCGTCCGCTGTTGCGGACGCGCGCAGGATTGCGGCTTATACGCCGTTTTTCTTTAGAGCGCCGACTGTCGCCGGCGCGGAACGGAAGGTTCGGGATCCGTGATTGGCCGGGACTTCAGGATACTGACCAAATGCAATCATGCCCAAGCGTGGAAGATCACAGGTGTCACTCCATTCACACCCCACTAAGCGACCCCAGCTGTCGCTCGTCCGCTTGATACCCCGCGGGAATTCCAGATCATACTCGGGCACGCTTCGGATGAATTTTCATGAAAGCAGCTACTTACAAGAACCAATCCGAACTGCTCGTCCGTCGTGGACGGCTGTCGTTCTGTCGTGTGTGAACCGGCCCCAACGGGCCCTCAGTTTTTCCAATTTTGGCCCGAGGCTTAGGCGACGAGTTGTCATAGATCCAGGCCCCGTAACTGCGTCACGACGCGATCCGCGGCCGTCCGGTGGCGGTCGCGACAACGATGGCTTCGACGAAACTGCGTTCGCCTTCAATTGTTGCAACCCTTATGTCCCGTGCGATTTCGATCCGCGCCTGATCGGTCCCGGCGCGCTCGGCAAGACCTGCCGCCAAGACGCGAATGTGGGCTTCGGCGGCGATCATTGCTTCATCTTCGGTATCGTAGTCGTCCAGCCGCTCGCCTGAATTCAGACGGAAAAGCCCGATCTCCGGCTGGCTGACGCGTGCCTCCGCCGACATCCGCACCTGCCCAACGACGGCGCCCAACGCATTTGCGACGTCGGCGTGTTCGGCGATGTTGCAGTCATTGCCGATCAACTGCGGCAGACCGGCATAATGGAGCACTGCAGAGGCCCCGAGACCGATCACCGTTCGGTCGAGTGCGATCGACAGCCGTGCCATGCCGCCTCGCCGGCCAACCGCCCGCTGAACCAGCGGATTGGCAACGGAGACGCCGCCATCCAGCCCATCCTCGGCAAAGACTGTTTCAAGAATGGCTTCGGCCGAACGCCGGGTGACCGCGGTGAGAACCATTTCGGAAAAAGCTTCTGCGCCTTTGGCGACACCATGCCCCTGGCCGTCGCGTTTGCGTGCGAACAATTCGGCGCCCAGTCGAGCCGCGACAGTATCCCAATTCCCTTGTCGGCCGAGCACATGTGCCGCATCGGATGGCGTGAAGCCGGCGATATGCACCAGACCACGCGCGACCAGGCGATTGAGCGTCGCGATTTGCGAGGTCGATACGAGGAGACGATCGAGCGCGGCGGGAATTGCCGAAATGCCCGCATAGAGCCTTGCCTCGGTAACCGTCAGGCCTGCAGCCAGACGCTCGGGCACACCTGTTCGCAACGCGAAACGGCCGTCCAACCGGCTGGTGTTAGGGCTGAGCAATTGCCGCTTGAGGCCTTTGTATATGGCATCGTCGTGCTTCACCGCGGCCAGCGCCAGCGGCACCAGCCGACGGGGCCCGAGCACGATCGTCGAAGTCAGCGACCGCTCATGAAGCGAGACTTCCGAATCTCCACCGAGGCCAAAGGTGCGCATGGCGACGGCTTCCACCATGGTTCGCATTCCGCCGACGGTGGCGCCTTCCGGATCGAGCCGCAGGCGGCCGCCGTCGAGAACGGCGATGTCGGTGGTGGTGCCGCCGATGTCGGACACCACGGCGTCATCGAGGCCGGTCATGTACCGCGCTCCCACCAGGCTTGCCGCTGGTCCTGACAGGATGGTCTCGATTGGCCGGGAGCGAGCGAATTCAGCGGTAATGAGCGCGCCGTCGCCGCGCACGACCATGAGCGGAGCGACGATCCCGCGTCTTGCCAGAAAGCCCTCGGTGGCGTCGACAAGGCGATCGATCATCGAGATCAGCCGGGCGTTGAGAAGCGTGGTTAGCGCCCGACGCGGGCCGCCGAGTTTCGACGACAGTTCGTGTGAACAGGTCACTGGGAGCCCGGTACGCTCGCGGATGATGTCACGCACCGTGATCTCATGTTCGGGATTGCGAACCGCAAAATAAGAGGCCACGGCGACGCCTGAAACCGTGTCGGCGAGAGACGGCAGCGCAGCCACGAGAGCGTCCAGCACGAGTTGACGCGGATCGCCGTGGACGTCATGTCCGCCCGAGCAAAAAATCACGGAATCGGAGCCGAGGGCTTTTGACAATCCGTTCCGGGCAAGATCGGCTTCAGCGAAGCCGATCATCACCAGCGCGACCCGTCCGCCCTGCCCCTCGACGAGCGCGTTGGTTGCGAGCGTGGTCGACATCGAGACGAGCTTGATCGCGCTAGGTTCGATGGCGGCCTCGGATAAAACAGCGTCGACCGCGCTAGCGATGCCCTCGGCAAGATCGTGCCGCGTGGTCAGCGATTTGGCCTTGGCCACGATGCCTGTTGATTCCGACCACAGTACGGCATCGGTGTACGTGCCGCCTGTGTCGATGCCCAGATACAGAGGCGACGGCTGATGCGCATATGCGTTCATTTGATCAGTCGCCCAGCCCGGGTTCCGGCGAGAAATATTTCGCGAGCTTGTTCGCTTCGCCGTCGAACGCCTTGGCGTCGACGGGTGGATCACGCTTGATCGCAATATTAGGCCACACAGACGCGTACTCAGCATTCAGCGCGAGCCACCCGTCGAGACCAGGCGCGGTATCGGGAAAAATGGCCTTCGCCGGGCATTCGGGCTCGCAGACGCCGCAGTCGATGCATTCATCGGGATGGATGACGAGCATGTTCTCGCCTTCGTAGAAACAGTCCACAGGACAGACCTCCACGCAGTCCATGTATTTGCATCTGATGCAATTGTCAGTGACCACGAACGTCATGCGCCGTTTCTCAGCCATGGCCGATCAGGGCGATAGAACAAGAACAGCTTCAGACTTTCGGCAAAGTGGGCGGCCTTCAGCCAACAGAGTCCCGCAATCTCGCTGTCCAGCAATTCGTCACAACTGTCGCCAAACAAGGCGAGGCACCGGTCGAACAGACCGATCTCCAACCCACCCATGTGCTTGAGGACCGCGACGAGAGTTCCGTTGTAGTACCCGGTGGTCTGCATGACCGAGGACCAGAAATCGTACATCTTCGCCAGTTGCGTTTCCCAATCGCCAGCAACGACGCGCTCGAAAATCGGCCCGAGTTCTGCGTCGGCGCGGATCCTGCCGTAGAAGGAGTCGACGAGTAATCGAATCTTCCCTTCGGAAATCGGGGCTGTCTGCGTCAAGGGCATAGCGCTAATCCGACTCTTCAGACACGCCGTAGGTCATATCGAGCGGAATGCGGTGATCATCGATAGCCCGCACGCCAGCGATGTTTTCAGCCAGAATGAGCGAAGCTTTCCGCTCCTGCTCCGAAAGGTAAGCTCCCCAGAAGGTGACCACGCCGTTGGTCACGGTCACGTCCGGACTTCCGGTCGAGGGCGCCATGATTCGGATCGCAAGGCGTCTAGAATCTCCAGTCTGATACTGCTGTCGTCATGCGAGACCGGAGCGCGCCAACCTTTCCTGGCGACGACTAGGGCTCGCACCAGATTGGCGCGACTGACGATCCCCACGACCTGTCTGTCGCGCAGCACGGGAACACGCTTGATCCGATTGTGTTCAAGCAGGGTTGCGATCTCGACGACTGGCGTACTCTCGACCACCGTCGCAACTTGCATTGTCATGACGTCGGTCACATGCGCGGAATGAGACTTAACGTAGCCTTCCGCAAGATCGGCGTTGTTGGCGAAAAACCGAAGCCACCAGGAACGACCCTGCGGCGCCGTACCGATCTCCACCCGGCGGATCAAGTCTCCTTCACTGACAATACCCAGCAGCGCACCTCGATCAATCACCGGCAGGGCGCTGATCCCGTGAGGCAGGAGAATATCGGCGACCTCATCCACTGTACTGTCAGGCCCTACCGCGATGACCGGTGACGTCATCACGTCCTTGGCGATCAGCATTTCGTTCTCCTTCACCTGTCTGCAGGCGGCGGAACCGGCGGCAGGGTCCTTCTAGAGCCTTGCCCGTTGTGTGACAGACCAGCATTGAGGCTGATCGCGCGATAGAACTCCCTTGCATGGAAAGCATAGGCTTCCAGATCGGCCGGATCGCCAGCGAACAGTCCCATGTCCTCGGCTTTCCAGAAGAACCAGGGAGCGGGTAAACCAGGTTCGAGTGCCTTCACGGCAACAGCCGCAAGCAACGGCAGGCCTTCGGCCGCATCGTCGTCCATCAGTTGTTCGAGTGCATCACGGATCACGCCTGTTGCGTCGGAACCAACCATGCTCTCGGCGAGTCTTGCATAGGTGATCGGCAGCCGGGTCTGTGCTTGCAGGAGCAGTTCCTCGCGCAGCCGTGTCTTGAGGGCATTGTCATCCGAAGGAGTGATTGGACCGCGGTCATCTACGTCGAGGCGGCTGGCAGATACCATTCGCCCGACCACATGATGCTGAACCCTGCCGGAAAGTATTCTGCCGAAATCGTGTTCAAGCCTGTCCATTATCATCATTGCCGAGCCCAAGGTGCCCTTCGCGCGATATCGCCAAGAACTCCCCCTGGCGTTGAGACCTGCTGGCTGGCACCCAATCTGTCAATTTCGCTACGTGTGAGCTTCACTCATCCTTATCTGCAAGACAAACGAAGTTTATTGCCACTTTAGCACAATTATTTTGCATCAGAATTTCGATTGCGGCGCGTGACGCAGCCTTCCCTTTTCGAATTCGATATGCACTTTTGATTGGGTTAAGCCATCGCACGCCGGAGTGTCCTGGCTTTCAGCAAGCCGCGATTTCGGCCCCGAAAGCGGTAGCAGGAGATTTTACGATGATCACTGGTGCTCAATGCCGTGCCGCTCGCGCGCTGGTCGAATGGACCCGTGACAAGCTCTCCGGCAGTTCAGGCGTGGATGCTTTGGTCATCGAGGAATTCGAGCGTCGGATCAGCCTTCCCGACCAGGATGTCTGCGACACGTTGCAAACCGCGCTTGAAAACGCCGGCGCCGTTTTCATTGCCGAAAACGGCGGCGGTATCGGCGTTCGTCTGAAACTCAACCGCTCGGAAGTCAGGCGGATCGGCGTTCTGGAGAATGAGGGTGGCATCGTCGGAACAGACGCCGTTCCATAGACTCAAGGTTTTCGGGCTCGATGAATTCATGGCCACAGCCCGTGGCTCGACAATCCAGAATTCGCATTGGCTGGACAATGCAAACAAGGGAGGTGGCCGTCATGACGGTTATCTGGGACGCTCTAACTGAGGAGGAGCAAACGGCACTCAAGCGAATGAACCGCGGGCCTTACCCATCTCTATCAAAAGCCTTGGCCGAACGCCTTGTCTTCCTCGGATTGGCGGAAGAAAGACCGAGCGGGACCGGGATAAACAGGGCCGGAAGAGAGCTGGTGATAACTACGCTGCTTGGTGCTCGCCCTGACTAACTTAGGGTTGATGCCCGCAAAGGTGCACCGAGGTGGCTGGCTTGACTTCCCGGATTGCTTCACCAACTATGGTCTTATGAACGCCGCAGTCAAAATTCATCGCGATTTTCTTTTCCGGGTTTGTCCCATAGCGGGAATGTAGCCCCCGGCTCAGTTGCCATACGCCCTGAGCCGAGGGGCGGTGCGTTAACCCACATGGGATGATCCGCAGGGCCGCGAACCTCTGGGGCATTGGCGTTTTCAGCAAGTTTTCCACGAATTGACTCAGTTCCGGCACCCTTGGTGGGCGGCTGGTCCGGGCAGAAGCACGAGTATTCAAATGCAAGACAACACGAAAACCCGGCGCAAGCCGAACATCCGCATCTCGCATTCGGATCATGCGCGTCTATCGGCGCTTGCGAGCACTGTGGCTGTGCGAAATCCGGAGGCTTCCGATGAACTGCTCGCCGAACTCGAGCGGGCGCGTATCGTCGCCGATGGTTCTGTCTCCGCTGACACCGTCCAGATGGGTTCGTCGGTGACGTTCAAGCCCGACACGGGCGACGCCAAAACCGTCACGCTGGTTTTTCCGGGCGACGCGGATATCTCCGAAGGCAAGGTTTCGGTCCTCACGCCGATCGGCACGGCCCTGATCGGCCTCTCGGCTGGACAGTCGATCATGTGGACAGCGCGCGATGGGCGCCGGCACGAACTGTCGGTGCTTGCCGTAGGCCAACCTGCTGCGGAAGGCGATGCAGTCGATCGGCGCGCACCAGCGTCTTCGGCGATCGCGGCGGACGCCTAGACATGGGCGTTTCCATCCGTCTCCTCAATCACGCAGGCAGCCTGATCGAGGGAGTGTGACCCCTGCGCCGGCCTATCTTGGTCCGACACAGGGGTAGCTTTCCACACCCGATCAAAAAAGCTTGACGCCGGATCCCTTTTTCACAGGGCCGGCTTGGAGATGCACCATGCCCACTATCGATAGCTACCAACTGACCACCAAGGACTACACGATTCTTGAAGTGATGCAGGAGCGCCACTCTGCTCGCGACGATCCCTTCTCGGCTATTCTTCAACGCAAGATTTCGAGCGCAGTTGTAATGTTTCGGGAAGACATCCCGGCAACCGTCGTGACACTCAGCACCCGCGTGGCTTATCGGGTGAACGACGGCCCTGCCGAAACCCGCATCGTCGCACATGACGAGATGCGCGGTCTGGTTGGCATGCTTTTGCCGATCACCAATCCGCGTGGCCTGGCACTGCTAGGTCTGGCTGAAGGTCAGTCCATGTCCATTCCGACCACGGACGGCGGCCTAGAAACGCTGACTGTACATGAAGTGGTCTATCAGCCCGAAGCCGCAAGGCGCGAGAGATTGAAGCTGGCGGGGGGTGCAGCGCCGGGCCCGTGGCGACCGGGCGGACCGGTTCTGCGCGTCGTCCATCATTCCGATGAGCTGCTGGACAAAACGAAAAACAAGGTTGTGGCGGCAGCCTTCGATACCGAGTTCGACGACCCTGGTCCGTCGGCCGCCTGAGAGTTCGATTATTCCGAAGGCTGTGCAGGCGGGTAGACAAGCGTTCCGTCGTCCCGTGCCTTCACGCCGTCGGTGAGTTTCGCCGGTTCAACCTTGTCATGGCCCAACAGATGAAAAACGGACTCGCCGCGGCTGATCAGGTAGTCCGCGACGATCCTTCTATGACAGCGCCACCAGAGCGTTTCCGCGCACATGACAGCGCACCGCCGCTGCCTGCCGAGGGCCACAAGCCGATCCAAGCCGCCAAGAAACTCCGCCGACAGCGCGTAGTCGGCGTAGTTGTGAAAACTCTGGTTGATCCAGAATGCGTTGAGCGTCGGTGGAATGTCGTGCGCCTTGCCGCGCAGGCCGCCGAGTTCGGCAATGTGCTCATATCCGATGCTGAACGCCGCCAGGCTTTCCGGAAGTACCTCGCTATTGAACTGCGGGTTCGTCCGCGATCGCCGGATGGTCCTTATATCGACCACCAGTGCGATCTCGCCAACCCGCAGCAGGGCGACGAATTCGGCAATCGACCGGGTCGAGTGACCGATGGTGTGGAACGGGTAAGGCATGTCGGTCAGTCCGTAGCGATCCATCCTTCCAGGCACTCGAACCGGGGCTTCGCGCTTGGAAGGACGATCATTTCACAACTTGCTTCAGGCCGCGTAACGCCTCCTGCACGTCGACTCGCGCTTCGCTTGCTTCCGGATAGACTGCATAGGCCGGATAGGTGAATTCCGGTGCGCCTTCCACGATCTCGAGCTGCCCCGCCTCGATATGGGGAGCTGCGGCGCCCCTGCGGAAGTAACCCATTCCGCCGGCGCGCAGGATGTAGCTCAGCCCAAGCGGCCCAAGGCCGACCATCAGTCCCGGCTCGCCGAAGGCAGAGGAACTGGCATCATGCTGGGCCGCAAACAGCGGCCCCCAATCGACATAGACATAGTCCTTGGAGCCGACCGGTCCCCCCTCTCTGTCCGTGGTCCGAACCAGGACAAGCTGCTCCTCGACGAGAAGCTCTACCCTGAAACCCGGTAAAAGCTTCGGCGCATAGAGCACCGCAATGTCCAGAACGCCGGTCCTGAGCTGCTCGAGGAGCTGGTCCGGCACGCCGACCTGGGCTTGGATGGCGATTTCCGGCCTGGCCTTCTTCATCCAGACCAGCCAGTCGAGAAGCAGTGGGTTCCATAAGCTGAGCTCTCCGCCCAAGGCAACGACGCTTGTCCGTCCCGATGGGATGGCGAGCTGGTGCCGTGCCCGTTCCCAGATTTGCACGAATGACTGGGCGAACCGCTCGAACTCCCGGCCCGCCGGCGTCAGCTGCGCGCCATTGCGGTTGCGGATGAAGAGTTGACGTCCGAGCTCTTCCTCCAGCGTACGTATCCGCGCGCTTACCGTGGTCTGGGTGACGTGGAGCCGGTTGGCAGCTTTGAGAAAACTGCCGGAATGAACGATTTCCAAAAACGTGCGAGCGCGGTCGATATCCATACTAGTGTCCGGTTCAGTGCAATAATCTTGCATCAATACAGCATTTAATTCCGTTTGCCTTCCTGTTTTACGCAGCGCACCGTCCATGAGGGCGAGATGGTTTCCACTGCAACCGTCAACGGAGCGCGCAATGTCTGATCAGGAAGATGTTTCCTTGGAAACGCGAGAGTACGCCTCTCCTCCGTGCTTCATGCACGAACTTGTTCCGGGATATGGCACCGACTCCGTTGTGCAGGAAGCCTGGCCGGATGTGTGTCGATGGCGCAGGGCGGAGCGCAAGCGCCTGATCGACGAGCGTCTTGCCGTCGACGCCGAGGAACGCGCCGCAAGATCTTCACGCATCGCTTCCGCCCTCGACCTGGCTGTCGGCCGGGTGAGCGGCCGCATCGTCAGCGGCTACTGGCCCTTTCGAGGCGAGCCGGACCTTCGCAACTGGGCGATACGGGTGATCGAGCGCGGCGGGCGGATCGCGCTGCCGGTCGTCATCAAAAAAGGCTGGCCGCTGGAGTTTCGTATCTGGGGACCGGGAGACCCGCTGGAACGCGGCATCTGGAATATCCTTGTCCCGTCACACGGGCCATCGGTCCAACCGGATGTTGTCATCGCGCCGGTTGTTGGTTTCGACCAGGCCAACTATCGCCTGGGTTATGGCGGCGGCTTCTTTGACCGGACGCTGGCCGCCGCGCCGAACCGTCCACTCGTCGTCGGTGTCGGTTACGCCGGCAGCAGGATCCAGACCATCTATCCGCAGCCACACGATATTCCGATGGATGTGGTCGTCACGGATGAATGAATGAGCGCGGGCAAGACCTAGCCTCCGGTGATGGCGGATCGCAGATGCCGTTCATCGTTGAGTCCGTCTGCCTGCCGGCAATGAAGAGCAGGAAGCACATCATGTCCAATCCAGCCACGACCTTGGATGATCACAAGCCCGGCTTTATCGTCCGGTGGCTGTTCTCCACCAATCACAAGGATATCGGGACGCTTTACCTGTTGTTTTCGATCATGGCCGGGGTCTTCGGGACAGCGCTTTCGGTGTTGATCCGCATGGAGTTGCAGGAACCGGGTTTGCAGATATTTGGCGATCCGGGCGTCTACAACGTCGTCGTCAGCGCCCACGGACTGGTCATGATCTTTTTCGTACTCATGCCGGCGCTGATTGGTGGCTTCGGCAATTGGATGGTGCCGATCATGATCGGTGCGCCAGACATGGCTTTTCCGCGCTTGAACAATATCTCGTTCTGGCTTTTGGTGATGTCGTTTATCCTTTTCATCACCTCGATGTTCGTTCCAGGAGCACCCGGCACGCTCGGCCATGGCGGCGGCTGGACGCTCTATCCGCCCTATTCGACCGACGGCCAACCCGGTCCCGCCGTCGACCTCGTCATCCTGTCGATCCACCTGTCGGGCGCCTCGTCGATCCTCGGCGCGATCAATTTCATCACCACCATTTTCAACATGCGCGCCCCGGGCATGACGATGCACAAGATGCCTCTGTTCGCCTGGTCGATGCTGGTCACCGCGTTCATGCTTCTAATGTCGCTGCCGGTGCTCGCCGGCGCCGTCACCATGCTTTTGACCGATCGCAATTTCGGGACGACCTTCTTTTCACCATCCGGCGGTGGTGATCCGATCCTCTATCAGCATCTGTTTTGGTTCTTCGGCCATCCCGAAGTCTACATCATGATCCTGCCTGGCTTCGGCATCATCAGCCACGTCATCTCGACCTTCGCGAAGAAGCCGATCTTCGGCTATCTCGGCATGGCCTATGCAATGGTGGCAATCGGCGCGATCGGCTTTGTTGTCTGGGCACATCATATGTATACGACCGGCCTGTCCGTAGACACCCAGCGCTACTTCGCCTTCGCTTCGATGGTCATTGCCGTTCCAACCGGAGTAAAGGTGTTTTCGTGGCTGGCGACCATGTGGGGAGGATCGATGGAGTTCAAGACACCGATGCTCTGGGCTCTCGGTTTCGTCCTGCTCTTCACTATTGGCGGCGTCACCGGCATCATGGTTGCAAGCCCTGGTATCGACCGCTTGTATCACGACACTTATTTTGTGATCGCCCACTTCCACTACGTGCTGTCTTTGGGCGCGGTCTTCGCCATCTTCGCCGGCTTCTATTACTGGTTCCCGAAGATGACTGGCTACATGTACAGCGAGACGCTGGGCAAGCTGCATTTCTGGCTGATGTTCGTCGGCGTCAATCTCGTCTTCTTCCCACAGCATTTCCTCGGTATGGCCGGCATGCCGCGACGCTACGCTGACTATCCCGACGCTTTCGCTGGCTGGAATTTCGTGTCGTCCATCGGAGCCTACATTTCAACGGTCGGACTCGTCGTCTTCTTTGTCACGGTTGCGGAGGCCTTCACCCGCAAACGTCAAGCTGGCGCCAATCCATGGGGCGAAGGGGCGACCACGCTCGAATGGCAGCTGCCGTCGCCGCCGCCCTTCCATCAATGGGAGAAGCTGCCGCGCATTCTCTAGCTTCGCCTCCTGTTCCAAATCAGCGCCAGCTGTCACTTCGACATTTTGTCGGGAGAACGACATGAACGAGACCACAGATCCAAACCACCAGATCCTGCTCGTGGCGATCATCGCGTTCTATTGGGCATTGCTGGGCAGTTGGGGCCAACTTCTACCCCGCTCAGGCAACGACAAGGCCAAGCGGGACGATGCGCCGACAGAGCAACGAACCGGCAGTATCGACGACACATCCTGCGCGGACACACGCTTGGATGCGATCCGAGAGATCGACCCAAATTTCGACCTTGCGGCGTTTCTGACCGGCGCCAAGATGGCTTATGAAGCTATTCTGCGCGCGTATGCGGACAGCGACATCCCAACGTTGAAGCGCCTCGTCGGGCCGGAAGTGCTCGATATCTTTGAACGAGCGATTGCCGGGCGCCGGGATCGGGAGGAGATGCTGCAACTCACCTTCATCGGCACGAACGAAGCAAAGGTCGTCGACGCTGTTGCGGAGAATGGTACCGCTGAGATTGCCGTTCGCTTCGTTTCCGACGTGGTCAGCGTTACACGCGCGGCTAACGATGCGATCGTCGCCGGCGATCCCCAGCAGATCGTTGAGGTCATCGATACGTGGACGTTCGCCTGTGACACCCCGTCAACAAAGCGCAATTGGATGTTGATCGCCACGGAAGGCGAGTAACGAGTGAATGCTCATCCGATGCCTGCCTGACAGCCTTGTCAATATAGATGGGCGGTCAACCCGGAGCGCTCGAGCCGCGCGGAATTTGCAGGTTTTGACAATGCGCATTCACGACTTGCGTATCACGATCAATTCGACATGACCCGGTTCAGTCGATCATTTTCAAGCAGCGAGCGCGTAGCACCGCCAAAGATCCACTCCCTAAACCTGCTGTGGCCGTAGGCGCCGGATATGATCAGATCCGCATGCATCGCATCGGCCACATCAGCGATCGATCCACCATCAGATCTTTCCTGAAACACGTCAGCCTTCGCCCTTACGCCGTGGCTCGAAAGGAAGGCGACGACATCGTTCAGGCTGTTCCAGGTTTCATCGGTCGCGTCATCTTCGATCGTGATTACACGAACCTCCTGAGCCATTTGCAAAAAGGGCATGGCATCAGTAACCGCACGCCTGGCTTCACGCGTATCCTTCCATCCGACAAGAACCTTGTTGATGCGGAAATTTTCCTGGTTGGTCGAGGCGACAAAGACAGGCCGTCCTGCTTGAAGGATCAGGTTGCCGAGGTCGGTGGAACGATGAACGTTGCCAGAAGACGCGCCCTCGGGCGACGCCGTGACGATGAGATCGGCCACGCGGGCCGCCTCGATCAGCAAGCGGGTCGGATTGCCCACAGCCCCCCGCCATTCCGTATCAACCGTTGCGCCAGCAAGAACTTCGAACTCCGCGCGGAGGTCCTCAATTCGTCGCTCGATGTTCTTCCGCTGGTGCATCATGCTCTCGCCTTCGAAGGCCACCCCTCCTTCCATTACGACAGGCGGCGGAACGTCGGCAGCCGAGAGACCGACCAGACGCGCATCGAATCGCTGGGCCAGATCGACACCGAGCTTGATAACAGGAGCGACCATACCGTCGATGTCGAGATTGAGAACGATTGACTTGTAGCCCATTGGGTTTTCCTTCCATGGATTGGAGATGATGCCGGCTCGGCAAAGGGGAAACGTCAACAGACGCCCTGCCGCGAAACGCGGCTTCGCAATGCGGACAACCCTCAAAAGCCGGAGGTCTGCCTCGCAAAGTTTTCGAAAAACTGGTGACGAACGATCGTTGTCGTGAGAAGCGCGCCGGCCGGCGTGATCGTGAAGTCCCCTGGCCCTACTCGAACATAATCCGAGCGGTACCTCTTTTGGCAATCAACATTCTCCGAGCTTCCTGGACCCGCTCAGCCTGTTGTTTGGTATAGGGCCCCATCGGCCGCGTCTTTTCATCGCCGCGACGGACCCGGCAGTACCAGTGGCCGCTGTCCGAGAAGATTTCAACCGAGGTCGGCGTCTCATCGGACGCTTCCCTGGGAGCCTCCTTGGCGAACTCGACGATCTTTGAATAATGCTGAGCGGGCGCAACCGCGGGAAAACCGTTGGTAGTGTCAAGTTCCTGTTGCACTGTGGACATAAGTCGAACTCCTTTCGGTCACGACGACGCACCGCTCCGCCATTCTGGTTGCGCTCTCTCCGGATCGCGGTGCCGGAGAGCGCTTATTAGATTGCCATTTGGCGCTCCATTTCCAACTCCGCCTCCAGACTTTCGACGTCGCGGAAGATCGACGCGACAGCCAGCGTGCGCCCTTCGTGCTTGAAGCGCACGAGACAATCCTTGGCGGCAATGTCACCATCGACCGCAATCTCGTCCCAGCGCTCGGCATGACCGACGTAATTGATTGGGATGTCGTAGTGTTGGCTCCAGAAGAACGGCACGGCGGCGTATTTCTCACGCTGTCCGAGCATGTTGAGTGCTGCGGTTTGCCCCTGCCTCTCGGCAACCACCCAATGTTCGACCCGAATGTTCTCGCCACTGTGAGGATCTGGCCATCGCGCAATGTCGCCAGCCGCGAAGATTCCGGGTGCGCTCGTCTCCAGAAAGGCGTTCACGGCGACACCGCGATCGATGTGGAGCCCAGCCTTTTCGGCAAGCCCGATCCGCGGTCGCACGCCGACGCCGGCGACGACGAAATCCGCCGCCAGAGTACCGCCGCTGCTAAGTTTCACCTTCCTGCCGTCGATGCTAGCCGGCGTGTTCTCAAGATGGAATACGACGCCGTTCTCCTCATGGAGTGCGCGGATGAAGTCGGCCATTTGCGGACCGAGGACCCGTTCCATAGGCCGTTTATCCGGCGCCACGACGTGAACTTCGATATCGCGCGAGCGCAGGGCTGCGGCAACTTCCAGGCCAATGAAACTGGCGCCAAGCACGATGGCACGGCGCGTAGTCGTGGCTCGCTCGATGATCGCCATGCAATCTGCGAAGGAGCGCAGAGTGTGAACGTGTGGCTGGTCGGCGCCGGGTATGGTCAGGCGCACCGGTTCGGCTCCGGTTGCAAGGAGTAGCCTGTCGTAGGGAGTCCGGGCTCCGTCTGCGAGTACGACTTCGCCAGAATGGGCATCGATGCTAGTGACGTTCGCGTTAAGACGCAGGTCGATGTCGTTCTTTGAATAGAAGCTTTCCCCACGCAGCGGAACCCACTCCGCCGGCGCCTTGCCGGCGAGGTAATCCTTGGAAAGATTGGGACGATCAACGGGCGGCGCTTCGTCGTTGCTGAGCATGACGATGCTGCCCTGATAGTGTTCGCGCCGGAGTTTTTCGGCGGCTGCGAAACCAGCCGCGCCGCCGCCGACAATCACGATTTTCTTGGGGACCTGGCCGGAGCCTCCGGTGCGTGGTTTCGGAGTTGTTCGTTTGAGTTTCTCGCCGACGAATATCCGGCCATCCCGCTGTTCGACGGCCCAGCAGGCTAGAGGATTGAAGGCAGGAGCGCGCAACGCTTCGCCCGTTCGCAGATCGAAGCACGCGTGGTGCCAGGGACACCGGACAGTATCCTCCACCACGAGACCGTCAGCGAGCGGCCCGCCGTAATGTGTGCATGTCGCACTGACCGCGAACACCTCGGTGCCCCGGCGCACCAGCAGCACCTGGTCGTCGCCACATCGGCCGACAAGCTTTCCGCCATCAGGAAGGTCGGACAACGCGATGCCCTGGGCCAGATCCGGTCCGACTGATTTGGTATGGCCTTCAGTCATTTTCTTCTCCCTTGGCGATCTGGTGTCAAAATCGCTCGTACGGCGAAGCGGCAATCCCCGCTACTTCGGGATACCTTCTGCCTGGCTAGCGGCCTTCAGATTCTCAGCACCATTTGCGCCAAATATTCCGACTACGTCACGGATTGGGCTGAGGGGTTTTCACGCAGCAGCTTCCCGCCATCGCCGGTATCATGCAAACGAATTTAATCGGTAATTGAGTGCAATTTTTATGATGGCTTTCCTCTGCAATTCCACTGCGGGCAATTAAATGATCGCTTGCCCCGTCTTACCCCAGTCGGCGAGAAAGGACTCGAGGCCCCTGTCAGTGAGTGGGTGTTTCGCGAGATTTCTGAGCACCGCCGGTGGCACGGTCGCGATATCGGCGCCTGCGATTGCCGCCTGTTTGACATGGAGAGGCGTGCGAATTGAGGACGCCAGGATTTGCGTCTTGAAGGATTCGTCGTTGTCGTAGATCGTGCGGATTTCTCGGATCACTTCCATGCCGTCCAGACCGAGATCATCGAGCCTGCCGACGAACGGCGAAATGAAGGTAGCGCCTGCCTTGGCGGCGAGCTGTGCCTGGTTGGCTGAAAAGCGCAGGGTGACATTGACCTTGTGTCCGAGCTGACTGAGCGCCCGGCAAGCCCTGAATCCATCCCAGGTGGATGGCACCTTGACGGCCACATTGGCGGCAATGCTGGCCAAACGCTCTCCCTCGGCGATCATGCCGTCGAAGTGGATCGCGGTGACTTCCGCTGAAACCGGGCCCTCGATTGTCTGGCAAATCTCCTTGATCACATCCCTGATCGGTCGGCCGGTTTTTGCGATAAGGGACGGGTTCGTCGTCACCCCATCGAGAACGCCAGCGGCAGCAAGCTCGCGAATTTCAGATATATCGGCGGTATCGACAAAGAATTTCATTGTTTTTCTCCCAAAATGAACGCGCCCAACGATGATTGGATGAATTTTCCTTGGTTTGGTTTCCGGAGTTGTCGCTGTCGTGATCGCACGCCCTATGTCTTTGAAGGCAATGGCAGTGCAGGAGCGACGTGACGTCTCTACCGATGTCTCAGCAAAATCTCTCTAAGGACGACGGCATCGTTGTGGGCCTCGTCATGAGCCGAGTAGACGAGTGTGACGGCGCCCTGCCGTATCAGGTCGCGCAGTGGGTCGAGTTCATCGCGATGCTCATGGATTTCCGCCGCATATCGCCGGCGAAATTCCTCCCAACGGGTTGGATCGTGTCCGAACCATTTCCGAAGCTCGGTGCTTGGCGCGAGTTCCTTCATCCAATAGTCGATGGCGGCCTCGGTCTTCTTGACCCCTCGGGGCCAGAGCCGGTCCACCAACACGCGTGTGCCATCGTTGGCGGCAGGGCTCTCATATGCCCTTTTCAATTTTACTGACTGGTGAAACATTTTTTCGCTCAGCGAAGCCCTGTCCTGTCCGTCTCCGTATCGTCAACAGCATCGAGTAGCCCGGAGAATTCGCTTCTGATGATTGCCTGGTCGGCTGCATCCGACACGAACACGAAGATGCCGCGATATCGCTCGATCCAGTGTTTGCCAGCCCCATGACTGCGCAGGTAGTCGCCGACCTGATGGATCGTGGAATACCCCAAGCCCTGATGCAGAAGGAACTTCATACAGGTTGTGCTTTGCAGCCGGTACAGGTCGCCCCGTCTACCTCAGGGGCTGACCTTCTGACCCTGAGCGTTGAATTGTTTCAGGTAGGCGATGACGTCGGCGATTTCCTGGTCCTTGCTGAGACCGGCGAACGCCATCTTTGTGCCGGGCACCAGTTTGCGTGGCGCGCGCAGATAGGTCGTCAGTGTCGGTTCATCCCACGTCAGACCCGAATTCTTGTTCGCCGATGAATAGCTGTAATCGGGATACGCACCGGCCGCTCGGCCGACAACGCCGTTCAAGACCGGACCTACTCCGTTCTTTGCGTCAGGGCCGACCTTGTGGCAGGCCATGCACCGTTTGAAAACGACGGCCCCGGCCTCGGCATTGCCGGACGATGTGTCCTGCGCATGGGCCGAACCGACTGCAATGAGAACCGCGGTCGCCAATCCAAGCATGGTCGATTTCATGTTTGCTGCCTTCAATGAGCACGGGTTGGTCCTGGCTGAACCGGCCCGGCAATGGGTTCGAAACACATCAAGTCTGCCGGATCCGGATCCAAGCCGCCGGATCCGGATCCGACTGAGGTCGCTTCAGGAGGGAACAAGGGAGCCGGGGTTCTTCAGATACTGGTTCTTGATCGCGTCCACTGCCCAGTAGGCAAGAGCACCTACCGGTCCGGTCGGGTTCTTCCCGGCGTTCTGGGGAAACACGCAAGCGCCAGTGACGAATACGTTCGGGACATCCCAGACCTGAAGGTATTTGTTCAAAACGCTGGTGTTCGGATCGGCTCCGAAGACTGCCCCGCCTGTGTTGTGCGTGCTTTGATAGGGCACGATCGAATAAGGCACGGGGGGAATGCTCCGATCGACCTTGGTCGCACCCATCTCCTTGGCGATTGTCACGCAGATGTCAGCCTGACCGTTCATCTGCTTGACCTCGTTGTCCTGGAAATCGAACGTCATCCTCATCAGTGGACGCCCAAAGACGTCGGTGTAGGTCGGATCAAGGCTGAGATAGTTCTGTCGGTAGGCCATCACGGCGCCTTGATTGCCAACGCTGGCCGCGTGGTCATAATTGTCGACCACTGCCTTTTTCCAGTCGGAACCCCAGCGCGGCGTGCCGTGCGGGGTTGGATGCGACTGGATAGGCCGGGCGCCCGAGTTGCTGCAGCTGATCCCGCCGCCGCCGATGTAGCCAGCCTTCACGAAATCGTAGTTGTCGCCGTTGAAATCATCCATGCAGGTGCCGAGCGCGCCGGCCCCCATGAAGCGATTCAGGACGGTCTTTTTGTCGAAGAAGGCGGTAGCTCCACCACCGCACTGATAGGCATAGTTGCGGCCGACCACACCCTTCCCCGTTGCCGGGTCATAGGGTACGCCAATCCCCGAATGCAGCAGCAGGTTGACGTTGCCGAGCGCATAAGCCGAGAGGATAATGAGGTCGGCAGGCTGTTCGAATTCGCGCCCGCGTGCGTCGAGATAGGTGACGCTGACCGCCTTCTTGCGGGTCGAGTCGAGATTGACCTTCAGCACGATCGAGTTGGTGCGCAACTCGAAATTCGGGTTCTTCACCGCCAGCGGAATGACAGTGAAATGCGGGCTCGCCTTGGCATTCGCCTCGCAGCCGAAACGTTCGCAGAAGCCACAATAGTGACATTGGCCGAAGGCCACACCATCGGGATTGACGTAGTCCCGTGCCGCGTTTGACGAGGGATTGGGGAAAGGGTGGTAGCCGAGATTGCGGGCCGCCTTCTCGAACATCACCATGCTCTGCGCAGCAATCATCGGTGGATTGGGGTACTCGTCCTTTCGCGATCCCTCGAAGATGTTGCCGCCATCGATCTTCCGGCCGTTTATATTGCCCGCCTTGCCGGAGGTGCCGCAGGTTTTTTCGAACTTGTCGTAATAGGGCTCGAGGTCGTCATAAGTGATCGGCCAGTCCTGCAGGTGCATATCCGCAGGGATGATCTTTTCGCCGTATTTGTCGACCGTCCGGGTGCGCGCCTGATGATCCCATTCGAGCCAGCGCCAGGTCACGCCGTTCCAGTGCACGCCGGCGCCGCCGACGCCCTGGCCGGGCAGGAACGAGCCGAGTTGACGCATCGGCAGCGCCGTTTGCGATTCACTGTTGCGGAATGTGATGGTTTCGCGCCGCACATTCTGCATGAGATCGTGGCGGGCGGCATACCGCAGTTCGTCGTGGATTTGTGGATCGATGAAGTCCGGATTGGTATCGCGCGGGCCTCCCCGCTCAAGGGCGACGATTTTCAGCTTGGTCGAGGCGAGCTCCTTGGCGATGATGCCGCCCGTCCAGCCAAGGCCGACAATCAGGACATCGACAGCGTTGAGTTTGGTGGCCATGTTACAGTCTCCTCTTCTTCCGTCGACTAAATGAGATCCTGGATGCCCTTCGGTTCAGCCGTATAGGGCTTGTTCCGAAACGGCTCGATCTTGTCCATGTACATGGCGTCGGCGCCTGGGAACCCGATCATCTTCCAGGCGGCGCTGTCCTTGTTCCCGCCATACATCGGGTCGGCGAAGTAGCCCTCGATCGTGAGTTGCAGCAGAAGCCCGAAGAAGGGTGCGGTCGGCACGGTTGGAAGCTCGACCTTCTTGCCGTCGAGTTCGGTCATGACCGCGGCGCGATCTTTTTCCGATAGGCCGTTGAAGGTGCTCTTGTGGTTCTTCTGCACATAGGCACTGACGTCGGCGATGCCGGCCCGAATCAATTCCGATGGCGTCATCGGCAATTGATAGCCTTGTTCTGGCGTGCCCTCGCCGAACGGCCCTTCCAGATACAGCCGGTCGCCCTTGCCGTATCCGCCGGCCATTTGCCGATCGATGTAGATCGCAACGCCGAGTTCCTTGGCGCCGGGGCCGGTTGAATCGCTGGGAATGAGGGTATCGACCGCCGCCTCGACGAAGGCGGATTCGTTGACATTGAAGAATTCGTAGCCCGAGTCCCCAGCATAGGATTTCGTGGCGTCGGTTACGTGATGGAGCGGTTTGCCGGCCGTCGCGGCCACCATTTCGTCCGCCGATGCGGATCCTCCAAGCGGTAGTGTACTCGCGGCCGCGCCAGCCGCGCCGAACAGCTTCAGAAAGTCGCGACGCCCCACGTCGCCTTGACTCTTTTCTCTCGTCGACATGATTTCTCCTGTGACGCTGCGGGCAAAACGATGTGTGAGGATGGAGAGAGCTTGCGCCCGCTCCAACCGGCGCTGCGCAGCATCCAGCGCTAGGCTTGGTGGAATTCTTCGAGCCTAGAGCTGGAGGTAAGTATCTAGCAAACGAAATTGATTGACATTTAAACGCAACTTTTATGCTATATGTTTTATGGACATTGAGCTTGCGCGTACCTTTATCGAGATCGTTTCGACAGGGAGTTTCATTCGGGCCTCGGAGCGCCTGAATGTCGCCCAGACGACCGTTAGCGCACGAATCCGCAACCTCGAGCAGCAATTGGGCCGGGCGCTTTTTGTTCGCCACAAAGGCGGAGCTTCGCTCACCCCGGCCGGTGAGCAATTTCTGCGCCACGCCCCGATGTTCGTCCAACTATGGCAACGCACCCTTCACCAGGTTGCCGTGCCCCCGGGACGCCGAGCTGTTCTGACGGTCGGCAGCGAAGTCAGCCTTGCGCAACCCCTGCTGCTCGATTGGGTCCGATGGATGCGCGGCTCGCTTCAGGATATTGCACTTCGAGTACACGTCGATGTGCCGCAGGATTTGATCAATCAGGTCGCGTCGGGAATGGTCGACTTAGCTATCATGTACGCGCCCCCGCACAGACCGGGTTTGAAGATCGATCTGCTTCTGGAGGAAAAACTCGTCCTTGTGACTACCAATTCCGAAGCGCGCCTGCTGGACGAATCCGATTATGTTTATATGGATTGGGGGCCGGATTTTGGACTTCACCACGGGATGAATTTCCCGAGTGCCGCGCCGGATCTTTCTTTCGATCTCGGTCCGCTCGCACTGAGTTATGTTCTTGCGACTGGCGGCTCCGGATATTTCAGGATGAGTTCTGTGCAGCCTCACTTAGAGGCCGGCCGGCTGCACCTTGTGCCTGAAATGCCGCAGTTCTCCTATCCGGTTTATGCGGTGCAATCTGCAAGTGCGGACGAGAGCGTAGTAGGTCCTGCCTTGGCAGGATTGCACTCCGTCGCACGCGACGAGCCGAAATTGTAGGAACTCGTGTTGGACGTTTAAGTGCCCGCTTGGATTGATGGGAATAGAAGGTCGACTGTCGTTCCGACCCCTCGTTCACTCGTAATGCGGATCTTGCCGCCAACCATCTGCGCTAGTGCCTGCACTTGCGACATCCCTATCCCGGTGCCCTTCTCACCCTTCGTCGTGAAGAAAGGATCGAACACCTTTCGCAAGACTTCCGGAGGCATGCCGCAACCGTGGTCTTTGACGCGAACGCATGCGTAGGTACCCGGCCCGGGCGGGTCAGGTGTCGCGGTCGTCTGCACAAATCGCTCAGTGGTGACGTGGATCTCCCCGCCATTTGGCATCGCATCTCGTGCGTTCATGACGAGATTAAGCACTGCGCTGTCGAAAAGTGCGGGATCGATCAAGCAGTCTGGGACATCGGAGCCAAGCTCCAGCTTGACGCGGACATCAGGTCCCGCGCCATACCTCAGGAAAGGTTCGAAAGACCTGAGGAACTCATTCAAATTGCCAGCGTGGGCATCGAGTTCCTGGTGCTTTGCAAAGCCGAGCAACAGCGACGTCAATTCGACCCCTCGATCGATCGCTTCCCGCGCTGCGGCAATATAAGCACGCACGCTTTCGGGCTCGTGGGCTCTTCTCTCGGCGAGCCCGAGCCCAGCTTCGATTACTGCCAGGAGATTTCTGAAATCATGGGCAATACCGCCTGTCATCCCGCCCAGCGCCGCAAGCCGGTGCGTTGCACGCTCGCGTTGCTCGGCAGCTATTCGGACATCGAGAGGCGTGTACGGCACCTGGGTGCGCGCGTCGCGTTCCGCCTGAGATGACGTTTGAGTTTCACACGGAAACACGCAGCCTGCCATGAAAGTCGCCCCTAGGTCACTGACGACACCCAAGAAACTCGCGCTCCCATTAGCATCGTCGTATTCGGTCCCATTTGTGCTGAGGGCTGTGCCTTTCATGCGCATGATCTAAGTGCGCCGGACGACCCTTTTCGCCATGATGTCGTCGACAGTCGGGAATGCCTTGAGTGCCTCCTCCGGTAGGTCGCCATTTGCTCCGATCAGTTCAGCCCAGCCATGTGCCTCTGGTTCTCCGACGATAATACGGCCGACCATTCCGGCATGCTCATGCGGGATACAATAATAGTCGTAGACCCCCTGCTCGGTGAAGGTAACCGAAAAGGTCTCGTTGGGCAGGAGATAGTTGGAATCCCACGGTTTTGCCGCTTTGGGCATGCGAAGCGGTCGCTCGAAGTTTGCCGGATTGTACGCCGTGGTCGTGTGCGAATTGCCAGGATTGAGATTGGTCCAGCGGACCGTCTGTCCTGGTTTGATCACAATGCCGATCGGGTCGAACCAGACTTGTGAACCGTCCTCGCGCCCTTGCATCTTGATTTCGACCATCTCGCCAGCCCACCCCGACAGAGAAGACAGGGAAAGGGCGGCGGCAAGACCGCCGCCCGCACCCAGTATCTCACGGCGCGTGAGTGTCATTTGGCGACCCGCGCCTCGTCTGCGGCTGAGACATGCCACAGCACCACGTGGACATGCGGCTCTTCGACCCCAGGATGGCCGGCATTGTAGTAGACGTCGACATGGTCGACATTGCCGCCGGTCGCAGCGAGGTTGTCAAAACGCTTGTCCGGATTGAGGTCTTTGATCGGCAGCATATAGATGGTGCTGACAAGCTTGCCTTCGTGATCATCGGCAAGGAACGGACCGGCCGGCAATGTCGTAGGATCGACAAAAAGTTGGCCCATGCCGGGTAAGAAGTCGGGCAGCTTCACAAGCTTGCTGACCTGTTGGTAAGGCGCGGCTGGCGGGGATTTTGTGACCTCAGACGCCGCCATGGCGCAAAGCGAGCTGGCCATTGTCACGACAAGTGCGAGGGCGAGTCTTTTCATCACGGTATCTCCTTGTTGAACTAAAAAACCGCGATGGCCGAAGATCTGGAAGAGGTAAAAAAATCCGATTTTTACTTGCTGGCGCGGCCTGTTCGCGTCCAGCCAGCAAGCAGGAGACTGTTCTGATCGTCAAACGAAATTAACTGGCATTTCAGTGCATTATTTCTGCTATTCGGGTGCGCACCTGTTTGCTTGATTTCGAAAAATCTTTCACTACCTCTGTATTGCTATGAATATGTTCCGCCTCGATTTCCGGCAGCCGAGACTCCTCAAAACGGGTCATTAGCCCGGACGCGGGAAAGCCTTGGCTCCGCGTCCGGGACAGCAAGCATCTCCACACCTCATCTGCCCTGCTTAACCAGTGCGGCTGAACGCTGATTTGCGATCGCGTTTGGATCGCTTGGAGTTGACCCTGATGATCTCCCCCGCCTTGTCAGAGGAAGACATTTCGCTTGACCTTGCGACAAAGGGAAAGCAATCAGCCTTATCAAAAATCGCGATCAGGATTGCGCGAAGAGCCGGGCTTGACGAGCAGGCGGTTCTCCGTGGTCTCTTCGACCGCGAGGATTTCGGCTCGACGGGCATAGGTCGTGGCGTCGCAATCCCCCACGCTCTACTGGGTATGATCTCTTCGCCTGTCGCGTCTTTGACACGCTTGGCCCAGCCCGTCGATTTCGGCGGCCCCGACGACGACCCCGTCGACCTCATTTACACTGTGCTCTGGCCGCGCTCTGCCACTTCCGCCTTCCTCCCTGCCCTTTCGCAAATATGCCGGGTGCTTCGGACATCTCAAGTTCGGGAGCGACTCCGACAGGCACAGTCATCCGATGAGGCGTTGGCGATTCTCGAAACTGAGCCGCTTCCGACGCATACTTGCCGCGTCGGGCCTGGCGTCGTGATACCTAAGCAGTTCAGCAATGCCTTTCAGTGGCGCGGCACCAACCGCGGTCAACTAAGAGGTTCGTCACCAGCGGATTGGGCCAGGCAGATCTGCTTCAGCTTCGGATTCCACTTCATGAGTGCTTTGTCGCGCCATAACATAGATTGACAATGTATCTTTTATGTCGCATGTATCAAGGAGCGAACCCAAGGCTTGAACCCGCTCGCATTGGGGAAAAGCAGGAGCGTCCAGATGAGTGAGAAAGGTCGGAGTAGGAGAACTATCGTCGTCGACGGCGTCCCGTTGCCGGACGTGCTCGACGAGACAATGATCCTCGGCGTGGTCCACGGTTTTTATGACGAAATTCGTCGTGATGACATTCTCGGCCCCATTTTCCAGAACGGGATTGAGCCTGACAAGTGGCCGCAGCATCTGGCGAAGATGTGCGACTTCTGGTCTGCGACGCTACTTCGGACTTCGCGATATGAAGGCCGGCCACTACCGCCACACCTGGCCATAGCCGGTCTCGGCGAGGCGCATTTCCGTCGCTGGTTAAAGTTATTTCGCGCAACGGTACGCCGCATTTGCCCGCCCGAGGTGGCAGCGCTCTTTATGGAACGCGCGTTGCGCATCGCTCACAGTTTCCGTCTCGCGGTCGCCTTCAGCCGTGGCGAGACTACAATTGGCATCGAACCTATTGCCGAGAAAGACCTGTGATGCCGAATTGGTTTGTTAGTGGTTTCCATAACAGCACGCCAACCTAAGAGAGCAATCACCGGTGAGGCTGACCAACTTCTCGGACTATGCTTTGAGGATGCTGATGTACGCGGCCTCCGCCGGCGATCGCCTGATCACGATCGAGGAGACTGCTCGCACCTTCAAGGTGTCGAAGACACACCTCAACAAAGTGGCCAATACCCTGACACGCGGCGGCTACCTGAAGGCGGTCCGCGGCCGTTCCGGCGGTCTTGTTCTGGGGCTCCGGCCCGAGATGATCCGAATCGGCGATGTCATACGGCTGACCGAACCGGATTTCGCGGTTGTGGAGTGCTTCGCCACGGGAAACCAATGTGTGCTCACCGGCTCCTGCAAGCTTTCAAGCATGTTTGGCGAAGCGATCGCCTCTTTCCAGAGCACCCTTGACCGCTACACGCTGGCCGACGTCACTCTGATGCCTCAGGATTTCCTCGGCAGGCCGTCACCACTCCAAATTTCCGGCGTGGCGCAAAGCGGCGGGTAAGGTCGACATCGATCGAAGACAAAATGTTGCGCCGCTAAGGATCAAGAGCCGCACCATCTTGTCGCCGATCGATTGGAGAACGGAGCAGACAGTCGTCACAGTCACCTACGCAAGCGTTGCCCCTTTTGCCGTCGCATGCCCATTTTTCTCGCACGGAGACGAGCCATGATTGAACCAAAGAAGAACGATAAGGCGATAACAAAGCAGTTTGACTCTGGTGTCGAGCCGGACAACAGTCTGTTGCCGATGCTGATCGGCGGCCTTGTATTGATCGTCATCGGCGCGATCATAGTCATGATGTTCGTCTAGTTTCGGAATGACTTAGGCGCCGCTCCGCAGAAATCACATTTTTTCACTGCGAACCTGCTCGCCGCAGTTTCCTTGCATGCGCTTTGAACGACCGCGCTATCCATTTGGCGTCGATTGCTCCAATTGAACTTTGCTGCAACCCCGTTGATCATCCCTCGAATGGCTGGCGGCGAGCGAAGAAATTGAACACACTCTTCTTACTCATGGCGCAGTATGAGGGACGCGTGGTTGTCCCCGTTGAGACCGTGTGCAAGGATTATTTTTCCCACCTGACGCTCACCAAGTTCTTACGCAAAGTGAGCATTGGAGAAATTGAACTTCCGCTAACCCGAGCAGAACGAAGCCAGAAGAGTGCCAAAGGCGTTCATCTACAGGACCTAGCTTCATACCTCGATAAGCGCCGCGAAATCGCACTGTCTGAAGTGCGTGCCTTCCGACGTGGCTAATGTTCGCGGCTTCTTTGCGCTAGAGTTTAGCAATCCTATTTGACCGACAGGAGACCTGAGCCCTTAGATCTCCTCCAGATTTTAATAGAGCACGACGTGGCTGAGGGAGGGATGCCGGGGTCAGCAGATTAGTGCCTCCGAGATAGCGAGGAAATTTCAATCGACGCCGAGCAAGACCGGCGCACGAGCGAACGAATAGATCCTGTCACGCTTACGCCAACGGTGGCACGCGGATGACAGATTCGTCCTGTGCGTGGCCGAGCTGCGTGCGTTCGGCAGCTACATTGAGCCCGACAAGGCCGACCTGGCGGATCTCGATACGCCTTGCGGTTGAGGTGAAGCCTGGGTTCGTCACCAAGGATGTGACTGGCTTATCGAAGCGTTCGCAGCGTAGCTTCCCTGGCATCCAAGCTTGGAACTTCCTGGAGTTCCTGTTCCTGCCGCGGAAGGTCGTGCTGCGGATACTGAAGAACCAATCGCCTTATCTGTCGCTTCATCCGATTGAGGATATGGCGAAAATTGGAGTTGTGGGAATGAGGATTTTCCCGATCCAATCGTCGACTTAAGACGATCATTGCGGATAAGTTACACTCGTTATAACCTCGGAATGCTTAAGGATTAACCGTCTTAGTCTGGGAGGTCCCTAATTATGCCCCATCCCCGTACGCTATTCGTAATGTTACCTCTGCTCACTCTCGGTGTCCCCGTCCTCACTCACGCACAAGAAAATCTGCCGGCAGCTCCCGGACCAGAGCAGCCTACAGCTGCACCAGCTACAGCCAATATGGCACCACCCGGATTCAGCAACTTAGACAACGGAAATCACAGCAATGGCTTCGCTCAGGATAGGTTTTTGGCCGACAAAGCCAATTTTGAGGATGTCGAGGAGATAAAAGTTGATCCAAAGGATCCAGAGAAGAAAGGAGGCCTAGGGCCGGTTTACAATGCGACCAGCTGCGTGAGCTGCCACCAAAACCCTGTGACCGGGAGTTCTAGCCAAATCTCAGAGATACGAGCTGGCGGCAAGGATAAGGATGGCAACTTTGCCGAGCCCTTCGGGGGATCTTTGATCCATCAACGCGCAATCGACGGGGAAATCCAAGAACATGTCCTTGCTGACGAAGTTGTTCGTACTTTGCGGATGTCGACCAACACGCTTGGGGACGGGTTTGTTGAAGTTATTCCGGATAGCGAACTGATAGCCAATTGCGAGAGTCAAAAAGGGAAGCTGCGAGGATTACCTATAGCCCGGCCGGTCGCAGTGCGCGTGAAAGCGGTGAATGAGGCGGGTCAGCCGAAAGACTTCGACCTCGCTATGCGGGTCGGCCGATTCGGGTGGAAGGACCAACATGCCTCGCTCCTGAATTTTAGCGCTGATGCCTACATCAATGAGATGGGCATCACTAGCCCCCTACAGCCAACGGAAAACTCGTCGAACGGACAGAACGTTTCTTCCTTTGACCGGGTGGATGACCCGGAGGACAAGGCAACATCGAAGGATCCCGCCAAGATACCGGTTAAACACGAGGATTTTGAGCACCCCTTTGGAGAAGATGTGGAAGCCTTCGCTGAGTTCATGCGCTCTACCGGGGTTCCCCCTGCCCGAATCGAAAATGCTGACGTTCTCAAGCGGGGAGAGGAGGTATTTGATGCTGTCAATTGCGTCGCATGCCATCGAAAACAATATACCACACCGCCCGCTGGCTCCTTAATTGTTCCGCTCTTCCCGAAAAAGGCGGGTGCAATTGGGACCGACTTTGCTGAGAACAAAGTACCTGAGGCGCTAGGGGGAAAAGTTATTCGGCCGTTCAGCGATTTTTTGATGCATAATATTGGAACAGGCGATGGTATCGTGCAGGCCCAGCACGCGCAACTGCCGGCTATTGGGGTTGAGTCTTTTCTAATTGACAGGGTATTCCGCGAAGCTCCCGATTTCTTTTCTCCTGATGTCGTTGATAAACTGAAAGAGCTTACCGGAATCGAGGCGAACGTAACTGTACCAGCAGGTGATGCGTGTCATCCAAAGGTAGTGTTACCCCAGAACTCTCGTTTGATGGCTGAGAGTTTTGCTGGTCGACGATCGCTTCGAGATGTGAAAATTGACCAGACCACTGCGAACATGATTAGAACTGCTCCGCTCTGGGGGCTTCGACTCCGGCCTCAAATGCTCCACGATGGCCGTGCGTTGACAATTAGAGACGCAATCCTCGCTCATCATGAGGATGCTCAAGAAGTGACGGATGCATTCAACAAGCTGAGCGGCGACGACGTGCAAGCACTCTTGGCGTTTTTAAACTCGCTTTAGGAGGCGCCTCTTATTTCGTTATTTTATGAAGACCATTCCAAGCCCGTTGCCGCTCCCCTGCGGTAGCGGGCTTCTTTGTTGAGGGGCACGGAACGGGTGCGCACCTTCGGCATTCAGGCGATATGCCAACAGAATTGCCCCGGCGTCGCGTTGCCCGCAATGTACCCTGCGGACCGAGTACAACAACAGTACAACTTAGAGCGATTCCTACCGCTTAGTTGTTGAATACACGTTGCTTTTCGCGATGTCCAGTCCAGTCCATCATAGGCGCCGTGGCAATTATTCGCTCTATCATATTAATTTCATTATCTTTTTTCTGTCTCAGTCCGTCCAATATCCCGTTGGAAAGACTGGGAAATTTGGCGACATTTGTCTATCCAAAACGCAACCGATGTTACGATTTTGGATACCCTCCGGCGAAGGCCGCCTTGCGAGAGGACGGCACGGTAGCGAGGCTGCGCTCTTAAGGTCGCCCTTACGAGCGAAGTTA
>NZ_JAMYSP010000017.1:0-135048 GCF_040322015.1 Mesorhizobium sp. M0208 | reverse complement strand
TCGATAGCGCCCGGGGATTGCCTACTAGAGGGTGTATATTAGCGCCAAATCACATACCTGCAGCCTCTGATAGAATGGTTGATCGCCAGTAGGAATGCTGCACAGAGGGAGAAATCCCAATAGATGTATTAAATAAATATCAAGTATACAATCAAGTTAAGCTCGCATAGCTATGCAGATCAATCCAATTTAATTGAAAATCGATAGATTAATTGTCTAAAAAATTTAGCCTGCATGTTGCGGTATTGAGTTGTTAATTTAGCTGTTAACCTGCAAATTTACAGATCAGAAGAACATTTAGTCTAAGGGACAAGGCCCTTCGTAGTCTCATTGCCGCAACCAATTAGTTGTGGACAATTCGTAAGCGTCTGCCCGCTCGTCGCGGGATATCGGTCGGCAGATCAGGTTTTCGACATCGGAGGGGTCGAATCGGCTTGCCCGCTGGTCGCAAGGAGGCAAGCCGCGTCAGGGATTGTGGGTGAGAGGGCTGATCATCATGCCTGGTAACACGCGGACCGGACAGGGAGCTTAGGAATCCCAGCGTAGAGCAGCCGTACAGCGCACGACTGTCGGAAGGGCTTTCTTCGGTTGGCTTATCAGTGACGAGTCCGGCTTGGCAGAACTCGCCAGAGTTCGAGGCACAATTCATCGGCGTATCCACAAGATGCCGTCGAGGTGCTTCGCGCTATGCGTAAGGCCGTGATCCCAATGCGGTTTACCTCATTCAAACAGACGAGGACAGTAGGCAAGCCTCCTCCTACCGTACCCTTTCACGCGCACAGAAGTAACGAAGCAGAACCATGAAAGCAGATGCGAAAGGTAGTTACTTCATGCGACCGAAACACGGCGCACGGACGGGAGCTTCGGGATGAATCCGCATCTCGTTTGTGTGGGAGGCGAAGATCACGCCCTGAGAATTCCGTTCCTAATGTCGCTGCGCGAAAGCGGCTTCCGGGTCACAGCGGTTTCGACCGGCGATGAGGCTGCGTTTTTGCGGCATGGCATTCCGCATCGCGGCTACGGTTTCGACCGATTTGCCAGCGGCGGTGGCGAGTGGACCGCCGTAAGAGCGATTCGGAAACTGGTTGCGGAACTCCGGCCTGACATTGTCCAAAGTTTCGACACCAAGCCTAACCTGCTGGCACCCCTTTCGCTGCGCGGAACAGTTCCGGTCGTACGCACGATCAACGGCCTCGGCTGGACATTCTCCTCGCTGGAACCGCGGGCTCTGGCCTTGCGTCCAATCTTTTGCGGACTGCAGTGGCTTGCTTCCTTCTGGACGGCAGCGACGGTGTTTCAGAACCGGGACGATGAGGCCTTCTTCAAGCGCTTTCGATTAATTGAACCCGGCAGCGGAAGAGTGATCCGCAGTTCTGGCATCGACGTCGATGCGTTCGCCATGGCGAGGCATCTTGCTCCGCCGGCAACGAAAATGCGCAAGGAATTAGGGCTCCAGTCAGCGGAGATCGTGATTTTTGTGGGCCGGCTGACCCGCCAGAAGGGCATCCCGATACTGCTTCAAGCAGTGCCCCGCGTCCTTTCCAAAAGACCTAACGCTCGTTTCGTGCTTGTCGGCCCTTGGGAGTCCGAAGGTCCATTTGCAGTCGACAAGTCGGAAATCGATCGACACGCTCCTCATGTTATCGCGCTTGGCCCACGACGCGATGTTTCAGCCCTTCTTGGCATGGCCGACGTGTTCGCCTTCCCCACACAATATCGGGAAGGAATCCCGCGCGTCCTGCTCGAGGCAGGGCTGGCGGGTTTGCCCATCGTTGCCTCGAACATGCCCGGCTGCAATGAAGTGGTCGAGGATGGATGGAACGGCTATCTTGTCCAACCGCACGACGCCGATGGTCTTGCATCTCGAATAGTTGACATCCTTTCCGACCGCAGTCGCGGAAAGGTCATGGGCGGTCGTTCCGTCGAACTTGTCCGGGAGCAGTTCGCGCTGCCGCGGGTGGTGGCCCAATATTGCGATCTGTACAAAAATATCCTTGGCGCCAAACCCTACAGCGATCTCGCCCGACCGGCGTCTCCGATCTTGTTTGGAGAGGGTGCTGCGAGAAGCAGATTGGACTGGCGCCGATGATCCGGGACGCGATCCTGGCCTGCGGCCTCGCAACGACCTATGCGGTGCAACTCGACATTCCAGGGTCGCCCTTAGGGGTTGGCGAACTGTTCATCGTACTTTGGATCATGCTGTCGATTGGGCGCGTACTCGCCGGGGGCCACCTGGAGACAAGGCCGGCGCTGACACGCCTTGTGAGCTTCTGGACGATCATGGCGCTTGCTCTCGGGATCGGCACCGTCGTCGGCTATCTGACCACAATTCTATATCTGACGGGCCTGATGCACGATACGATGGCCTACCTGCTGTTGGTCAGCATCACCTGCCTTGCCGCTGCAGAACCCGACGCTGATCGCCGGCTGCGTCGTACTGGCTGGTGGGTTGTGGGCATCGCGAATATCGCGCTTGCCGTTCAGCTGGGACAGGGCTGGGGCTGGATCCCCCAAGCAGGCGTCGATCCCTGGTACTGGGACCGCTTCCGTGGCTGGTCGCATAATCCAAACCAGCTCGCGCTTTACTGCGCAATCTTTGGCCCGCTAGCCTTGCATCTTGCGACCACCACCAGCAATCGATGGGGCAGGTTTCTTGGGATCGCCAGCTTGTTCCTGACCTTCTATGTCGGGAGGCTGACAAAGAGCGATACCTATCTGTACACCAGCATCCTGACCTGCCTGACGTTCCTCGGGCTGCGGATCAGGACATGGCTCAAGACCGGTGGCAACAGAGTCAGCTTTTCACGGCAAGCCGTCCTCCTGTTGCTTGTCGGTATCCTTCCGTTGGCGATCGCGATAACCCCTTACGCCGTAACTGAGGCGAGCGTCTTCGAAAATTTCGCCAAGGGCCTGACCAAGGACAAAGGCGGCGAGGCCACTGCCGAAACCGCCGCACTCCGCGTGCATCTCTGGAACGAAGCGCTGGAGAAGGGCGCCGAATCCGGGTCGCTGGGCCTTGGTCCAGGTCCGCATCTCGAGCGCCCATCAGTGTTCGACTCGCAATTTCTGGAACGGCCCTTCGAGGCTCACAACACGATCCTCGACCTGTACACTCAAGGTGGTCTCATTGCGGTTCTGGCGCTGGTCTGGATAGTCGGCGCCGCCATCATATCGGTGTGGCGTGCGAAGCTCGACGCGCTGTTAGCGCTCGTGGTGTCAATCATCATCTTCGGGATGCCGCATCTGATCATCCGCCACCCGATCGTATGGTTTGCGCTAACCATCTGCCTTGTCGCCGGTACGCCGAAAGCAGTTTCTGCAATCTCCAACAATCCGGGGTAATGGTATGTGTGGTATTGCCGGAATTCTTCTTGCCTCCGATTCAGCCGACACGAGGCCGCTCAGGGCAATAGAGCAGATGACGGCCGCACTTCGTCACCGCGGGCCGGATGGCGAGGCATTCTGGGTAAACTGTGAATCGGGGGTGGCCTTCGGCCACAGGCGGCTGGCCATAGTTGACCTGTCAGAGGCTGGCCGTCAGCCGATGCATTCTGAAAGCGGCCGATATGTCATTACATTCAACGGCGAAATATACAATTTCCGTGATTTGCGCCGTGAGCTGGAGAGTACAGGCCATCATTTTCGGAGCGCCAGCGATACCGAAGTCATGCTCGCCGCAATTGAGAGTTGGGGCCTCGAAAAAGCACTCACCCGTTTCGCCGGCATGTTCGCTTTAGGATTGTGGGACCTTAGGACAAGGACGCTCCATCTCGCCCGCGACCGAATGGGTAAAAAGCCGCTTTATATCGCCTCAACACGCGATGCACTTGTTTTTGCTTCCGAGTTGAAGGCGATCAACCGTTTTCCAGGGTTTTGCCAGGAGCTCGATATCGATGCGGCCGCGGCAATGCTTTCGAAGGGATGGGTACCGGATGACAGCTGCATTTGGCGAGGCGTGTTCAAGCTGCCGCCGGGTTCGGTCCTGTCGGTAACGGCCGCTGAGTTCTCCGGGGAACGCAGTGTCGCCTCTCTGTCGCATCGCATTCGACACTGGTGGTCGCTGGCCGAAGCCGCCACGAAAGGGCGGGCGGAACAGGTCGCCGGCAGCGACGAGGAACTCACCAATGAACTGGACGGCCTGCTTCGACTTGCCGTTCGGGAGCGCATGATCGCTGACGTCCCGCTCGGGGCCTTCCTGTCGGGCGGAATAGATAGCTCGACGGTTGTGGCCCTTATGCAGGCTCAATCGGAAAAGCCCGTGCGCACGTTCACGATCGCTTTCGGAGAGGGCGGGTTCGATGAGGCTCCCCACGCTGCGGAAGTCGCGCGCCATCTGGGGACCGACCATACCGAACTCCACCTTTCGGCTGCCGTAGCGCGCGACGTCATTCCAGAACTGCCGCAGATCTGGGACGAGCCATTCGCTGACGAATCGCAGATACCAACTCTGCTGGTGGCGCGGCTCGCCCGGCGGCACGTTACGGTGGCTCTGTCGGGCGACGGTGGCGATGAATGCTTCGCCGGCTACGCCCGCCACTTCATGGCGGCCCGCCTGCGACGACAGCATATTCTGCCGTCAGCACTGCGTCGGGCGCTCGCGGCAGGCACTGGGTTATTGGCCCGTGCAGCCCGCCACGATCTCGTCGGCAAGCTGCCGCTTTCGGAGGGTGCACGGCATGCGCTTCGGGGGGATCGGCTGAATCGCCTAGCTCAGCTGCTTGCTGCAGCCAACGAGGACGAGTTGTATCGGCGACTTACGGGATCATCGAACGAGAACCTGAGCCTCCACCAGCCACCCTCATCAATTCACGTCGATCACCGGCTTGATGGGCTGCTGTCCCGTCTTTTGTATGACGATATGGCTGGATACCTCCCCGGGGACATATTGGTGAAGCTGGACCGCGCCAGCATGGCCAACAGCCTCGAGGGGCGATGCCCGCTGCTCGATCATCGGGTTGTCGAATTTGCCTGGCGCCTGCCGACGAATACGAAAGTTCGTAATGGCAAAGGCAAGTGGATTCTTCGTCAGTTGTTGCGCCGGTACGTTCCGCAGCGGCTGATCGAGCGGCCGAAGCAAGGTTTTGATGTTCCTATAGCAGTCTGGCTGAGAGGCCCGCTGCTGAGTTGGGCAAACGACCTTGTCGCCGATATGCGTTTGTCCGGAGACGGGATTTTCGACCTTGCAGAGGTGGATGCGTGCTGGCGCGATCACGTTGACGGCAGGCACGACCATTCTCGTGAATTGTGGCCCGCTTTGATGTTCCAGGCCTGGCACAACGAGGCAAGGCGGCCATCGCCCACAGCAACGGGTTCTCGCGTGCCCGAACTTACAGGAGATTAAGATGGAAGGGTCCATAGTTAGCCGCATCCACCTTCCGCACGTTAACGAAATGCACGTGCCTGCGCGCGAAATCGCTCCGCGCATGAAACGGCCTTTACGCGAACAGATGGACACGCAAACCCCATTCCATCAGCTCCTCATTACCCTCTCAAGAAAAAAATGGTTCCTGCTGGCCATGGTCATCACTGGCGGTGTATTAGCCGCGCTTGCGGGTCTTGCACGGCCTGCCCTGTATGAAGCCACCGCACAGGTAATCGTCGACGCACCTAGTAGAGCAGCCCCTGCCGGCGGCTCGGTCTCTACTCAAGATGTGCTGGATTCCAGCATTGACGACCACATCACCATGCTCTCGTCGCAAGGCCATCTGCGAAGCGTGGTGGCAGCGCTGCGCAAAACGGACGCTCTCAACAATACTAGAAAGGTTGATGCTGTTACCGAAAATTCTGCTGCTGACCCTGCGGGCGTCGAGCCGCCGAAGTTGCGCTCGGGTACAGCCGATCTGCTGGCCAAAATTTGGCCGCGAAGCACTCCGGCGGAGCCAGATGCGGCTGAACTCAAGATACTCCGTAAGGGTATAAGGATCGGCCAGGAGCTGCGATCGAGGGTCATCAGTGTCGGCTTCACCGATCACGATCCGGCGCGAGCTGCTTTGATCGCCAATACCTTTGTCCAAGTGTATATTGGCGATCTGGCAAGGAAAAGCCAAGCATCGGACAGACTGGAACTTGAATCGATAGTTGCCGGACTTCCAGCTACACAGAACAGTCTCGCAGAAGCGACCGATCGTCTTGAGAGGTATCGGCTGAGCCATGGCGCGATCGACCAAGGTGCAGCGGATAATGCCGCCAAGGAGATAGTCGAACTCACCCAGCAAATCTCCTTGTCGAAAGCCGATCTCTCCGCATCGGAATCTCGACTTCAACACATTCAGGACTTGCGAAAGGGGGGCGCGTCGGTTGCCGCGGTAGCCGAAACCATCGGATCACCCGTGCTGGCCGATCTCTTGGCACGCCAGGCCAACGGCACAACAGATGAGGATGTCACAAATGCGATCGATCGTGAGATCGAACAAGAAATCGCCCGCGTCGCTGCCGAGACGAACATCTATCGCTCCCAAATAGCGGTGCTGCAAAAGCGTAAGGACGTCCTGGATGCGGTTGTGGCCGATACAGCCGGCCGGCTTTCCGGATTGCGCGCTCTCGAGCCCCAGGTCGGCATCCTGACGCAGCGCTACAACGACCTTTTGACCCGGCAACAAGACTTGATGCGGCGTATCGCAAGTCCATCCCCCGGAGTCAGGCTTCTCTCAGCGGCGTGGCCTCCTAGCAATCCAACGACTCTGTCGCCAATATTTCTTATTCCGCCCGGCATGGTTGTGTTTGGCCTGATTGGGGGGATCTTCATACTTGTCCGCCAACGCTTCGATAGCACCTTGCACGGAGAGGCCGAAGCTGAAGCCGCGCTCAAAGTTCCGTGCCTCGGGCTGATACCCCAGGCTGCCACAACGCACGCGAGGCGACTGCAGCAGCTGGTTTCAGGTCAGCAGGAGTCAAGATACAGCCGCGCCGTGACGGCCCTGCTTGTCGCTGCAGCGCCCCAGCGGGCGAGGGATTGCTCGAACATAATCTTGATAACATCCTGCAGTGAGGATGATGGCAAGACCGAGCTCGCATGGAGCATGGCCTTGGCGGCCACAAGACTTGGAGGGCGAGTACTCTTTATTGATCTGGACCGCACGGACCGCCGCCTTACAGGCGAGTTTGTGAAGGAATTCAGCGCACGTAAGCCG
This sequence comes from Mesorhizobium sp. M0208, assembly GCF_040322015.1. Classification (NCBI taxonomy): domain Bacteria; kingdom Pseudomonadati; phylum Pseudomonadota; class Alphaproteobacteria; order Hyphomicrobiales; family Phyllobacteriaceae; genus Mesorhizobium; species Mesorhizobium sp. M0208. Next base: position 127,918 of record NZ_JAMYSP010000017.1, on the reverse strand, counting down.
CACAATTTTTTTGGAGACTATATCAATGACCGTTGTGCGCTGCGTGATGCGATAGCTGGAATGTCGGCAATCGGAATCGATTTCATGGCGCTCGCACCGTCGGAGGATCTGCTGCCCTTACTGTCCAGTGTCGATGGCTCCCCTTTCAAAGATGAACTGCACTCGGTCTATCGGGTGGTCATCATAAATGGGCCGCTGGGGCTTGAGGGACCAGAGGCCAGACTCCTGACAGGCTGGGGTGACGTGGTTCTTTTCGCCATTCGCTGGGCGAAAACGCGACGCAGCATCGCGCGAGGCGTCCTAGACTTGCTTGCGGGCGATACGCCAGCTTCGGTTCCCGTCGCAAGCGTTCTCACGAAGGTTAATCTCAGGAAGCACGCGGGTTACCGGTTTGGGGACAGCGCTGATCTCTTGCTGGAGGGAGCATGACGAGCTCGGCTTTTACTGTTGCCTACTTCCCACCACCGCCCGTTGAAAATCCCCGTTTTAGGCGCCGCGCCGATCGGCTGCCGGCGCGGGCCATTCGCCCGTAGCCGGGGTTGCCGCGGAGAGATCCGTCCGGAGCGTGGGGCCGAGGTGTCACAACGGAACCTACTGGCCAGGAGCCGCCGGACGGGCATTCATGAATTTCGGGAGCAACGCCTGAGGCGACGCCCCTGATGCCATCCTTCGTCTGCTTGGCAGGTCCAGCAGCCTGGTGGTGTCAAAATCACCTTCCCGCTGCAAGCGGCGTGGCACCGCTCATTACTGCTTGGCTTGGCGATGAATCCGTGGCGCAGGTGACGAGACTTTGTCGATTTTCGCCCAGAGTGCGCTCCCGCCCATCGTAGATGCGTTCCTGATGGCGTATGCCCATGCCGGCAAGCGTGACGGTGAAATCGCAAGGGCGGTCAAACCTTGCGCCATTCGTTGCGCTTTGCTTCGCGGCAGGGCCCGAACGAACTCACTCAGACTACCTGGTTTTTGGCCCTTTCGCAAAAAGCTGTGGACGATGTCTTGCTTCAGGAATTTGGCGAGATTGAACGGCTCGCGCTCGCATTTGCTCAATTGCAAGCCGTGCCGCCGACATATGGCATCGAAGGCTCCTTTCGTCCATCGGCCAATGTGGTTTGGTGGCATGTCTACGAGCGAACCGTGAGACTCCATATAGTACGTTCTGTTTTCATTTGGCACGGCAATGAAAACAGATCCTTCCGCCTTCAGAAGATATTTTAAGCGAGCAAAGACCTCATCCACTTGGTCCATATGCTCGAAGACCTGAAACATGAAAATAAAATCGAACGCCTCTTTCATGGGATTGAAGCTGCCATCTCGAAAGTCATTTGCAAATGTCTTGAAGCCTTTTGACGCCAGTACTGATCGCGCCGTTTCGTTGTAGTCGACGGCAGAAATATCCGAAGTATGGAAGAATTTATTCTTGATGCGGTCGAGAAAATACCCAAACCCCGATCCCACTTCGAGAGCAGTCTTTCCGCCAGTATTCAGGCCCGCGAGCTCTTCGATTGTTCTTGCATATTCCCATTTCATAGTTGGATAAGAAGGGTACGCCCAGGCTAAGTTATAAAACTCAAAGCCGCCGGCGACGAACGGATCTGCGAAACCGAATCCACAATCTGCGCATTTGCGAATGTCGCAAGTGTTACGGCCCCAGAGATCCGACAGGTGGCTTGTTAACTTTCGGGAGCGATCGGGGTCCTGACGCGGATTGATGAAATGTCGAGAGGCCTCGTCTGCTGTCACTTCGAACAATTTTGCGGTTGATACACTGCCACACGCCGGACAAATGGTCATCTCGCTATCCCCGAAGCCTGGACGAAGGAAAGCCGCCTTCGACGGTGTAGAATGCGTGCCAGCCGGCCAACGCAGGCCTCAATGATGCCGCCACGCTAAATTCGCCTCTGGCTACGCAACCGGCCCAGTCTCGGGCGGATGGCGAACACGTAAGTAAGAATGTGCTGGCTCGCAATTTTCATAACTGATGGGCGAAGAATTTGCATGGCATCTTGGATCGTCGCTCGCCATGACTGCTGGTGGAATCTGCTGGGAATACGAGCAACCCGCAGCGCCCGTAACAAAGTCTCGGGGCGAGGGAGGTGTTTACGATCCTGAATTAGATTCCAGTTAAGCTCTTTGACGGCAAGAGTTACTTGATCAACTTCATCAAAATTCTTAGTTGTAGTGATGCTCGGGTGATTGGTCGCGTCGTAGAAGATCAAGCCGTCATTTATCGCGACCATGTCTCCGTGGCATGCCAGGTCAACAAAGAACAGCTGGTCGACTCCGGCCGGGATAGAATTGTGCGCGCGCATCAGGCAACCCGCGTGAATGACGTCGCGGTTGATCAACAGCGTCGACGGGATGATCCCGAGGCTCCGCGTCGTACGGACCAGATAGAGGTCCGTTAGGCATTGCTGGCTCGAGTAGACGGAGATCCGTTGTCGCCCTTGCGGTGGCAATCGGAATTTCATCCGATCGTCTTCAATTATATTCGCGGCACAGGTCATAAATGCAGCCGAGGGATGCTTGGTGGAAACCTCGGCAAAGGTCTTGAGTGCGCCTGGGGCGAGCCAGTCATCGTCATGGAGCAGCTTGATCCATTTTCCGACGCAAGCGAGCATGGCGTTGTTGGTATTCTCGACCTGACCCCGGCCCCGACCGTTCTCGACAATTCGGATGCGAGGCTCGGTCCGTGCATACTCGGTGACGATTGCCCAGGTCGCTCCCTCTCGGCCCTCGTCGTCGCTGACGACCAGCTCCCAACTGGCGAAATCTTGACTCAGAATGCTATCCATCGCCCGGCGGATCGTGTCCGGTCGGCGAAAGGTCGGGATGGCAACTGAAATGAAAGGGCGCAGTCGCGAAGCATCAGCGCGATGATGTTGGTCAACCACATCGGTCGTTAGAAGCTGATCAAGCTGCGAGTGCTTCATGGTGTTTTTCCCTCGAGATGATGACTCTGCTTTGGTATGGCGGCTCCCGATGGTTCGACGTAGTGGCGGAGAAGATACAGAGAGGCCGCCGTTTTCAGTGCAAACCCGACGGCGCCGCCGGCCGCCATCAGATAAATGACTTTGAGTGGTTCCCAACCTGCCTCAGCACCGGCGAGTAGCGGGCCAAATACAAGCGCCGTCCGCGCGCCGTCGACGAGAAGTCGTACCTCTTGCCGTCGCAGAAGAGCCGGGACATCTTGAAGCGGTGTCGACAACGCCTGCGTGGCACCCATGAACGCCAGCGCAGTCATAATGTCTGCGGCGGGAACCCAGGGCGCGCCCAAGAGGGGAACGACGATATATGGCGCGGCCAGGCCAAGCGCTAATATTGGCAATGCGGTGAGGCCGGCTGAAAGCATCAAGAGGCCGTGCGCGGTGCCGAGCAAATGGGCGCGACTGCTGGTTTTGTTCGCCTCAGATACAAAAACATTGCTAAGCGGGTTGGCGATCAGCGTGACGGGTGCAGTCACCAGCCGTGACGCAACTCCCAGGTAGCCGGCAAAAGCGGCGCCAAACAGCGAACCAACGAGTATTGCGGGAAGATTGATGATGGCAAAACTCGCTAGGGCCGACGGAATGTCAAACAATGGAAACTTGTATTCTCGCCTGGCGACTGCAAAGACGGTCCGCCACGGCGCTCGGGCGATGCCGCCTATGTCCTTCCTGCTCAGAATCCGAGAGCCGAGGATTCCGATGAAGATGAATTGGCTCAGGATATGAGCATGCACCATCGCGTCGCCTCCGAAATGGGCGAGCCCAAAAGTTAGTTGCAGCAGGGCCATGGTCACCGGCAAAATCAGGCGGCCGAGGGCGAAGTCGCGTAGCAGGCCTACGCGCAGACTCCAGCAGTTCATTGCTTCGACGAGGCCGGCACCCCCCATCCCAAGTGGAATGAGCCAGGCGAGGTGGCCAACTCGCGCTGGAGCGATGCTCGCCCACAGCAGTCCTGCCCCAAAGGCCAGGACACTCGTCACCAAGACAGCCAGGAGAATGAGCTTAACGGTCACGTACGCCTGCGCACTGTCCTTGACCCCATAAAGCGAGGCCTCGAAACGCAATGCTGCGATCGCACCGAGGATGTTTACGATCGACAGGTAAATCGTGAAGATCCCGAAATCTGCCGGGGAATAGAGCCGGGCCAAAACGGGAATGGCGGCGACCAGGGTCAGCTGGCCGGCAATCGCCATGGCCGAAACGCCTCCTGCCGCGCGAAGAATACCGCCGATCGGGCTTGGAGGAACACGGGTGATTATTTTCTCGACCGTAGCAACCGTCCTGGATCTCAGAAAGTAGCTTTGGGACATGAGCTCGCGATTCCGAGGAGGCAAAATGCGGTCGAATAGAGCTTACGATGGAGCCCGAACGTCACCATCATCCATCTGAATGACATTGTTCGGCAGAGCGCGGATGCGGCGAATTCTTTGTGCTCCGTGCCAAGTGCAACTTCAGTCTCCGAATCGAGATCGCTCATTGGAACTGCCCGCGATAAGCTGATTTGCGCGAGGATCGCGCGGGGCATCGATGACCGGAAAATGTCGTCGTGACGCTGTGCGGCATCAGCTGATCTTTTGACCAGACCAGCAGCCCCGACAGGATAACAGACGCGTGGATCCGTCGCTCCGACAAGGCGCGGATCACACGGTGGCCTCTACATGCACCAACGTTTGTTGCCGTATGCTGGTCGCGGCATCCCTTCCATGAAAGTCCCGGTACCATTCGACAAAGCGTTGCACTCCGTCCTCAAGCCGCGTCGTCGGGGCGAAGCCGACGGCCTTGCGAAGGTCGCTGACGTCGGCGCGTGTCTCTAAAACGTCGCCAGGCGGCAACGGCACATCCACGCGAAGCGCCCGGCAGCCAAGGGCGGTCTCGATGATCGAAATGAGCCGGTTGATCTCCTCGGGCCAGTCGTTGCCGATGTTGTAGACGCGATGCGGCGCGGAACTTGTAGCAGGATCGGCGGTGAAGGGGTCCCAATGCGGATCGGGCCGCGGCGGTGCAGCAAGTGCTCGAACCACGCCCTCAGCGATATCGTCGATATAGGTGAAGTCTCGCCACACGCGGCCGGCATTGGCTACTTCGATTGGATTCCCCTCGATAATCGCACGCGTGAACATATAGACCGCCATATCGGGCCTGCCCCAGGGGCCATAAACGGTGAAGAAGCGCAGTCCAGTCATAGGTAAGCCGAACAAGTGACTGTATGAGTGCGCCATGAATTCGTTTGAACGCTTGGTTGCGGCGTACAGACTGACAGGATGATCGGCGCCGTGATGCTCGGAAAACGGTATGGTTCGATTTGAGCCGTAGACGGAGCTCGAAGAGGCATAGACGAGGTGACTAACGCCGAAGTGCCGACAGCCCTCAAGAACGTTGAGAAAGGCTATTATGTTCGATTGCAGATAGGCATGCGGGTCAACTAGTGAATGTCGCACGCCGGCCTGAGCCGCGAGATGCACAACGTTTGAAGGTCGAACTTCTGAAAACAGCAACTGGACACGCGCCGCATCCGCCAGATCAATTCGCATCGGAGTGAAGCCCGACTCGGTACAGAGGCGCGCAAATCGCGCTTCCTTGAGTCGTGGATCGTAGTAGGGGGAGAAATTGTCGACGCCGATGACTTCGACACCCAGACGCAAAAGCCGCAAAGCGACGTGAAAACCAATGAAGCCTGCCGCGCCGGTGACGACGATCGGTCCGGTCCGTGCCAGTCTCTTCACCGCGCGGTCCGAACGCGATCGAGCGATTTCCACCTTCTCCGCTGCGGCAAGAACAGACTCGCTGCCTAGATCGTTGTCCAACTTGTCGCCTTTCGAATCCGTTCGACAGTACCGAATGGCCGGTCCGGGATTGCGGCTTCCGTCATGCGGTGCACGACCTGCCAAGTCATGACACTCCAACTTGCGCCGTCTGAATCCCCGGGCGGATGCCGACGTCCGGCGATGGTATCCAGTGGCCTGCCTCTACGGCAGGACCGAAATGCGGCCAAGAAGGGCCACCAGTTCCGCCTGGCGTTTTGTTTCGGTCTTGGCGAACAGCGAGGCAAGCTGGGAACGGATCGTGGTGCGGCTGAGGCGCCAGCTGCGAGCGATCTCCAAAGGAGCGTCGCCCTGAGCCAGGCGCAAGGCGAGGTGCGTTTCTGCGCTCGTCAGGCCAAACATTCTTTGCAACGTGCGAGGATTTGGCCCAGATCTGTTATCCCGATCCAGCAACGCCACAATGCTCGTTCCGTCGGGAGCGATAACGCCGTTCTCGTTCAGAATCACCGGACGGTCGCCTCTGCTGCGGATCACCACCCAGGATAGTGAGCCCGGCAGGAATTGACCCGGAACATTTGCGATCAGCCGCCTTAGGGCGGTCGTAAGCCCGCTCGCAGTGTCGGCCGCTTCCCCCTGGCGCTCAAGCGTGGTTTGGGCGGCTGCGTTCCACTCGACCACCTTTCTCTCGCGATTCAGCACGAGATAGCCACAGCCAATGCGATCAAGCACGCCGGTTATGGATTCCAGACTGCGGCCTTTTTGTTCGCCGAACCTTGCGTCCAATAGATCCGATGCGCGATCGGCAAGGTGACCAGAAGAGGGCCGCGTATTCCGCGCTTCAAAATCATACCTGGTCCTCGTAGCAATGTACCGATTGCTCGAAGAAGCATTGACCTGTCTATCGATCAGATTCATTTTCTACCCCTAACCCAAAGTTTCACACGCCCGAAATAAGTATTCGGGATTCATGTAGTCTTCTATGTGTCGCTGGATTCTAGTCTTCTATGCGCTGACGGATAATATGTTCATCGCCACCTTGAAAAACTTAATATGATCCGACAGTTCTAAGGCAGCTCTTAGGCCCCGCTGCGTCCGATAAAATGCGCGCTATGATAGCGGTATGGCAATCCGGCAGTGGTACTAAGCTGTACGTTTTTTGCTCTAGTCTCGACGGGCTAGTCAGAAGGTTGTAGTCTGTGTCCATGAGCTCGCAGTCGCGCAGGTCGAATTCGAACCCGTCGGGCAGATTGCTAACTCATATTGCCTCTGCATCGGTGTTAGCTGCCACACTGATATTTGAAATCAAATCGTCAGCCTATATTGGGCAAGGCGCCAGTTTTCTGGAATTTATTCCGGCTATTATTATTATCGCCTATCTCGAAGACCGCGTGGCAGCGCTTGCTGCGACCATTCTGATGGTGACTGTCGGCCTGTGGGCGCGAGGACACGATCACATTTCAAATGGAGATTGGGCACGCGCAATCCTGCTTCTGGTTTCGGGCGGGGTAATTGCCATGACGTTCCATCGCCTTCGGCAGGACTTGCGTGAGTTGCTGGAAGTCGCGGAGGCCAGGCTAGCTGCCGTCGAAGCGACAGAAAGCCGCTATCGTTGGGCCTTCGAACGTGCTGCCCTGGGATTCGCGAACACCAACGAGAAAGGTGAGTTGCTTCAGTCCAACAAACGCCTTTGCGAGATGACCGGGTACAAGGAGGAGGAGCTTGCCCAATTGCGGCTCGATACGCTCGCCCATCCGAACGACCGGCATACCTTGGCGCAATTGTTGGCAAGGCTGGGCAATGACATCTCTTCGTTCGTTTCCGAGGTCCGTCTGTTAAGAAAGGACGGTATGGCATTCTGGGCTCGGCTAACGCTTTCTTCGTCCGTGCCCAAGGGGGGACTCTCGGAGAGCATCTTCGTGGTGGTCGACGATATTTCGGAACGACGCGCTGTTCACGAAGCGCTTCGGGCTCAGAAGGAATGGCTGGACCTCGCTCTGTCTGCTGGACGCTTGGGCACGTGGCGCATCGACCTTAAAGACGGGACAGTCACGGGCTCGGACACGTTCTGGGACATTCTCGGCCTGGCCCAGGCCAATAGCCGCAGTTTGGAGGAACTGTCAGCTGTCGTCCATCCGGCGGACTGGCCAAAGCTGGCGGCATCGAGAAAGGCCGCACCATCGGTCACGAATTACGATGTTGAGATACGTGTCCGCCGACCGGACGGACATATCCGCTGGGTTGCGCTGCGCGGAAGGGAGGAAAGACATGATGATGGTGGACAGCGGCTTGGAGTGGCTGCCGATCTGAGCGAGAGACGACAAACCACGCTGCTGCGTGCCGCGGCAAAGAAGCGGGAGCGCATCATGCTCGAACAGCGTCATAGATTCGGCAATGTTTTCGCGGTGATCACGGCGCTCGTGAAGATGGTCGATGTTCCCGGAAACAACGTCGCCAAATACAAGGAAATGCTGATCGATCGGATACGCGCGCTCGAGGCAACCCATTTGCTTCTTTCACGCAACGGCAGCGTATCGGGGGCGATAAACGATCTCGTTGCGCAAGAGTTGCACCCTTATATGGGGACACGCGCCATATCGGTCAGCGGTCCGTCCGTGGCGATATCGGGAGGCGCCGCCGAGAGTTTTGCAATGATCGTTCACGAGCTTGCCACCAATTCCATGAAATACGGAGCGCTTGGCGATTCAAAAGGCCGGATCGACGTAAGCTGGACGTTCGCAGCTGAAGACACAGGCAGCGATGTCGTGTTCGAGTGGGTGGAATCGGGGCGGCGGCGGACCTCAAGTGTAGTCCGTCATGGCTTCGGTTCCATGATAATCGGAGTGGATGGAGCGCCGCTTGTCGGTCACTCTCCCAGGCTGGAAATATCGGACCAAGGGTTGCGGTATTCGCTGCGGCTGTCGCGCAAGGAAATCGGATTGTAGTGCAGTGCTACAATCGGAAGCAGATATCTAAAGGCGGGTGGCGCTGAGCGGCCTTTGAGATGGGCAGTGTTCTTTCCAAGAATGTCGTTGGCCCAAAGCTGCGCCGTGGCTTTGGGATATGCAGTAATATGCGTGAGGAGTCATGGGATGCCGTTGCACGTCCAAAAGGACGCGCGGCGCTCTAGCTGGCATGTCTCGAAAGCCAAGTCTTCAGCATAACGGCAGCCTCGGTCCGATTGCGTACCCCCAATTCACGCAGAACCGCAGCAGCGTGGATTTTCGTGGTCGCCTCCGCGATTTCCAGATCGCGCGCAATTTCCTTGTTTGAATAGCCTTCCGCCATCAGCTTGAGGACTTCCTTTTGCCTCGAGGTCAGCCTGCCAAGGTTGACGCCAGCGGTACGTCGCTGTGGGCCCTTCTCGGAGTGGGTATGCGCGTGGGTTGCTTGCGTTGCACCCGAGCGTGACAGAAGTGCGGGAACATAGATGCGCCCGGAGAGGATTTCATTGACGGCCAAAACAACCTCTTCGTCCGTCTGCGACTTTACGATGTAACCGTGAAGCCCGATCGACAGAGCCGTGAGTATTTCCGAGCGTGAATCGTTTCCGGAAACGATCGCAAATCGCGTATCCGGATAGGCGGACAGGATCCCGCCGAGCACTTCTTGATTGAACAGGCCTGGCATATTCAGATCCAGGATCGCGAGATCCACGAACGATTGCTCCGCCAGCAAACTGAGCACCGCGTCGAAACAAGACGCTTCAAATATCTCTACACCTGGAATGCCTGCGGTCAGTGCCAATCGCAAGCCGCGACGATACAAGCCGTGATCGTCGGCGATGACGATTCGATACATTGAACTACCCCAACGCGTATCTGAATGGATTGAACGGTGATGGGCCTGAAGTCGTAGCCATTCACTCGTCGATTCATCCAGCCGACGCCGCGGCACCCCCAACACCACAAACGCCGAATTTCTAATATAATCTTAAATAACGGGAAACGCTCCTCTTTTTTTTGCCCCTTGTGAGCGAACCCGCCGAACGTCGTCGAACATACGTTCTGACCTTTTGGAAAGCTGACAGACCGGCTGGTCATTCAGCACTGCCATAGATCCAAAGATATAGAACAGCAAAACGGCCGAATTGTTACCATTCGAATGCACGACGACATCCACCCCGACGGCCACATACCATCCAGATGCAATGTCCGGATCAGGGATCGGTGGGGAAATCTCACCGGTCTTCTGCGGGAAATCTCACCGGTTCTTCGGAGGGGCAAAGAACGTGTTTCCCGGGTGCTGACCAAGGCAGGATAGCCGGCCCGTGACGATAGCGTTCAGGCCGAATGAACAAGGGAGGACCAGGATGAAAGCGGTGATTCAATGTGGAGGAATGGGAACACGCCTCCGCCCCTTCACTTCGGTCTTGCCGAAGCCGCTCATGCCGATCGGCGCACGGCCGGTTCTCGAGATGCTTCTGAAATGGTTGCGACGCAACGGTATTCAGGAAGTCTATATTACAACCGGGTATCTCGGCCACTTGATCCGCACCGTGTGTGGAGATGGCTCGCAGTGGAACCTGAAAATTCGATATACGCAGGAGATGGAGCCGCTTGGCACCATCGGGCCACTGTCTTTGATCAGGGATGAACTGACGGAGCCGTTTATCGTTCTCAATGGCGACGTCCTTACGGATCTAAGCCTCAGTCGATTTGTAGCAGCGCACCGTAAGCACACCGATCCGGTGACGATCGCAACAGCCTGTCGTCTGATCAAGATGGATTTCGGCGTCATCGACGAAGTCGACAATACCGTGCAGGTCTTTCGCGAGAAGCCGACCCTCTCGCATCTGGTCAGCATGGGAATTTACTGCATGAACCCGGACGTTCTGCAGTTTATCCCATCCGGCATACCCTTTGGGTTCGACGACCTGATGCTGCAGATGATGCAGAACGGCACAACCGTGCACGTGTACAAGCATGAGGGTCTCTGGCTCGATATCGGGCGCGTCGACGACTTCCAGAACGCACAGACCATTTCCTGGGAAGACCAATCGGCCTCGATCGAGGTCACCGCGACGGCTGCATGATGAAGTCACGAGCTCGGTTCCCACAATTATCAGTCTAGGAGGTTGTGATGCTCTTGGTCAGTGCCCCGATCCTGGGTGTGCCGGAAAAGACTGCTTTGACCAAGGTCATCGACAGCGGCTGGCTGACAATGGGGGAGCAGGTACGAGCCTTCGAACAAGCTTTTGCCGACGTCCATGGTGCGGAGGATTGCGTCGCGGTCGGTTCTTGTACGGCAGCGCTTCATCTCATTTTGCACGCACTTGGCATCGGACCGGGCGACGAGGTGCTGGTGCCATCCTTGACTTTCGTGGCGACCGCAAATGCGGTCCTCTATGTCGGTGCGACACCGGTCTTCGTGGACATCGAGTCAGCCGACGTGCCGCTGATGTCGATCGTGGAAGCCGAAGCGAAATGCACGACCCGCACCAAGGCAATCATTCTCGTCCATTTCGCCGGCTACCTCGCCGATCGGGAACAATGGCAGAGGTTCGCCCGTGCCCGGGGGCTGCATATCGTCGAGGACGCGGCGCATGCGCCGGGCTTGAAGGAGGTGGGGACATTTGGTGCCGCGGCCGCCTTCAGCTTCTACGGCAACAAGAACATGACCACGGCGGAAGGCGGGGCTGTGATCGCCAGGGATGCCGGTCTGCTCGAGACAATCCGCCAGGCGCGTGGACATGGGATGACCACCGGGACACGTCAAAGGCTGAACAGCCGCACCCCTCAGTATGATGTCACCATGCTCGGATTCAACTATCGCATGGATGAATTGCGGGCTGCGATCGGACTCGTCCAGCTGCAAAATTTGCAGGAGTGGAATGAGATCAGGCGTATCCTGGTCATGCTGTATCGCCGTCTCATAGCCAAGCATTGTCCGGCCGTGACCATCCCGTTCCACGAGCCGCGGACGTCGGCCTACCACATCATGCCTATCCTTTTGCCACGTTACGCCGACAGGCAAGACGTCATCGACGCACTGCGCGCGCAAGGGATACAAACCACTATCCACTACCCGCCGGTGCACCAGATGACGCTCTATCGTGAGCTTATCCCCGATACTCATTTGCCGCGCACCGAAGATTTCGCGCAGCGCGAGCTGACGGTACCGCTGCATCCGCAGGTCACGGCACCTTTGGTCGAAACGGTGGTTGTCGCTCTTGCCGCAGCGGTTAGCGGTTGCGCTCAGACAGGAACAGCCGCATGAATGCCCTGGACGTAGCCATTCACCGGCCTAACGTCTCAAGTGCCGCCCATGGGACTGTGAGACGAGCAATTGATCTCGTCATTGCTGCGGCCGCGGCGATCGTCTTTGCTCCGCTGATGTTGCTGATTGCCGTGGCGCTGCTGCTGGAAGGCGGTCGGCCCATCTTCTTTACGCAGACCCGCGTCGGGGCCGGTGCTCGCCCATTCCGCATGTACAAGTTCCGCAAGTTCAGCGTAAAATGCGATCCCGGTGGCTTGGCGCTGACCATGGCCGATGACAGCCGCATGACGCCGGTAGGACGGTTCCTCGCCGTCACCAAGTTCGACGAGCTGCCGCAGCTTTGGAACGTCTTCAGGGGCGAGATGGCAATCGTCGGGCCGCGCCCGGAGAGCCTTGTCTTCGCCGATTGTTTTCGCGGGGGCTTCGAGGGTATTTTACAATACAAGCCAGGCTTGCTTGGTCCAGCCCAGGTTCTCTTCCGGAATGAAGCGCATTTTTATCCGCGATCCGTGGACCCGTTACTGTTCTACCGTGAGGTCTTGTTTCCGGCCAAAGCCAGGCTTGACCTTTCCTATTATCCGCAACGCACGATCGTCTCCGATGTCGTCTGGATGGTGCGCGGCCTGCTGGCGGTGCTTGGCGTCGTTTCGCCGCCGCCGATCGAAACTTGAGAGCAGATGGGACATCGGCGCTCTCGTGGATTTGCAAAGTCAGTGCCTCACGTCATAGGGGGAACGCTTGGGTCATGGCATACAAGGGCAGGAAAGTTCTGGTTACGGGTGCCGATGGGTTCATCGGTTCGCATCTCACCGAGGCGCTCGTCCGCAGCGGTGCCGACGTCACCGCGGTGGCTCTCTACAATTCCTTCGACAGCCACGGCTGGCTGGACGATTTACCGGACACTATACGAAGCCAGTTGAACCTCATCCGCGGCGATGTTCGCGACAGCGCGTTCGTTAATCGGATCGTGCGCGGCCAGGCGGTCGTGTTTCATCTCGCCGCACTGATCGCTATCCCGTATTCGTATGCCGCCGCCCAGTCCTATGTGGAAACCAACATCCTGGGCACGGTCAACGTCCTCGAAGCGGCGCGCCAATGGGAGACAGAGCGTGTGGTGCACACCTCGACAAGCGAGGTTTATGGCACCGCGCTGACAATGCCTATCAGCGAGTCCCACCCATTGCAGGGACAGTCACCGTATTCGGCATCCAAGATCGGTGCGGACATGATGGCGGAGTCCTACGCCAGATCGTTCGACATTCCCGTGGTTATCATGCGGCCCTTCAATACGTACGGCCCACGCCAAAGTGAGCGGGCCATCGTACCGACCATCATACGTCAGGCTCTCGATAAAAAATGCCCTGCGATCATGGTGGGAGACACAAGCCCGATCCGCGACCTTACTTTCGTGGAAGACACCGCGGCGGCGTTTTTGACCGCAGGTTCGGCCGAGCTCGAATTTGGCCATGCCTACAACGCCGGAAGCCAGCGCGCTGTGACGATCTCGGACATATTGGATCTGGTGATCGAGTTGAGTGGCTGCAAGAAACCAATTCACCGCGACGAGCGCCGGCTGCGGCCGCAGAATTCCGAGGTGCGTGCCTTGCTGGCCGATTCTTCGCTCCTCGAAAGCAAGACTGGATGGCGCGCCCAGACCAGCCTGCGCGAAGGCTTGGAGCGGACCATCGGATGGTGGCAAGGGCGCCTCAGCGAAGGCCGGGTGCGACACGAAATGGGCTACATGACATGACCTTTCGCCCGCGTGGGTTGGCTCCGCTGTTGATTGCGGCTGCCTTGTCGTTGGATTTGTCCACGGCCAGCGGCCGGCAAGACAGCGCGCCGACACAGTTTGTCGCGCCAGTGATGATGGATCTGCCCGATTATCTCCAACCCGCGACGGATCCAGCCTTCGGGACAGTTTTCATGCGCATCACCAAGCCTGGCGCTCTTGGCAATGGCGTCGTATGCGAGAAGAAATTTTGCAGCCACCGTTATTCCAGCTCCCAGGCATGGAATTCAGACCAGAGCCTCCTCGTCATCACCAACGGCTGCAATGGCATGTGCTTTTTCGACGGGCACACCTATGTCCCGCTTTTCCGTCGCGCTCGATCGGCTGAATGCGAATGGCATCCGCAAAATCCCGATCTGATGATTTGCGTTCAGGACCGGAAAATTTCGACCTGGGCGCCACGGACCAATCGCGAAGACGTGCTGTTCGTGTCGCCGAATTACCATGATCTTCAGTTCGGTCCGTCCAAAGGCAATCCTAGCCGCGACGGCGACCGCATAGCAGTGCGCGCGATCCGTGGGGATGGTGCGATGGTTGCCTTTGCCTATGATCTCAAGCAGCGCCGGAAATTTCCTGACATCGATCTTGCCCAGCTTGCCGGAACGGTCAGCGCCTGCTCGATCTCCCCGCTGGGAGCGAACATCCTGTGCTTTCAGAACGTGAACGAAGACACAGAACAGCGAGCTATTTTCTCCGTCGACGGGACGTTGCGGCAGAGGTGGACGGACCATCATCGGCCCGGCCATGGCGATATGACGGTCGATGATGACGGTAGCGAAGTTTTCGTGGGCATCAGCAAATCCGACCCTGACAAATATCACGTCATCAAAAGGAGACTGATTGACGGGAAGGTCACCTCGCTTATGAAATTTGGCGAAGCGGAGCATGCGTCCGCGCGGGCACTGGACAGGAGCGGCTGGGTGTTCGTGAGCTATGGCGGCAATCCCGATGAGATATCTGCCAATCGCGACTGGGCGCCATATGCGCGAGAGGTGATCGCGCTGCGCCTCGACGGCAGCGGTGAGGTTCGACGAGTCACGCAAACCCACAACGTCCCGTCCGACTATTGGAGCGAAACCCATGCCTCGCCGTCCCCCGACGGCTCACAGGTGATCTGGTCGAGCAACTGGGGCGTGCCTGGCGGGCCAGTCTACGAATTCATCACCCGTCTCGATTGGCCGGAAGAGTCGCGGTCGAACCAGAAGGAGATTGCCGCCAATGGTCCTCGTTAATCGAATCCTTCTTGTCGTGCTCGGCATGCTAGCCGCGATGGAAACGGCCGCTGCGGCGGAAGCACGGGTTGCTTATCGACTTTCCGCCGGCGATACCGTCGAGATAGGAATTGCCTCCATCTCTGAGCGAACGCAACGTGCGGTGGTCCAGATGGACGGCACGATCGCGCTTCCCGAAGTCGGGATGGTTTCGGTTGGCGGCCTGACTCCGGCCGAACTGCAGACACGCATGCAGACGATCTTGCCAACCAAGATATTCCACCAGCGGCTGCCTGACGGGCGGGAGCAAATGATCGTCATCAAGCCGACAGACGTGACCGCCGTGGTTGCAGAGTACAGGCCGATCTATGTGACTGGCGACGTGCTCACTCCCGGACAGCAGGCCTATCGCCCGCTGATGACCGTGCGGCAGGCGATTGCGGTGTCAGGTGGCTTCAGCCTTTTGCGGTCCCGGGCAAACCAGGTTGGCCCCGATCCGGTGGATCTGCGGCGCGATTATGAGTCGCTTTGGGGGGAATACACGAGAGACTATTTTCACAGCGCCCGTCTGCGCGCCGAACTTCAGGGTAAGTCGACTTTCGACATGCAGCCACCACAAGGGTCGCCGTTGTCGGCAGGTTTTGCGTCGGCGATCGCGCAGGCCGAAGCAGAAGGGCTGAAGCTCTCGTTGGACAATTTCCAGAAAGAGCAGAGCTTTCTCGACAAAAGTGGCAAGGATGCTGCAGCGCAAACCGAGACCTTGCTCGAGCGCGAGCGGGCCGAAGCGGATGGGGTGAAGGCGGACGAAGACGAACTGGCGCGCGTAAGGAAAGCGTTTGAGTCGGGAAATCTAACCAATACCCGGCTCGCCGACGTCCGGCGCGCTTTGGTGCTCTCTTCCAGCCGGGCACTCGAAACCTCGGTTGAACTTATGAGAGCACGACGTCAGCAGGACGATTTTGCCAGACAGCGCGAACGCAATGACAACCAAAGAAGGATCGGTCTGCTGACCGAGCTGAAGGATACCAACGTGCGCCTTGCCGACGTCAGCGCAAGACTTCGCGCCGCCAGCCAGAAGTTGCAGCCCACGGGAGCGGCCGCCCTGCCGTTGCCGGTTGCCGGCGAAAGGATCCAGGCCGAGGTAACGATCATTCGCAAGCTCGGCGAAGAATGGCGGAAACAGCTTGTCCAAGAAGACACCGAGGTCATGCCGGGAGACACGATCGAGGTCAGGTTCAGCAGCGCTCTCGAAAACGCGGCGACCCGATGAATCGGCCGGGCTGCCGGTTGAGAGTGTGGCAGCCTCCTTACTGCCTGAAGGCCCTGGAGAACTGGTCGGTAAGAGGCTTCATCAAGTAGGACCAGACACTGCGCTCGTCGGTTCTTATGTGGACTTCGGCGGGCATGCCGGGTTTGAGTATTTTCTCTCCAGTCAGGCAGGTCGCTTCATTCTCGACGTCGATGCGAGCCGAAAAATAGGAAAGCTGGCGTTGCTGATCCTTGATCAGATCCGCTGAGACGCGCTTGACCGAGCCTTCGCAAGCAGGTGTGGTGCCGGCGTCGAACGCCGGAAAGCGGATCGATACCTGCTGTCCGGGATGAATCTCATCGATACGCGACGGAGGAATGGAAGCGTCGACGACAAGGTTGTCGGAATCGGGCACAATCATCATGAGCACCTCTCCGGCGCCAATTACGCCTCCGACGGTGTGGACCGAGGATTCTTGTACCGTGCCCGACTGCGGGGCACGAATGTCTGTCCTGCCGAGTTCGTCTTCGGCCACCACCTTGCGCTCACTGAGTTCGGTCTGCTTGGCTTCCGTTTCGCGAAGTTCGTTGGTCACGTCGCTCCGCATTTGTTCGTCGAGCTGAAGCACCTGCAGGTCCGTTTCACTGATGTGAGCCTGTACCTCCGCTATCGCCGCGACAAGGCGTCCCGATTCGCCGCGAGTCCGGGTCTTCTCCAGGCTGACATTGCTCAACCTCTCCTTGGACACCAACTTCTTTGCATAGAGAGATTCGACATCTGCAAGGTTCTTGGTCAGCAGATCCAGAGACTCGTCCGTCGCAGACTGCTGCGATTTGAGGCCATCGATCTGACGTTCCAGCTGCTTCGAGCGGCTTTGCAATTGGGCTTTCTGGCCAGCCAGCGCCGCAGCACGGCTTTCAAACAAGGCACGCTCGCCACTGACAAGTGCCGCCACTTGCGGATCACCCATTTGAGCGCGAAGGTCGGGCGGGATCTGCATTTCCGGCAGACCCTGGCGCTCGGCCTCCAGTCGGGCCAGACGAATGGTGGCGCGATTGAGGTCCTCGGTGATTATCTGCAGGTTTGCTCGGGTCAAGGTGTTGTCCAGCCTGACCAACACGTCGCCGGCCTTCACATGATCGCCGTCCTGCGCGAAGATTCCGCCGATGGTGCCGCCGGTTTGATGCTGCACTTTTTTTATGTTGCTTTCGACCACCACAGTCGCAGGCGCAATCACCGCGCCGGCAATCTTGGTCAATCCCAACCAGAGCCCTCCGCCAAAGACCAACAGCAAGCTGGTTGCCAGGCCCAGGAGCAGATTGGCCCGGATGCCATCCGGATCTGGCTTCGTCTCCAACGAACGGCTCTCACCGCCGGCGGCGACGTATGACGACACGGTAACAGTGGAGCGATACCTCGCATATGCTCGGCCGCACCTTTGCGCGGCGGAACGACAATTTGTTGCCAGGCTCCGGACCAGATTACCCCAGGGTAGATTGGCTCGAATGCCATCCGACTCCGGCTTCGCCCCGGTCGGCTGGCCTTCGCCGCCAACCGCAGCATATGACGACATGGTCACGTTAGACACTAAGCAATACCTCACGCATGCCCGCTTGCACCGTGCTGCAGCGGAACGACAATGTTTGGCTTGTCCGGACGCGGGAAGGGCCGGACCACATTTGCCAGAACGTCTTCGCGCGAGCCGAACGAATGGAGCATCCCGTTCGACAGGACGAGTACCTGATCGATGTTGACGAGAGCGGAGGGGCGATGCGCAACGACGATCACGATACCGCCGCGCTGACGCACAGCCAGGATTGCGCCGGCCAAAGCAGCATCGCCGTCTGCGTCCAGATTGGAATTTGGTTCGTCAAGAACGACGAGGAAGGGATCGCCGTAAAGTGCCCTGGCAAGCCCGACGAGCTGCCTCTGCCCAGCCGAAAGGGCCGCGCCGCCTTCTCCGATGCGTGTTTGAAAACCCTGCGGAAGACGCATGATCATCTTGTCCACGCCCGCAGCCTTGGCAGCTGCCAGCACGCCTTTTGCGTCGCTTTTGCCACCGAACCTCGAAATGTTATCGGCGATCGTCCCGTCGAACAGCTCAACGTCCTGTGGCAGGTAGCCAATATGAATGCCGAGCAGTTCTGAGTTCCACTGATCGAGCGAGGCGCCGTCCAATCTTACCGTGCCACGAAGCGGCTTCCACGCCCCGACCAAAGCGCGTACGAGCGTGGTCTTGCCGGAGCCGCTCGGGCCGACGACCGCCAACCCTGCGCCTCTTGCCAAGCGGAAGCTTACATTGAAGATGGTTGGCTTCTGCAGGCTTGGTGGCGCGACAGTCAAATCTTCGACCGCAAGCTCCGCCTTTGGGCGCGGCAGTTCCATTGTCTCTTGCTGGCTAGCAAAGGCATCCAGCGCTGCCGCCAGCTCGGAATAGCTCTTGCGGGTTGCCAGAAACCCTCTCCAGTTTGCGATGGCCACATCGACCGGCGCTAGTGAGCGGCCCAGCAAAATGGACGATGCAATGATCACGCCGGGCGAGGCCTCGCCCCCGATCACAAGGTAGGCACCAAGCCCCAGCACACATGATTGCAAGGCCATTCGCAGCGTCTTCGACAGTGAGCTCGCTGCGCCGACGACGTCCGAAAGCCGTTCCTGGTTCTTCAGATAAAGATGACTGACCTCGTTCCAGCGCCGGCTAAGCGGAGCAGACAGGCCCATCGCCTGAACGACCTCTGCATTGCGGCGGCCGGAATCGGCCAGCAGCCGCTGCGCGACGAGTGTTTCAGATGCACGAGCCGCAGGTTTGCGGCCGATGATCTCGGCAACCACCGTCAAAAAAACAACGGCGCATGCACCGAGCGTTGCCAGCACGCCAAGGGCGGGGTGCAGCAGATAGATGACCACCATATAAAATGGTATCCAGGGAGCATCGAATAAGACCGTCGGCCCCAGCCCGGAAAGAAAGCCACGTAGCTGGTCCAGATCACGAAGCGGGTGTATCCGGTTCGCATCCGGCCCGGCGACCAGGGGCAGGGAAAGCGAGGCTGCAAACGCCTTTTGCTGCAGATTTTTATGCAGGCGGCTGCCGATGCGGACCAACAGGCGAAGCCTCACGAAATCGAGGAGCCCATAGGCCGCGTAAAGTCCCAGCATCCCGACGGTAAATCCGATAAGAGTCGGCACGCTCTGCGAAGGCAGCACGCGGTCGTAGACCTGGAGCATGTAGACGGAGCCGGTCAAGGCGAGGATATTTATCAATGCGGAGAAAACGCCTACGCCGACGAGGCCGTGCACACAGCCAAACATTGCGGAGCGTAGATCGAGCGAGCGCTCTTTGGTCGACTTCATGATGCGCGCTCGTTGACGCGAAATTGCCGCGCAATCTCGTCGATTCTTTCGATGAGGGACAAACTTTAACCTTCCGGGAAGCAGCAGCTCCGCCCCGCTGCTGGAACATTACGAATTGCTTACATATGTGCCTTCTTTGATTAAAATGTAGCAAAATCGTGACGCCAGGCTGAGAATTCGGCAACTGGCTCGCCAGCCTGGGGATAACCGGCTCGAGTAAGGAGATATTCCTAATCATGACACGGCGCAGAAGCTTATGGTCATCTTTGTAGCATCAGGGCTTCAAAGCGTCTGAGGCGGGATTGGGTTTTGATTTTGTCGATCGAGAGTTAAGCGGTTTTAAGATACACTTTATCGGTGCGCCATTGTCGGCCACCAACGCCGGATAAAACGGGAGGTGAGTGTCGTGAGCGAAGAGATCAATGTCGCCGATGCCTATGGCAGGGGCCGCAGCACCTTCATGGGACTGCAGCTGCTCGTCTCGCCCGGTGCGCTTGTTCCTCGACCGGAAACGGAACTGCTCGGCAACGCCGCTCTCGATGTTCTGAGCCAACTGAACTTGCCGGTACCTCGCGTTGTCGACATGTGCTGTGGGGCGGGCAATCTGGCATGCGCCATCGCGCACCACGCCCCCACCGCGCGCGTGTGGGCAAGCGATCTTACCGACGGATGCGTGCAGGTCGCGCGCCGCAACGTCATCCATCTTGATATGGAGGAGCGGGTAACAGTGCTTCAGGGCGACTTGTTCAGCGCCTTCTCCGGCCTGGAGCTTGACGGGACGATCGATGTGGTCGTTTGCAACCCGCCCTACATTTCGGAAAAACGGCTCGAGGGCGACCGTTCGCATCTGGTCGAACTCGAGCCGCGTGAAGCATTCGCAGCCGGCCCCTACGGCCTGAGCATCCACATGCGGGTGCTGAAGGAGGCGCCGCGTTATTTGCGGCGCGGAGGCATCCTGCTTTTCGAGGTCGGCCTTGGCCAGGACCGGCAGGTCATGAGTTTGCTCGAGCGTTCCAAGGTCTATGAGAGTATCCGGGCAGTCACCAATCCAGCCGGCGAGGGCCGGGTGGTTGTGGCACATACAAAGGCGCAGGCATAAGCGCCACAGTCGCGGCAGGCTTCAGACGCGCTGTCGCGGCTTAAAACAGCCGGGGATTTGAAACAGAGCTGCGGGCTTTCGGCAATCAGTTTCTCTTGCGCATGACGTATCGCGCAATTCCCTGGATGGAATCGAGGTTCTCGGGCAGCAGCTCGCTGTCTTCGACCGTGATGCCGAAGGTCTCCTCGATGAAGCCGATAACCTCGAGCACCCCCGTCGAGTCCACGATGCCCTGGTCGAGAAGCGAGGTGTCGCTCTCCAGACTGTCCGGATCGGCTATATAGAAATTCGAGGCCAGGAAAGCGCGAATTTGTTCACTGAAGGTATCGGTTCTATCCTTGGTAGATAACATTGATTTCGCCTCCGGTACAAAAGATGAATGCTGATCAACTTCGCTTTGGTGCCGACTCATGACAGGGCCGTTTTTTTGAGTTTGCCCGTGTCGGTCATCGGCAGACTGGGTACGATGACGATGGACTTCGGAACCATGAAGTTTTCCAGCCGTCTCTGGCACTCTTTCTGCAACTGCTTTTCGCCGAGCATGCTTCCCTGCTCCATCACGACAAACGCCTTCACTGCTTGCCCGAGCATCTCGTCCGGAACGCCGATGACCGCGGCTTCCCGTACGCCGGCAATGTTCATCAACGCGTTTTCCACCTCCTTCGGCGCTATCTTCTCTCCGCGCGATTTTATGATCTCGTCGCCGCGACCGACAAAGTAGAGATAGCCCTCGGCGTCCATCCGGCAGTAGTCGCCGGTGTACAGGACCTGCTCACCCGGCAGCGGTCCGGGTTTGAGCTTTCTGGCTGTCGCCTCCGGCTTGCCCCAATAGCCCTTCATCACCGTCGCTCCGCGGATGACGAGCTGACCAACGACGCCGGGTCCGACCCGCCTGTCATGCTCGTCGACAATCCACATTTCCGTGTTGGGGATGGCGATGCCGACGCTCAACGGCTTTCGCTCCAGATCGTCCGGCGGCAGGTAGGTGCAGCGCTTGCATTCGGTAAGGCCGTACATCGAATAGATACGGGCGCCAGAAAACAGCTCCTGCAGCAGGAGAATGTGCTTGAGCGGCAGGGCGGCCGCAGTGTTGGTGACATAGCGAATGCTCGAAAAATCCTGATCCCTCAGAGACTTGAGCTCCCCGAGTGCGGCAAAGATGGTCGGTACGCCGGGAAAGCCCGTCACCCTTTCTTGCTTGATCAGCCCAAGGATCTGCGCCGGGAAGGCGAACGAGCGCTCAAGCACCAGCCGGGCGCCCGCGCCGAACGCCATGATCATCTGGTAAAGACCGTAGTCGAAGGCGAGCGGCAGGACATTGAGGATCACCTCGTCTTCGGCAAGCGCCAGGTACGAGGAAATCGAGGCGCATGCGGCGATCATGTTTCGATGCGTCAGCATCACGCCCTTGGGCTCGCCCGTCGAGCCGGACGTATAAATGATCGCAGCGAGATCGATGTCGATGCAGCGGCGCGCGGGCGGCGTGCTGCGGGCTGCCGCGACCGCAGTATCCCAGCGCACAGCATGCGGAAGTTCTTGCAGGTCGTTGCGTTCGATCGGCCCGGAGACGATCATGCGGCGCAACGATGGGCAATTCCGCGCCGGATCCCTGAAAATCGAGTGCAGGTGTTTGTCGGTGATCAGTGCCGTCGGGCGGCAATCGTTGAGCAAATAATCGAGCTTGTCGCTTTTGGTGAGCGGATTGACGATGCACACCACGGCGTTGGCCTTGAGCACCGCCCAGAAAGCGACGACGGCCTCGACAGTGTTGTCGGCGAAGATCACCACTCGATCGCCACGCGCAATTCCAGCCTCGGTCAAATGGTGCGCTATGGCGTTCGAGCGCATGTCGAGATCGCCATAGGTGACACGTTGATTGCCGCACACCAGGGCCACCTTGGCGCCGAGCCGGCTGGCAGAGTTGGTGAGATAGTCGTGCAGGAGGGGTACGGCGCCATGCATCATGCGAGCACCTCTTCACGATGCTCGCGGTCGATATCGATGCTGAGCTTGAGCGTGCGAGCCCCACTTGGACGGCTCGCGATAAATTGCCGATGGAGAAGCTGCGTCGACAGCACTCCGACCAGCGCCATATTGTCGGAGTTGGACAGGTCGCCGCCGCCGGCGCTGGCTTGGCACTTGCTCAGGAGCCGGGTAACCGATTTGGGATCGAAGACGTTCGCTTCGCGCAGCGCCGCCTCCGAAAGTGCTTCGCGAATGTAGACCGGAGCGCCATCTGCGACGAAGCAAAGCGCGTTGGGGGCCCGGTAAGGCTGTTTCTTGCGGGTGACGATTTCCGACGGCACGATCGGTTGCGCTACACGTTTCAGCACATGCTTTTCGTCGAGCACGCGCAGCTTGTAGGCGGCCGGAAGCGAATTCGCGAGCCTCACGAGTTCATGGTCGAGGAACGGGAAGCGCCCCTCGACGGAATGAGCCATGAGCATCCTGTCCCCTTGTGAGGACAGCAGGTAGCCCGACATCAGCGTCTGGATCTCGATATACTGGTCCTGCGCAAGAGAGCCCCATCGCGAAAACTCCGACGGCAGGCGGGCAAGCAGCTCGGACACGGCGTTATGGCGCTCCGTTTGGGCGCGCATGTCTGGCGAAAACAGCCGCTTGATGGCGCTTGTGGTACGCCAGCGCGTGCCATGCGCAAAACCAGGCGCACCACAGGCGTGGATGTCGCGCCCGAAGAACTGGCGTGCCATAGCTTGCTGCTGTACCGGCGAGCGGCTGAGATAGGGATAGAGGCGCTCCAGCAAACGGGAGCGTCGCTTCGAGGCGGGCTGGCGTCCCCAGAAGCGGCGGACCTTGCCTTCGCGGAACAAATCGTAGCCGGCGAACATTTCGTCGGCCCCTTCGCCGGTCAGCACGACCTTGATGCCATGCTGGCGCACCAGTCTCGAGAGCAGGAACAGCGGCGCCGGCGCGGTTCTTAGGATTGGCCGCTCGGCATGGTAGATAACCTCAGGGAAGATGCCAGCGATATCGCTGCGCGAAACAACCACCTCATGATGGTCGCTGCCGGCCACGCCGGCAACCAGGCGCTGGAAATGCGTCTCATCATATTCGGCGTCGGCAAAACGCAGCGAGAAAGTCTGGAAGCGCTCGCCCGCGAAGCGTCTCCCCAGCGTGGCGACCAGTGAGCTGTCGAGCCCGCCGGACAAATAGCAGCCAACCGGCACGTCGGCGCGTACTATCCTGAGCGCCGTCGCGGTCTCCAAGGCGCTGCGCACTTCCTCCACCGCGTCATCAAGCGAGCCGCTGAATTCATCATCGCCAGGCCCGTCAACCTCTGGATAGGCAGGCTTCCAAAAAGCCCGCTCGCGAACGACGCCGCGGTCATAAATGCGGACATGCCCAGGCGTGAGTTCGCTTACTCCTCCAAACACGCCTTGTGGCGGCGCGACAGTCCAAAGAGTAAAAGTCTGATCGATGCCGGCTGGATCGAACGCGCGGGGTATGTCCGCATCGGCCGCGAAAATGGCCTTCACCTCGCTGGCGAAGTAAAGCCGTCCGCCATGCTCGCAAAAGTGCAGCGGGCAGATGCCGAACCGATCCCGCGACAAGACGAGACGACCAGCCACGGAGTCCCAGATGGCGACTGCCCACTGCCCATTCATTCGCTCGAAGGCGGCCTCGCCCCAGGCATGATAGGCATGGACGATGACCTCGGTGTCGCTGCGTGTGCGGAAGCGATAACCGAGCGCGGCCAGGTCTTGTCGCAGCTCGACGTAATTGAAGATTTCGCCGTTGAAGACGATCCACATTGTGTCGTCCGCGCCGGCGAGTGGCTGCTGGCCGCTTGCGAGATCGATGACGGACAGGCGGGCATGCGCCAATCCTGCACGTCTGTCCCGGTAAAGGCCGCGCTCGTCCGGGCCGCGATGCGCCAGCGCGCCCGCCATACGTATCAGCGCATCCCGGGAAGGGGACGCCGCTGCGGCGCTCAGCGACACAATTCCGGCGATGCCGCACATCGCCTAGCCCTCGCCCATTGAAGAGGACACCAACGGCCGCGCGTGAAGATAACGTGCGGCGCGCCGCTTGCTGTCGATATCCTTGAAAACCTTCTGGACCTGCGCCTCGGTGAGGCCGGTTGCCTCAGCGATCTCTTCGCTGGCTATCCCGTGGTTCAAGCCGTAGAGGCACAGATCCATCAAATAATAAGGCAGCGCGAAGTAGAACTCCTCCTGACTCTGCGGCATCGAGAAGGTGTCCGTGGTGGGCGGTCTTCGCCGGACCTCTTCCTCCACCCCAAGATATTCCGCCAATTGATAGACCTGGGTCTTGTAGAGGTGGACGATTGGCATCAGGTCGGCAATTCCGTCGCCTTGCTTGACGAAGAAGCCCTGGTCGTACTCCAGGCGGTTCGGCGTGCCCGCTACCGCGTAGTTGAGGCGGTCGGCATGGTAGTATTCGGTCATCTTCCGCAGGCGCTGCTTGTAATTGGTTGCCGCGACGATCTGCAGATAGGCTGCCGACGGCAGACGCACCGTGTCGGTCCTGCCCTCGGGGTCCTGAACCGTGAGGCGCGTGATGTTGAGACCGTTGCTCTCGAGAACCGAGGCGAGCACCAGCTTGCATTTCCAGCCGTCCCCATATTCGGGAACGACAGTCTTGATTGCTTCGATCTGCCGTCTATAGGCGCCGATCGCTTCCAGGGCCGGCGTTATATCCTCCAGGACCGTATCGATAGCAAGCTGCGCGGCGACGGTGCGGCCGAGCCTTAGCGAGTCGCCGGAGGAATGGCGCTCCGGCATGAATATCCCGAGGACCTTGTCTTTTCCAAAGGCGCGAGCACACAACGCCGCGACGACTGAGCTGTCGATGCCGCCTGAGAGGCCGACAACCACCCCTCGACGTCGCAGCGTGCCAAAGACCTGCTGGCGCAAGATCTGGACGATACGATCGACTTCCGCGCCAGCCTCGAGCACCAGCGCGTCCTTGCCGAATGTTGAGATCAGGTCGATGGCTTGTACTCCAGTTTGCGAGACTCGGTTGGCGAATAGGTTTGCGCCACCGCTTTCTCGATAAGGGGACGGTTGGTGGCGAGGTGAGGCTCTATGACCAGGTCGATATGGGTGCCGACGATCGGAATCACGTCCAGATGGGCGAAAACGCGATCCCAGCCGATGGCCAGAGTCATTCCGGGTCGAGCACAGCGAAACAGGGTGCCGGTGATCGGCAGCGCCGGCTTCGGCTCTGTCAGCCATTGGAAGAAGGCCCGTGCCCGCAAAACCTCCTGCAGTTCCAGTTTGGTTCTAAAGCTCGTCGCATTGAATTGTCCCTGAGCGTAGCGATCGAGAAACCGGACCAGTTGCGCCTCTCGCCCCATTTTCACGGCGACTTTCGCGAGGGCGCGGCAAGCCATCCGGTAAGCGGATACGCGGTTGGTCCGGATTCGATTAAATGTGCGCGTAAACGTCTCCAAGTAGGCGCTTCGCTCGCCGACGAGGCTGGTGTCGAGTATGCCGACAAACTTTATGGTTCGCCCCGCGGCCAGCAGCCGCGCCGCCACTTCGAAAGCAACAGCGCCGCCGAGCGAATGGCCAAGAAGTCGTATGTTACCCGAAGGTTGAGTGCGGCGGATCTGCTCGACGGCGGCATCGGCCATGTCGGCGAGGCTGTTTTGCCCGCGCAGTATCAGAGCCAGGGCCGGATACCTGATCGGGGCAACGCGGGTGACCTTGCCCATCGCTGCTGCAAAGGCAGCAAGGCTCGGGCCATAGCCGACCGACCCCGGGAACAGAAAAAGAATGGGAGGATCGTGCTTCTCGGCGCGCGCGCTTTGGTCGCCTGCCTGTGCAGATACGACCGCCTTGACCATTTCGTCCAGGCTCATTCCGACGGTGAAGGCCTCAAGACCGAGTTCCTGCCCGATAGCGCTTTCGATTTCCATGACGCAGTGCAGCAGCTTCAGTGAATCTCCTCCGGCGTCGTCCCAGCGCCCTGCCGCCACCCGCGTATTAAGAATGCTGGTCCATGCCCGCTGGACGACCTGCTGCGCCGTCAGCTTGCCTCGCGGCTCGAGCGGACGCTCGATCGCTGCCGTCTCTCTGGCTGAAAGATCCATGTCTGCAAGTGTCGTGATGTCGACTTTGCCGCTCGGCAGACGCGGCATCTCGGCGATCGTGTGCAACCGCAGGGGACGCAGCGGCGGCGGCAGATTGGACCTGACAAGCTGGCGAAGCTCGTCTGAAAAGGCCGCTTCGGCCGAGCGCCGAGGAACAACAAAGGCGACAAGCTCATTCGCCGCAGCCACGATTGCCACAGCATCCGCAACAGAGGGTGCGCAACGCAGCACCCGTTCGAGCTCGGCTGGCTCGACGCGTCGACCATTGATCTTTACCTGGCGCCCCTTGCGACCGACGATGTGCAGTAGGCCTTGGTCATCAAGTCTAACGAGGTCACCCGTCGCGAAAATCCGAAGGCTTGGATCGTCCGGGTCTGATGTTGTCGGCACAACAGCCCCGTCCTCCCAATGGCCAAGCAAGACATAGGGGCTCCTGATCAGAAGCTCTCCGCTGCGGCCTGGTTGAACGCGGCGGCCCGTTTTGTCGACAATTGCAAAGGTGATGCCAGGCAGTAGCCAGCCAACTGGAACCGAATCTCCATGCTCCGGCCAGTCTCGCGGCAGGAACCATTGCGAGCCCGTGGTCTCGGTTGACGAGTAACCGATCTGGATGAGGCACGTATCGGAGACGGCCTTGCGCAGCAGGGCGATGTCGCTCCACGGCACCTTCTCGCCACCGATCCGGGCGACTCTGAGTGAATGAAATGCTTCCGCAGGTCCGTCTGCCATAAGCGCGCGAAGCAGTGCCGGCACCAGATAGGTGATTGTCACGCCCGCGGATCGCACCAGACGTTGCACGGCGCGCAAGCCGACCGCTTCGACTTCGACCAGATGCAAGGTGGCGCCGGTGAGAAGAGCCGCAAGAATCTCCCGGCACCCGGCGATTGTGGCGGGTCCGGTCAATGGCAGGAAAACATCATCCGAGTTGATGTGGCATGCATCGACATATTGCTGGACCCGGCACAGCAAGCTGCGCTGGCTGTTAACGATGCCTTTGGGCCGGCCCGTGCTTCCTGATGTATAAAGCACGATGGCGGGCGCATCGACCGAGGCGGAATAAGACTGAGGCACTTGCCCACCCTGCGAGGCCGCACTGGTCGACACATCGATCCAACTGACCCGGTGAGGCAAACGTTCGGGTCGGACATTGCCCTCGCCCAGAATAGCTGAGAGTCGCGCCCCGGCCACGATTTCAAGAATCCGCGAGCCAGGATCTCGTGCGTTGAGCGGCACCGAAGGGCGCCCAGCCGCCATGCTGGCCAGCATGGCGATGGGATACCAGGCTGAGTTGGCCTGAAGAATCCCTATCGCCTGTCCATCTGGGACGGCCGCCGCGATCTGGTAGGACAGCGTCTCGACTGACCGGAGAAGCTGGGAATAGGTCAGACGATTGGCGCCGTCGCTGATTGCAAGCTTGTCGGGGTACTGGCGGACGATATTTCTCAGGTGCTCGAAGGCCGCAATGTTGGCAAAATCGGCGCCCAATCTTTGAAATGGGCGCAGTACGGGACCACCCTGATCCAGTGGGTATTGTGGGACACTTGACCAATTATCGGAGGTCGTTGTCTGACAATCCACCGCTAGATCCTGATCCGCGACTTCTGATCCCAAATATGCCGAAGACATGAGTTGCCTACGCTAAGATTAGGGTCACTTATCGCCCCCCGCCCCGATCTTTTCATCGATCATTCTGATGATGCCCTTCGCCTGTTTCGCAAGCCGCGGGCCGAGCCAATCATGCCGAGCTCGCTGGCTGCCGTGGTGCGCATGACACGGCGAGCACTGGCGTTTGTGCCAAGTTGGCAACACCTGTTGGACACATGCCAAGGCGGGATCGAAGACCAAGGCGGGTTGAAGACGGAATTGCCGCTACGCAGGCATATTGCCTATTCTGTGGTTCTCCCGGGCGATACAGGCGATGCTTCGGTGTCGGAATAGCTGCCGGAGACGAAACAATATGCATAGATCTGTCCCCGATTTTCGTCGGTCACACGAATCCAATCCTTTTCCCACGTTCGGAAGGTAATACGCCCGCCCGTCATCATAGCTGCGGCTCTGAACGGACTCGGCGCGTTGACAACGCGCACCGATATAACATCGTCGCCGTCCATACGCTCGACGAGATACGTCTGCATGAAAGCTCCCCATGCCCCGCTAGATCACCCGCACTTTAACGACGGCTAATCAATTCGGTTGCAACGTGTTTTGCGAAACTTGGAGGCGATGGTTTCCATACCCACCGGCGCCGGGGGTCCCTCCCACTCCGTATCCGTCAGATTTTTCAGCGACGGGAAGCCAGTACAGGTGAAGGCAGGCTGATTCCGGCCATGCCGGCCTTCATGACCACTGCGCCGTGTCGACGATCCGTTGGAGCAGAAGGCCTGGTGCTGCAACGTCAATCGTATTTGGCCAGGAAGCGCCCGACGGCGGCGAGGCCGTCGTGCTTTTCCTCGACATGCGGCATGTGGCTGGAATTCGGGAAGACCAGGCCTTCGACGTAGGGGATAAGATCCAGAAAGGGCTGGACGCAGGCCTCGGTCGCTTCGTTGTAGAAGCCGCGGAAAACCAGGTCGGCGCCTCGATCCGATGCAGGCGGTCGACGATGGTCCAGTCCCGCATCGTGCCGATGACGTGGAACTCATTGGGACCATTTATGGTGTGATAGACGGTCGGATCTTCCTCGATTGCCGCGAATGTCCGGGAGACCATTACACCGCGGTGCTGCGTTCCGCCGTGCCGATACCCGGCATCGACCGGGCGCGGCGTGGCCGGCTGGTGCTCAAGGGTGACCTGCCCAGCCCGATGAACCCACCCCTCGGGGTGCCGGTTCCACACCCGTTGCCCAGCTGCCACCCCGATCTGCCGCAGCGAGCGCCCGCTTCTCCAAAGCATCGGCGAGGGCCGCCTGGTCGCCTGCCATCATCCAGCCGACGGTTGACGAGGGGAATTCTCGTTCAACGATATCCGGACCGTCAGCCGTAATTGTTGCTTCGGCGAGAATAAAGGCCGATCTGGACGCCGCACGATCCGGCGCTATGTTGCGCTTCGGCGGCCGGGTATCGCGGATGCCTAATACTAAAGTAACTGTTCTCGCGTTGCCGAGCGATGTTACGATTTGAAGGACGGTGGCCGTACAGCGCTGCGTGATTTTGCGCTGGAGAGGATGGAATATGGGAGGCCGCTCTTCGTGCCGCAGCAGGCAGCCGCCGACATGTTGCTCGGTTGTCGACCATAAGGGAGGAAGTCACCAATGAAGCTATCGTACCTGGTCTCGGCCGCGCTTCTTGCAGCGACTGCGATGCCTGCTGCAGCCGCCGAGATTTCCGATGGCAAGGTCAAGATCGGCATTCTCAACGACCAGTCGGGCGTCTATGCCGATTTCGGCGGCAAGTGGTCGGTCGAGGCCGCCAAGATGGCGGTCGAGGATTTCGGCGGCAAGGTGCAAGGTGCGCCGGTCGAGATCGTCAGCGCCGACCACCAGAACAAGCCGGACATCGCCTCCAACATTGCGCGGCAGTGGTATGACACCGAACAGGTCGATTCCATCATGGAACTCACCACCTCCTCGGTGGCACTCGCCGTCCAGGGGATTTCCAAGGAAAAGAAGAAAATTGATATCGTCACCGGCGCCGCGACCACCGAGCTAACTGGTAAACAGTGCTCGCCCTATGGCTTCCACTGGGCCTACGACACGCATTCGCAGGCAGTGGGGACCGGTGGCGCTCTCGTCCAGCAAGGCGGCGACAGCTGGTTCTTCGTCACCGTCGATTATGCATTCGGATATTCGCTCAAGGAGCAGACCGCAAAGTTCGTCGAGAGCCATGGCGGGAAGGTGGTTGGCGAGGTGCGTTACCCGCTCGGCTCGACCGACTATTCATCCTTCCTGCTGCAGGCGCAATCGTCGGGCGCCAAGGTCATCGGCCTGGCGAATGCCGGCCTCGACACCTCCAACTCGATCAAGCAAGCGGCCGAATTCGGTATCGTGCAGGGCGGTCAGCGCCTTGCAGCGCTTCTCTTCACGCTGGCCGAGGTGCATGGGCTCGGTCTCGAGGCGGCGCAAGGCGTGGTGCTGACCGAAGGCTTCTACTGGGATCGCGACGACAAGAGCCGCGAGTTCGCCCAGCGGTTCTTCAAGCGCACCAACCGCATGCCGAATATGATCCAGGCCGCCACCTATTCAGCCGTGACACAGTATTTGAAGGCGATCGACAAAGCCGGCACCGATGGAACCGAGGCGGTCGCCAAGGAATTGCATTCGATGCCGGTGAACGACGTCTTTACGGCGAACGGCAAAGTGCAGCCCGACGGCAACATGGTTCACGACATGTATCTTTATCAGGTCAAGTCGCCGAGTGAGAGCACCAAGGAGTGGGACTATTACAAACCCCTCGCCACGATCCCCGGTAACGAGGCGTTCCTGAGCGCCAAAGAGAGCGGCTGTCCCACGGCCGGCGAGTGATTGGCGGACCGATGGCGCCGCCTGAACCGGATCGGCCGCAGGTAGTGCTTTCCGCCCGCGGTTTGCGGCGCGACTTCGCCGGCTTCGTTGCTGTCAGGAATGTCGATCTCGACGTCTACCACGGCAATATCCACGCGCTGATCGGACCCAACGGCGCCGGCAAGACCACCGTGTTCAACCTGCTCACCAAGTTCCTGCCGCCGACCAGCGGCAGGATCGAACTGCTCGGCCACGACATCACCCGCACCTCGCCGGCCAAAGTCGCGCGGATGGGCCTGGTGCGCTCGTTCCAGATATCGGCAGTGTTTCCGCATCTCAGCGTGCTCGACAATGTGCGCGTTGCATTGCAGCGACCGGGCGGGCTCAGCGTTCAGTTCTGGCGCTCGCTATCGGCGCTCGATAGATTGACGCCGCGCGCCGAGGAGCTTTTGCGGTCTGTCGGTCTCGACGATGCCAAGAACAGGCCCGCCGCCGATCTCTCCTATGGCAGGAAACGTGTGCTCGAGATCGCCACGACGCTGGCGCTCGAGCCGAAAGTGCTGCTGCTCGACGAGCCGATGGCCGGCATGGGGCATGAGGACGTGCGTACGGTTTCCGACATCATCCGCTCGGTTGCCAGGGATCGCGCCGTGCTGATGGTCGAGCACAATCTGACAGTGGTGGCCGATCTTTGCGACTGGATAACCGTCATGCAGCGCGGCGAAATCCTTGCCGCCGGCGACTACCCCACGGTCAGCCGCGACGAGCGGGTGAGGGTCGCCTATATGGGCACCGCCGATGACTGACGCCGCGCCGCTTCTTGCAGTCCGCGACCTCAACGCCTGGTATGGCGAGAGCCATGCGCTGCACGGCGTCGATCTGGAGGTCTTTCCAGGTGAAACTGTGACGTTGCTGGGCCGCAACGGCGTCGGCAAGACCACGACATTGCGCGCCATCATCGGGCTAATCCGCCAGCGGACCGGCCAGATTTTTTTCGACGGCAAGGATCTGATGCGCCTGCCATTGCACCGGACTGCGCAGCAAGGCATCGGCCTGGTGCCGGAGGAACGCGGCATCTTCGCGACGCTGACCGTGGACGAGAATCTGGTGCTGCCCCCGATCGTCGCCGAAGGCGGCATGAGCGTGGAGGAAATATTCGATCTTTTCCCCAATCTGAAGGAGCGCCGTAACAGCCCCGGCACCAGGCTCTCGGGCGGCGAGCAGCAGATGCTGGCGATTGCGCGCATGCTCAGAACCGGCGTGAAAATGCTGCTTCTCGATGAGCCGACCGAGGGCCTGGCTCCGGTCATCGTGCAGCGCATCGGCGATCTGCTGGCGACGATGAAAAAGCGCGGTATGACGATCCTGCTGGTCGAGCAGAATTTCCGCTTTGCCAGCCGCGTCACCGACCGTTTCTACCTGATGGAGCACGGCAAGGTCGTGGCGGCCTTTCCGGTCGGCGAACTGCCGGATCGCATGACGCTGCTGCATGAAGTGCTGGGTGTATGATGGCGCCATGACGATGATCTTCGGAATACCCGTTCAGGCATTCCTCGGCCAATTGCTGGTCGGCCTCATCAACGGCTCGTTCTACGCAATGCTGAGCCTGGGCCTTGCTGTCATATTCGGCCTGTTGCGCGTCATCAATTTCGCTCACGGCGCGCTCTATATGCTCGGCGCCTTCATCGGCTACCTGCTTCTCACCCGGTTCGGTATCGGCTACTGGCCGGCTTTGATCCTGTCGCCGCTGATCGTCGGCGGCTTCGGCATCGTGGTCGAGCGCCTGGCGCTGTCGAGGCTTTACGACATCGACCCGCTCTACGGGCTGCTTTTCACCTTTGGCCTCGCGCTCGTGCTCGAAGGGGTATTCCGTTACTACTATGGCGTATCGGGAAGTCCTTATTCCGTGCCGCCGCTGCTGTCCGGCGGCACCAATCTCGGCTTCATGTTCCTGCCCAATTATCGCGGCTGGGTGGTGGTAGCCTCGATGATCGTCTGTTTCGGCACTTGGGCGCTGATCGAGAAGACCAGGCTGGGCTCCTATCTGCGCGCGGCAACGGAGAACCCCGGCCTGGTGCAGGCTTTCGGCGTCAACGTGCCGTTGCTGCTGACCCTTACCTACGGCCTCGGCGCCGCTCTTGCCGGGCTTGCGGGGGTTCTCGCCGCGCCGATCTATCAGGTGAGCCCGCTGATGGGATCTGACCTCATCATCGTCGTTTTCGCCGTTGTCGTGGTCGGCGGCATGGGATCGATCCTCGGGGCGATCGTCACCGGTTACATGCTTGGCCTCGCCGAAGGCTTGACCAAGGTTTTCTATCCCGAAGCCTCCAATCTGGTGGTCTTCGTCATCATGGCGATCGTGCTTCTGGTCCGGCCAGCCGGCCTGTTCGGAAGGGATGCCTGAGATGGCCGAACTGACCCTTCGCGAGACGCGTGCCAAGAATTCCGCACGGCTTGAATGGGCGCTGGTCGGGCTCGGCATCCTGGCGCTGCTGGTGGCGCCTTTCTTCGTCTATCCGATCTTCCTGATGAAGATGCTGTGCTTTGCGCTGTTTGCCTGCGCGTTCAACCTTCTGCTCGGCTACACCGGCCTGTTGTCCTTCGGCCATGCGACGTTCTTCGGCGGGGCGGCCTATTTCACCGCATACGCGGTCAAGGTCTTGGGCTGGCCGCCGGAAGCCGGCATCCTGCTCGGCGTCCTGGGTGCCGCGCTGCTCGGCCTTGTGATGGGCTTCTTTGCCATCCGCCGGCAAGGCATCTATTTCGCCATGATCACGCTGGCGCTGTCGCAGATGTTCTTCTTCTTCTGCGTGCAGGCACCGTTCACCGGAGGTGAGGACGGCATCCAGGGCGTGCCGCGTGGTAGGCTGCTTGGAATGCTCGACCTGAACGTCTCGATCAACATCTATTATTTCGTGCTGGCAGTCTTCCTCATCGGCGTGTTCGCCATCTGGCGCATCATCAACTCGCCTTTCGGCATGATCCTGCGTTCCATCCGGGAAAACGAGAGCCGGGCCATTTCGCTGGGCTATTCCGTCGCCAACTACAAGCTGGCGGCTTTCGTCATGTCGGCGACATTGGCCGGGCTGGCCGGCGCGCTCAAGGCGATCGTTTTTCAGTTTGCCACGCTCACCGACGTCACCTGGCAGATGTCGGGCGAGGTGATCCTGATGACGCTCCTCGGCGGCATCGGCACCATGGTCGGGCCGATCATCGGGGCCAGTCTGGTCGTCGGCCTGGAAAACACGCTCGCCACCTCGAGTTTTCCGGTGACCATCGCCACCGGCCTGACCTTCATGGTCTGCGTGCTGGTTTTCCGGCGCGGTATTGTCGGTGAGGTCTATGCGCGGTTTCTCGGGCCAAAGGGTAACGGGAAAGACTGAACGGCTCAGTTCCGCCTCGCTACGCGATGCGTAAGCCTTGCGCGTCGAGAAGCACGCAGCCCAGAGGATCGAAGCAGACATCGACCATTTCGCCTTCACGCAGCGGCTGGCCGTCGATCAGCGTGTTGGCGCGCACCAGCGTGCCGGCGCCGATGTCGATCTCGTAGACCGCATTGCCGCCCAGATAGGAGGTCGAGACTATCCGTCCCGCCAGCCTGTTGGCAGCACCGACGGTACCGACGGTAAGCTTCTGCGGGCGAACGACGACGGTGACCGCGCTGCCGGTCGCGAGCGCCTTCGGCACGGCCGCCTTTACGACATGGCCGCTGGCCAGCGCGATCGTCGCCATCTTGCCGTCCATCACAGTCACGCTGCCGGGCAGCATGTTGGCCTTGCCAAGGAAATTGGCGACGAATGCGGTGGCCGGCTGGTCATAGACCTGCGCGGGGGAGCCGATCTGCTCGATCAGGCCGGCATTCATGACGACGATGTGGTCGGACATCGACAAAGCTTCTTCCTGGTCGTGCGTCACGAAGATAGCGGTGATGCCCGTCTCCCTCTGGATTTTCTTGATCTCGACGCGCATGTCCTCGCGCATGTTGGCGTCGAGTGCCGACAGAGGCTCGTCCAGCAGCAGCACTTCCGGCTCGAAGACGATGGCGCGGGCCAGTGCGATGCGTTGCTGCTGGCCGCCAGAGAGCTGTGATGGCAGCTTTGTCTCACTGCCGGGCAGCCGCACCATGTCCAGCGCCTTCTTGACCCGGCGCACGATTTCCGGTTTCGGCACGTTTCGATATTTCAGGCCGAATGCGACGTTGTCGAAGACGTTCTTGTGCGGAAAGAGCGCGTAGTTTTGGAACACCAGACCAATGTTGCGCTTGTAGATCGGGATGTCGTCGACCCGTTTTCCGCCGATCGAGATCTGGCCGCTGGAGATGTCGACCAGGCCCGCGATCGATCGCAGGATCGTCGTCTTGCCGCAGCCGGACGGCCCGAGCAAGGTGACGAAACTACCCTTGCGGATCGCCAGTGAAAAATCGCGCACAGCGGCGAACTTGCCGTAAAAAATATCGATGTCGCGAAACTCGACCGCAGGCTTTCCTGTCGGCTGTCTCTCACCTTGGGCGAGCGGGTCGCCAGCGGCCCCGGCCGAAGCCGGCCGGGGCTGCTGGTCGTGGCTGTTGTCGTCATGCACCTTTCGACACCCTGTCCCATTGCTTGGTCCAGGCGTCTTCGTTCTTCGCCCAGTAGAGCGGATCGGCGAAGGTCAGCGACTTCATCGATCCGGTCGGATCGAAGGCCGGAAGTGCCGCGATCTTGTCGGTCAGCTTCACCTTGGTCGGGTCAAGCGATGGCGGATAGTTCTGGCCCTCGGCGACGGCGATCGACGTTGCCGGATCCAGCATGAAGTTGATCAGTTCCTCGCATTCGGCCATGGGCGAACCCTTGAGCACCAGCATGTCCTCCATCCACGCGTATGAGCCGGCAGGGTCGAGATAGCCGATTGGCTGGCCCTGCTGCTGCAGGGCGGCGACACGTCCTGACCAGGCGTCGGTGACGACGATCTCGTTTCGCGACAGGAGGTCCATCAGTTCCGCGCCGGAACTCCAGAACTTCTTGGCCAGGTCGCGGGTCTCGCGAACCTTGGCCCAGATGGCATCCATGTCCTGGATGTTGTTGGGGTCCTGTTTCGTCTGCAGCGCCGCATACCAGACGCGCGTCGTCATATCGGCGTAGCCGCCGATCTTGCCGGCATATTTCTTGTCGGTAAGCAGGTTGGCGCCCTTTTCCTTGGCTTCCTCCGGCGAGATGACCTTGTTGTTGTAGGCGATGCCGGTGGTGCCGTAATCATAGGGCACAGCCGACAGCTTTGGCGTGATCTTGCGGAACGGCTCGATCATGGCGGTCAGCACATTTGCCATGTTCGGGATGTTCGCCTCGTTGATCTCCGAATTGAAACCGCCATTGACGTATTTGATGTAGTAGTTGACGCCGGAAGAATGGACGATCTGGAAGTCGCCCGGCTTCGACGTCTTGATCTTGGTGATGATCTCGTTCTCGTCGCCAAAGGTGCCCTGGACGACCTTGACCTTGGACTTGGCGGTGTAAGGCTGGAACGCGTACTTATCGATCGCTTCCTGCACCACGCCGCCCCATCCGTCGAAGCGCACTTCCGAAACCGCGGCCAGCGCCCGTCCCATCCAGGGCATGGAAAGCCCGGTGGCGGCGGCAGCGGCGGCCGTCAGCGTCAGGAATGATCGCCGGCTGATGTCGCCATCGGCATAGCGCTCATTCAGCCGTTCCAGTCGTTTGGTGGTTGTCACTTTCATTTCCGTTCTCCCATTTTCATTTTCACTTGCCTGCCTTGAACCAGGTGAGGCTTTGCAGGATGAGCCCGCCAGCCAAGGGAATGCCGACCGTCAAAAGGATCATGACGGTTCCGAGCGCGTTCACCTCGGGGCTGATCGAGATCTTCAGCATCGAAAGGATTTGCGTCGGCATGGTCTCGACGCCCGCCGGCCGCCAGAACAGGCTGGCCGAAGTGTTGTCGAACGAAATGGTGAAAGCGAGCAGGACGCTGGCAAGCACTGCGGGAATGAGCAGCGGCAGCGTAATCTCGCGGAATGTCGACACACGCGGCGCCCCGAGCGACAGCGCCGCCTCCTCATAGGAACGCTTTATGCCGACCATGCGCGCCTGGACGATCAGCACCACGTAGGGGAGCGTGAGCAGAATGTGGCCGAGCACCAGCAGCGTCATGCTGCGCGGCTGGTCGACGGCTTTGATCATGACCAGCAGGCCGACGCCGAGTATCGTTTCGGGGACCAGCGCGGGAAGAATGACAAGCGTGTTGATCACCTGCTTGCCACGAAACTCGAAGCGCACCAGCGCTAATGCCGCCATGATGCCGAGCAGTGTCGTCACCGTTGCCGTTACCAGGGCAATCCACATCGATGTCCGGAAGGCGTCGAGAACCGGCTCGTTGGTGAGCAGCTTCTCATACCACCGCAGGCTGAAGCCGGTGAGGGGAAAGCCGCCGAACATCGAGGCGTTGAAGGAAAGCACGACCGTGGCGAGGATCGGCGCAAACATGAAGATGTAGACGCACACCGTGATCGCGCCGGTCAGCCGCCAGGCCCATCTGCCTTCGCGATCGGGATGATCCGCTCTCATGCGCTGAGGCCCTTCATGATCTGCGACAGGCCCATATAGCGGCTGTAGGCGGCCGCGGCGGCGCCGAGCAGGACGAACAGGACGATGGAAAGCGTTGCCCCCATCGGCCAATTGAGCTGCCCCATAATGGTATCGTAAATCAGGTTGCCGAACAGCGCATCGCGGCTACCGCCGAGCAACTGCGGCGTCACATAGGAACCGGCCGCCAGCACGAAGCAGAGCAGCAGCCCAGCGCCCAGCCCCGGCATCGATAGTGGCAAGGTCACTTCGCGGAACGCCTGCGCGCTGGTACAGCCCATCGAGCGCGCGGCGGCGATCAGCGTGCGGTCGATGCTTTCCAGGCTGACATAGACGTTCAGGATCATGTAGGGCAGCAGAAAATGCAACAGCCCCATGATGACGGCGCCCTCGGTGTAGAGCATCGGCAACGGCTCGTTGATGACGCCCAGCCTGATGAGCGCCACGTTGATCAGCCCCTGTTCGCCGAGGATGTGGATCCACGAGAACGTCCGGATGGTGAAGCTGATCCAGAACGGCACGATGAGCAGCAGCAACAGCAGCCATTTGTGCCTGAAGGTCGTGGCCCAGATGAAATAGGCGGGGAAATAGCCAAGGATCGCGCAGATCACCGCGGTGATGGCGCCGACGCGAACGGTCTTCCAAAGAAAGCCGTGATAGTAGCTGTCGGTGAGGAATTCCTTCCAGTTATCGAAGGTCAGCACCGCCGACTCAACTCCGGCGGTGACGAAGGTGAAAAACGTGTAGACCGTCATCATCGCGATCGGCAGCAGCAGAAGCAGGGTAAGCAGTATAAGCACAGGCGCGACGAGGACCCAGGCCAGTCGCTGATCGTATAATTTCCACCCTTTGGTCACGACCCGTCCACACCAATTTATGTGCAAGCCGCCATCACCGGGGCTCGGCTCGGGACTAGATTGGGCGATCGGCGTTCAGGTGTCCACTCTGCATGTGACTCCAGCACAAACTCTGTGCAGGGCCACCGGTTGACCCTCGCCCTGCCGGATTCAACAAATTGCCCGGCGTTCCGCCTGCGCATTGATTAAATCAGCTATCTCGATATACAGGGTAAATTTCGAATATGGATTTCGCGTGGGCCGGGCAATTTCATGAGTCGCAATTTTCTGGTGATTGAACCTGAGGAAGGCATTGCCGTGCTCAAAGGGCTTGCCTCCTCGGCGCGGATCTCGATGCTGAAACTGCTGCATGAAAAGGGGCCGATGAATATCAACGAAATCGCCGCCGTGCTGTCGCTGCCGCAGTCGACCGTCTCAACCAACATCCAGGTGCTGGAGGATGCGGGGCTGATCCGAACCGAGAACCTGAAAGCGAAGAAAGGCAGTCAGAAAATCTGTTATCCGACGGCCGAAGAAGTGCTTGTCGTGTTCAAGAGCGAATACCGTGCGGTCAAGAACGATGCGATCGAAGTGTCGATGCCGATCGGGCTTTACACCGGCTTTGAGGTTACCGCGCCCTGCGGCCTTTGTTCGCCGGACGGCATCATCGGCTTGCTCGATGTGCCGAACACTTTCCTTGATCCGGATCGCATGAAAGCCGGTTTGCTGTGGTTCACGCGCGGTTTTGTCGAATACCAGTTCCCCAACAATGCCAAGCTCGCCAATGCCGAGATCACCGGACTCGAAGTGGCGATAGAGCTGTCTTCGGAAGTGCCGGGCACCAGCGCCGATTGGCCCTCGGACATCACGCTGACGATCAATGGTGTCGATGTCGGCACCTGGACGTCGCCGGGGGATTTCGGCGACAAGCGCGGCGTCTTCACGCCCTCCTGGTGGAAGCTCAAGGGCTCGCAATACGGCAAGCTGAAGAACTGGCGAATTGCCAATGACGGCACCTATGTCGACGGTCTCAGGATTTCCGAAACCGGCCTCGCCGCTCTCGATCTGAAGAGCCATCATTCAATCCGCGTCCGTATCGGCGTCAAGGACGACGCCGAGCGCCCCGGCGGGATCAACATTTTCGGCAAGGGCTTTGGAAACTACGATCAGGACATTCTGCTCAGGATCAAAACTGGTTGATATCATGAAATCGGGTTCTGAAGATAACGCAGCAACTTCAACTGTTTGGCTTTCTGCTGTGCCAAAGCGTTGGTCTAATTGTCCTACATTTGGGCATTTTTGACTTGACGAAGGGTTGCCAGTTCCTCTTTGATATCGGGCAAGGTGATTTAAATCATCATTTGTGATATCGATGGGAGGAATGCATGAAGGCAGCCGTTACGGCACATCCGCATTTTGTTGTCTCGGAGATCGATCCGAGACTCTACGGATCCTTCATCGAGCATCTCGGGCGGGCAGTTTACACCGGCATCTATGAGCCCGGCCATCCGACAGCGGATGCCAACGGCATGCGTCAGGACGTCATCGATCTCGTCAGGGAACTCAATGTTCCGATCGTCCGCTATCCCGGCGGCAATTTCGTCTCAGCCTACAATTGGGAAGACGGCATTGGCCCCAAGGAAGAGCGCCCGGTGCGGCTCGACCTCGCCTGGCATACGTCGGAAAGCAACGAAGTCGGCCTGCATGAATTTGCCGATTGGTGCACCTGCGCCAACACCGAGATGATGCTTGCCGTCAATCTCGGCTCGCGCGGCCTCGACGAAGCCCGCAACCTGCTGGAGTACGCTAACCATCCCGGCGGCAGCAAATGGAGCGACAAGCGCATCGCCAACGGCCGCAAGGAGCCCTTCGACGTCAAGCTCTGGTGCCTCGGCAATGAAATGGATGGCCCCTGGCAGATCGGCCACAAGACCGCGGACGAGTATGGCCGCTTGGCGCATGAGACGGCCAAGGCCATGCGCGCCTTCTCCAAGTCACTCGAACTGGTGGTCTGCGGCTCTTCGAACGCCAAGATGCCCACCTACCCTGAATGGGAAGCGACGGTTCTCGACCATACCTACAACGAGGTCGACTACATCTCGCTGCACATGTATTTCGACAACGAAGCCAACGACGCTCCGAACTATCTCGCCATGAGCGAAAAGCTCGACGCCTACATTGTCTCGGTCGCCGGCGTCATCGACTATATCAAGGCCAAGAAGCGCTCCAACAAGCAGGTTTACATCTCGTTTGACGAATGGAACGTCTGGTACCATTCCAAGGAGCAGGACAAGAAGATACTCGGCGGCAGCGACGGTTGGCCGTTCGCCCCGCCGTTGCTCGAAGACATCTATAATTTCGAGGATGTGCTGCAGGTCGGCCTGATCCTCAACACCTTCATCCGCCGTTCCGACGTCGTCAAGATCGCGTGCCTGGCACAACTGGTCAATGTCATCGCGCCGATCATGACCGTTCCGAATGGTCCGGCATGGCGGCAGACGATTTTTTATCCCTATCTGTTTGCTTCCAACTATGGCCGCGGCAATGCGCTGGATCTCAAGGTGGAAAGCCCGACCTACAGATCCAGCGTTGCGGGCGACGTCGCCTATGTCGATGTTGCCGGCGTGCACGACAGGCAAACCGGCCACGTCACCTTCTTCGCCGTCAACCGCCATTCGAGCGAGGTAATCGAAACAGTGGTCGACCTCTCCGGCTTCGGGGCGGCGGAGATCGTCGATCACCAGGTGATGGCACACGCCGATCTGAAAGCCGTCAATTCGGCCGAAAACCCTGGCAATGTCAGCCCCAGGAAGGGTGAGGGCGCCGAAGTCGCCGGCGGCAAACTAAACCTGTCGCTGCCGGCGTATTCCTACCAGTTCATACGCCTGAGGCTCTGAGTTCGGGCGGATCATCGAGAAAGCGCAAACGCTGAGGAGGAGCGTCGACGTGACGGCCGATATCGAGATCAGGAACGTGAGCAAGCAGTTCGGTGCCATGACGGTGCTGGATCATCTGTCGCTCTCCATAAGGGCACGCGAATTCATCGTGTTCCTGGGGCCGTCCGGCTGCGGAAAATCGACGCTTCTTCGGATGATCGCCGGTCTTGAAGCTGTCGATAGCGGCGAGATTGCCATCAACAACGAGCGCATCGATCATCTGCCGCCGGGCAAGCGCGGCATTGCGATGGTGTTCCAGTCCTATGCGCTTTATCCGCATATGACGGTGCGCGACAACATGGCCTTCGGCCTTGCGAATATCGGCGTACCAGGCAAGGTCATCGAGGCGCGCATCAACGAAGCCGCCCGCATCCTCGAAATGGCGCATCTGCTCGATCGCAAGCCGGGCCAGCTCTCCGGCGGTCAGCGGCAGCGCGTCGCGATCGGCCGTGCGATCGTCAAGGAGCCGAAGGCCTTCCTGTTCGACGAGCCGCTCTCCAATCTCGATGCGGCGCTGCGCACCCGAACCCGCATCGAGCTTGCCCAGCTTCACCAGCGGCTGCAATCGACGATGATCTTCGTCACCCACGACCAGGTCGAAGCAATGACGCTGGCCGACCGCATTGTCGTCATGAACAATCGCAAGATCGACCAGATCGGTACCCCTATGGAGATCTACGAACGCCCGGCGACCAAATTCGTCGCGGGTTTCGTCGGCGCGCCGGCGATGAACTTCGTCGATGCGACACTCGACAGATCGGGCAAGAACGCCACGGCCAGATTTGCGGACGGCATCTCGGTGCAGACCGAGATCGCCTCCAGCCAATTGACCGATGGCAACTACACTTTCGGCATCCGTTCGGAAGACGTGCGCATCGTTGCCGCCGGACAGGGCAATGCCGACGGCGTCGTCGATGTGCTCGAGCGGCTCGGCGAACGCACCCTGATCTACGCGCGGCTGGGCGATGGCCAGCAGATCGTCGGCTCCGATGCCGGCAACAGCCGCGTCGCCGTCGGCGACAGAATCGGGCTCGCCTTCGACGGCCAGAAATCGCATCTGTTCAACGAGACCGGCCGCGCCTGGCATGCGAGGGAGGCCTGAGATGGTTGACCGGCTGGCGACGTCCCCGACCGCGACGCTTGCTGTCGGCGTCAGAGCCCCTACCGCCGACATCTATGCGCCGCAATGGCGAAACTTCATTTTCGTTGCGCCATTCTTGTTCTTCTTCACCACGCTGCTGCTCTTCCCGCTGCTCTGGGGGATGTGGCTGAGTTTCCACAAGGCCGACACGTTTTCGTCCGGAAATTTTGTCGGTCTCGGCAATTACGCCAGGCTGTATCACGACAAGGTCTTCCTGCAATCGATCTGGAACACCTTCTACTTCGTGCTTCTGACCGTGCCGACGCTGGCGCTGATCGGCCTTTTCCTGGCGCTTTGCCTCAACCGCCGCACGCGCACTGCCGCGGTTTTGCGGACGCTGTTCTTTTCCTCGTCGGTGCTGTCGGTCACCATCGTCACGCTGATCTGGCGCATCGTCTTCATTCCGAATGTCGGCCTGTTGTCGACGATCTACGGATGGTTCGGCGCAACCGCACCGGCCTTCATTTCCGATCCCAGCCTTGCGATGATCGGCATCGCCATTGCCACCGTCTGGTGGTGCATCGGCCTGCCGATGATGCTCTTTCTCTCGGCGCTCCAGCAGATTCCACAGGATATTTACGAGGCGGCAGCGCTGGACAATGCCAATCGCTGGCAGACGCTACGCTCGATCACGCTG
This sequence comes from Mesorhizobium sp. M0208, assembly GCF_040322015.1. Classification (NCBI taxonomy): domain Bacteria; kingdom Pseudomonadati; phylum Pseudomonadota; class Alphaproteobacteria; order Hyphomicrobiales; family Phyllobacteriaceae; genus Mesorhizobium; species Mesorhizobium sp. M0208. The sequence goes on along the minus strand of NZ_JAMYSP010000017.1, from coordinate 84,615 downwards.
CCGTCGATCAAGCGGACCTTCATCCTGGTGATCATCATCCAGATCGTGCTGCAATTCCAGCTGTTCGGCCAGGCCTGGCTGATGACGCGGGGCGGTCCGAACAACCTGACCAAGCCGATCGTGCTCTACATCTACGATACCGCATTCCGTCGCTGGGATCTCGGCCTGGGCGCCGCGGCATCGGAAATCCTGTTCATCCTCATCCTGGTCGCGGCCATGGCCCAGTACCTGGTGACGCGCAGCAGGGGAGACCAGGCATGAGCGCTCCGGCCGCTTCCATCAAGGGACGGGCATTTGGCGACCATGTGTTGCTGGCCCTCGTCATCCTGCTTTCGATCGTCATGATCGCGCCGGTTCTGTGGGTCATCGGCCTGTCGCTCAAGGACAATACGGAGCTGATGGCCGATCCGAACTCGGTGTTTCACGCGCCCTATACGCTGAAGAACTACATCAACACCGTCGGCACCTCGTCGGTGTTCATCTGGGTGCGCAACAGCATCATCGTCTCAGGCGGGTTGACGTTCGGCACGTTGATCCTGTCGTCGCTCGCCGGCTACGGCTTTGCGCGGCTGAATTTCCCCGGCCGAGACGTGCTGTTCGTGATCGTGCTGTTCGGCCTGGCGGTCCCGGAACAGGCCGTGCTGGTCGCCCGTCACCAGATTTTCAGCATGCTGAAGTTCCACAACACCTATCAAGGGCTCATCCTGCCGGGCCTTTCGGCTCCGTTCGGCGTCTTCCTGATGACCCAGTATTTCAAGGCCATCCCCAAGGAGCTGGACGAAGCCGCCATGCTTGATAACGCCAGCCGGCTCAGGATTTTCTGGAAGGTGCTTCTGCCGCTCACGCTGCCTGCGCAGGCGACGCTCGGCATCTTCACCTTTCTCGGCGCGTGGAACGACTACTTCTGGCCGCTGATTTCGGCGACGAGGAAGGACATGTTCACGCTGACGGTCGGCATGGCCTCGACCCAGACCAATTTCGCCCAGTCCGAAGGCATCGGCTTCCTGATGGCGCAGGCGGTGTTCGCCGGTGCCCCGATCCTGATCGTCTACCTGTTCTTCCAGAAATACATCGTCACGGCGGTCTCCGGCGCTGCGGTGAGATAACGAAGATAGCCTGACGGCCGGGGGAATGGGCAGCGATTGAAGCACGAAAGCCAATCCAGGGTGGAGCGGCGGAAACTCAGTAGGAGGAACTGATATGAAACTGAAGAAAATACTGTTTGCCGCAGTCTCTGCGGGCGCAATGCTGCTCGCAGCTCCAAGCTTCGCGGCCACGGAACTGAGCGTGCAGCGCTTTTTCGGCGCCTGCGATGCTGATTTCGGCACCAACACCGATGCCACCAAGGCCGTTGGCGAATGCGGCATCATTACCTCGCTGATCAACAAGTTCAACGCCGACAATCCCGATGTCCACGTCAACGTCACCACCGTGGAATGGCCCGGCTATGATCAGCTGACCGCCCAGTTCGCTTCAGGCGACGCTCCGGACATCGTCACGATCCATGAATCCGTACTGTCGGATTATCAGTCGAAGGGCCTGTTGATGCCGCTCGACGATCTCTTGAAGTCGGTCGGCGTGACACCCGACGCCTTCACCGACGCGGCACGCAATGGCGCCACCAAAGACGGCAAGATCTATGGCCTGCCGATCGACAGCTGGACGATGCTCTATCACGTCAACATGGATCTTTTCAAACAAGCCGGCCTCGTCAATGCCGACGGCACGCCGATTTTTCCAAAGTCGCCCGAGGAACTGCTCGCCCAGGCCGAACAGTTCAAGCAGAAGACGGGCAAGCCTTATTTCGTCCAGAACCTGGCCAATGAGACTGCACTCTACACACGCAACCTCTACACCTATCTTTTCCAGCAGGATTCCGATTTCTTTGCCGATCCGAAGCATGTGAAATTGAATACGCCGGAAGCCAAGAAGGTCGTCGAGATGTACAAGGCGATCTTCGAGAAGGGCTACACCACCAAGGATCTCGACTATGGCGGCTCGATCAACGCCTTCCTTGCCGGCGAGGGTGGCGTCCATCTCAACGGTACGTGGGTGGTCGGCGATTACAACGCCCAGTCCGAGACCAAGGGGACGGCCCTCAACAAGGGCGGATATGCGGTCTATCCGTATCCGCAGCTGTTTGGCGGCGCCCATGCGCAATATGCCGACGGCCACACCTGGGCCGTTTCGCAGAAAGACCGCACGCCTGAACAGATCGCGGCTATCGGTAAATTCCTGAAGTTCTTCGCCGACAACGACTTCGAATGGTCGCGCACCGGCCACTTGCCGGCCTATAAGGCCGTCATCACTTCGGACGCCTTCAAGGCACTGCCGCATCGCAACACGATCTCTGCGGTCGCTGATCTCGGCAAGCCGCTGCCGTCCGCCGTACAGCGTCAGTTTGCGATCCAGGACATTATCGGCGAAGAGATGAGTGCAGCAATCAGTGGCCAGAAGGACGTCGACACCGCCCTTGCCGACATGGAAAGCCGCGTCAACGAATTGCTCGCCAACATTTGACCACGGGTTTCGAAAGGCCCTCCCAAGGCGCCCCGCGGCTGGAAACGGCCGCGGGGTTTTGGTGAGGGAGTGGTTATTGTCCTCGAATTGCGAGAACTTGCCGGTGGCGATCGGCTCAAGCACACCAACCACGGCGCCGCAATTTCGGCAGCAGCCGACGCAAGCCCTGACCGGAGGGTTTCGTTAGAACGCCGCGGCCATGGGCATTGCGACTTTGTTGGGGATCTGGATGTCGATCTCCAATCTCGACGTCGTTTCGCCGTGATCCATGCTTACCTGCAGGAAATCCTGGTCGACCTGAACATGCCGGGCGATCACCGCCATGATCTCCTCGCGCAACACGGAGACGAGATCGGGCTGGTTGCGGCTTCGACGCTCGTAAGCCAACAGCAGTTGCAAGCGCTCGCGCGCCACGGGCGCGCTGCCGCGGCGCTTGAAGATATCGAGCAGGTTCATGCTGCCCTCCTTCCCAACAGCCGGTCGAGGAGGCCCCTCCGTTCGAAAGGCAGAATGACCGGCAGGTCCTCGCCCTCGAGTCTTCTTGCCGCGTCGATATAGGCGCGTGCGGCGGGGTTGGTGTTTTCGCTGAGCGTAACCGGCGCGCCCACATTGGATGCGCGCAGCACGTCCTGGCTCTCGGGAATTATTCCCAGCAGAGGCGTGGACAGGATCTCGAGAACGTCATCAATGCTGAGCATCTCGCCGCGGGCAGCGCGGGCAGCGTCGTAGCGCGTGACGAGGACGTGTTTGGCAATCGATTCACCTTGCTCTGCTTTCATCGTCCTGGAGTCGAGCAGGCCGATGATGCGATCGGAATCGCGGACCGAGCTCACTTCGGGGTTGGTGACGATTACCGCCTCGTCGGCAAAGCGCATGGCAAGTTGCGCGCCCCGCTCTATGCCGGCCGGGCTGTCGCAGAAGACGTAGTCGAAAACCGAGCGCAGCTTGTCGATGACGTCGGCGACGCCTTCCTCGGTGAGAGCATCCTTGTCGCGCGTTTGCGAGGCCGGCAGCAGGAACAGCGTTTCGAGCCGCTTGTCACGGATCAGCGCCTGCGAGAGCTTGGCGGTTCCCTGAATGACGTTGACGATATCGAAAACAACGCGCCGCTCGGCGCCCATGATCAGATCGAGGTTGCGCAGGCCGACATCGAAGTCGACGAGGGCCACCCGCTTGCCGGTTTTCGCGACCGCGGCGCCGAGAGCGGCCGTCGAGGTCGTCTTGCCGACACCCCCTTTGCCGGATGTGACAACCACTACCTTGCCCATATTTGTGCCTCCAATGTTGTTAGTTGAGCGGTGCGACGCAAAGTGCGCCGTCCTCGAGAAAGGCCTGTACCGGCCTTCCTCGCGAGGAGGCGTCCATCTCCTCGGCGGTGCGGTACCAGCCGTCTACCGCCAGAAGTTCGGCTTCATTTTTCCGGCAAAAGATGCGAGCTGCGGAATTTCCCGTGGCGCCGGCGAAGGCACGTCCACGCAACGTGCCGTAGACGTGGATCGATCCTCCGGCGATGATCTCGGATCCGGAACTGACGGAGCCGACAATGACCACGTCGCCATCGGGGTGAAAGATCGACTGGCCGGAGCGGATCGGTGCCTTGATCATCAATGAGTTCGGCGCCTGCGGCTCTTCCGTCTTGGCCTCAGCGGCGGCCTTCGGGTTCGGCTGCGCGTAAAGCGTATCAGCGGTGGCCTCCTTGGTGCCAACGAGGAGCGGCGGCAGATCGGCATCAAGAGCAACATTGCCATCGGCCTCGATCGCGTAAATGCGAATCCCGCGCTCCGCGAGTTGTGAGACCAGATCCCGCATCTCGCCCACCTCGGGCTTGAACATAGTCAGATCGAGCACAACCGGGCGGCCGGCAAAGAAGCCGGGAGAGTTTTCGGTCCAGTGATCGAGGCTTTGCAGCCATTCCCCTAGCGGGGCCTCAGGGGTGAGGGTGAAGGCTACAAACGAGCGCGCTCGAAAGCGTATGGACTTGTTTTGGATGGGAGCGACGCAGGTCACAGAGGCGAGTCCTTACTGATTGGTTAAGGCTAGCCCGGCATGGTTAACGAAAAGTTAATGGCGGCTTCTCGAGGCCTTGGCGGAGGCATTCTTTTTGCCTCCGATCGTCCCGCCGGCGCCCTGCTTCCGGTGCACGACGAGGTCCTCCTCGCGGCTGCCTGGAGGCGCATCCAGTTCACGAGGTCGGCCGACCGGTATAAGATTGCCGTGAACGCCGGGCTTATTAAGGAGTTATCGGTTTGACAAGCGTTGCCAGGGGGTCTGTCGCAGATCGCGGTCGCGTTACCTATGACCTTGGCGCGACCGCCATCTTTGCTTCCAAATCAGACCCGCGCTTTCACTATTGCCTGTATGTGCCTCCCGCGGTTGGAGAAGGGGCCAAAGTCGACCTGATGGTTGCTGTCCATGGCACCGGCCGCACCTCTTTTCTTGGATTCCGCGACGCGTTTTCCGAGTTCGGACGCTGGAACGGCTGCGCCGTGTTGTGTCCGCTGTTTCCGATCGGCGTTCTCGGGGACGATGCCCGCAGCGGGTACAAATATATGCTCGAGGGCAACATACGCTACGATCAGGTGCTGCTCGCCATGATTGAGGAGGTCAGCGCCAAATACAGTCAGGATTGGAGCCGCTTTGCCATGTTCGGATTTTCCGGCGGCGGGCATTTCACGCATCGTTTTGCTATCCTGCATCCCGACAGGCTCTGGGCGGCCTCAATCGGCGCGCCAGGCTCGGTGACCTTACTCGATCCGACGCATGACTGGTGGGTGGGCATTCGCGATCTGCCGGAGAAGTTCGGCATCACCGTCGATGCCGCAGCGCTGGCAAAAGTGCCTTTCCAGATGATCATCGGCGACGCTGACCTGGAGACTTGGGAAATCACTCATGTCCAAGGCAGCACCCATTGGATGCCAGGCGCCAACGATGCCGGGCGAACACGGCCGGAACGCCTCAGGGCATTGTGTCGATCGTTCGAGGAGGCGGGTGCGCGCGTGCGTTTCGATTTGCTGCCAGGCGTATCTCATGAACGGGACGCGGTTCTCGATTCCGTCAAGGACTTCCTCGCCCAGCAACTCAAGGAACGACGGGACGCCTCACCATGAATCGTTGCGCTTCAGCTTGTGAAGAGATTACGGCAATCAAAACCCGACCGCGTCGATCGCATCCAACAGCGATCTGCTGGCCGTGCGCGACAACTAGAGCAACGCTTCGTAGCGATCGCCGATCTTGTCGACTGTGAAATCCAGCGCCCTGTTTCTCAGCACGGCAGCAGGGATGGGGTGATCCAGCATTTCGGCCATCGCCTTTGCCAGGGCTGCGGCATCACCGACCGGTACCAAGGTGCCGAAGCGGCCGTCACCGAGTATTTCGCGCGGGCCATGCGGAGCATCGGTAGAAATTACGGGGACACCTGCAGCCATGGCCTCGACCAACACGTTGCCAAAGCCTTCGCTCGTGGATGTAAGGACGAACAGATCGGCTGCGGCATAGCAAGCTGCGGGGTCGTTGACGTAGCCGGCAAAGAGCACGTGCGCGCCGATGCCGGTCTCTTCGGCATAGGCGTGCAATTCGGCAGCCAGCGGACCTTCGCCGAAGATGACAAGCCGGGCAGGGCGGCCGGCGCGCAGGGCAGCGAAGGCCCGCAGCAAAGTCCGGTGGTCCTTGACCGGCACCAGGCGTCCGGCGGTGGCGATGACCGGGCCATCGCCCATCGCCGCCAATGCTGCCTGCCAGGCATAAGAATTCCCCTGCGGTGCTTCAGCCGGCGGCAGCGGGTTGTTAATGACGACGACCTTGGATTCGGGAAAGCCGCGGGCGATGATGTCACGGCCGACACCCGCTGAAACGGCGATGGCTTTGGTTGCACGCGCTGCAACCAGCGCGGAAAGCCAGATCGCCAGCCTCGCGCCGAGGCCGCTGGCAGGCAGCGAGGCGGCGGCATGGAAACTTGGAAAGAATTTTGCCCGGCTTCTGGCCAACATGAGTGACAGCGCCATCACCAGATTGGCGAATTCCGGGGCGCTATAGACCGCATCAGGATCAAGGCGGCGGAACAAATTTGCGCTTCGCACGATGCCTTTCAGCGTCGCCGACTTGGCGTAACCCTCGCCGCGCAAGAGAAGGCCGAAGTCGACCAGATGCACGGCAGCGGAACGCAGCGCGGCGTTAGGGCCTTCCGCGTTCCAGGTAAAAAGCGTGACCTCGTGGCCACGCGACGCCAGTTCATTTGCCATCAGGACGAAAACACGTTCGGCGCCGCCGCCCCTCAGGCTGGCGATGTGGAAAACGATGCGCTTCGCCATGCCTTGCTTCAGGCTCGGCTGGCGGCAAGGCCTGATCGGTTCGGCGGCCGGCGCATGTCGCGGATGATGCCCATGCCGATGGCCAGCAGCATGCCCAGGGCAAAGCCTGCGAACGCTCCTGCGCCTGCCACCAGGGCAGTGCGCGGGGGCCATGAGCGCGCTGGCGGGGGCACCGCGGTCGAAATCACCTGTACGTTTGTGGTGTCGATCTGCTCGCGCTCGCTGATTTGGCGCGCACGTGACAGGAAGCTCTCATAGACCGCTCTCTTCGAGGCGGCATCGCGTTCAAGTTCACGCAGGGCGACTTCGGATTCGCTGTCGGTGAATACATTGCTCTTCAGATCGTTCATCCTCGCGTTGAGAGAAGCCAACGAGGCCTTGGCCTTGTCCAGGCTGGCCTTTGCCGTGCCGATGGTGCGGGAGAACTCGGCCCGGAGTTGCGAGTTGACGGTCTCGAGTTCCGTCCTGAGCCTGACAATCGTCGGGTGGCGCGGACCGAAGGTCATCGACTGTGAATCGATCTGCTGCCGCAGGCTGTTTGACCTGTCGCGCAGCGCCGCGAGCGCTTCCGAAACCGTGGGGTCGGGATTGGCCCCGTTGATACCGGAGGCAACCAGGGCGTCGTAGCTTGCCTGCGCGGCGATGACACGCGATTGCGCATCGACGATTTCGCCATTGAGCTGCGTCAGCGTCTGCGAACTGACGAGCTGCCCATTGCTGGACGACAGGTTGTGGCTGCGCCTGTAGCTCTCGACCTTCTCTTCGGCTGCCTGCACGTCGCTCTTGAGTTGGCCAAGCCGGCTGTCAAGGGCAGCCGCGGCACGGCTGGCGCCGGCAGCTTCCGCCTTAGCCAGTTCTTCCTGGAAGTTTTTGACTATGGCCTGCGAGATCAGGATCGCCTTGGCGGTGGTTTCCGCAGATACCGAGAGGGTTGTGACAAACGAGGTCGGATCCGCGATGGCGTCTACCCGGTCCGCCAGGTTCTTCAAGGCGATGAGCCTCGGGTCGGGCTTCGCCACAGCGCCGGACGAGGATGTGCTCCGGTCCGGATCGAAGAATTCCGGATCGTGAGTCAGATTCAGTTCGTCCACCACACGGGAAAGCACGTTGCCCGAGGTCAGGATACGCTGCTTGCTGCGTGTGCTGAGCAGCTGGCTATCGACCTGGCCCGGTTGCGAGTAGAGGTCGTTTTCCACAACCTGCAAATTGGAAGGGTTGATGAGGACCTCCGTCGTGACGGTGTAACGCTGCTTGCTCAGCAATGCATAGGCGCCGCCGACAATGCCGCCGATTACCGCCAGCATGAACGCCAGGGCGAGGCCGGCCCGCAGCCAGACGAACAGGCGTCGAAAATCGAGCTCGAGAAAATCGCCGATCTTGTCCAGGGTCACCGTGGCGACAGGCTCCGGAGGTTGCGGCGTCACCGGTGCGGAGCTTAGCGCCGCGACTGGGCCATGCTGTTGCAGCAATGCCCTGCGCCGTGCATTGGCAATACGCTCGAATGCACTGTTATTGGAAGCCGTCGCGGAGATAGGGGGTGTGCCGGAACCGGCAGGCATGGTGACAACCCTTGTTAAATCATTACGCTTGGCCTGCTCTACAGAAACATCGTTAACATCTTATTTTCCAAGTTGGCCCATTTTGCCGTTCACACGGTCCGCTTGGCGGACGCTGAAGGGATTCGTTGCCCAGAATGCCGTTCGAATATCGCCATTTGGATGGGCCATGAGCTATCCCGCTGCCACTTCGGAACGAGTGTTGTCCAGTCGAGCGCGCCGTCAGAACGCGCTGTCGCTGCTGTTTTTCCTATGTGCAGCGTTCGCGCTCCTGCTTCGCTTTACGGTGTCGCCGCAAGTGATGAACATGGTCGTCGACTATACGGCCCAGGGAGGCTCGTTCTACGAAAAGCTGCATTTCGGCACCTATGCGATCATCCTACTGCTTCCTATCGTTCTTTTCAGCCGGCCGTTTTTGCTGCACGGCGATGAAATTGGAATATTCAAGGCGTTGATCCGCTATTCGGTGCTGATGTTCGCGCTGGTGCCTTATTTGTTCGTTACCGGCCGTGCGGGCTCCTCCGGCTTCATCATCGATACCTATCTGGTGGCCGGCGCCACAGGCCTGCTGATGCTGGCATTGAATGCAGAGGTGCGGCGGGCGTTGGGAGACGTCGTGCTTGGAATGGCGGTCCTGAGCGCTGTCATCGGCACCATCGAGGCGGTGACTCAACATCGGTTGTTGCCCTATGGCTTGAACGAACTGCAATTCAGGCCAACTGGCCTGTCGGCTCATCCGCTGGCACTGGGCGCGCTCTGCGCCACGACCATCGGATTTGTGCCGCTGACGCACTGGCGCATTTGGGCGCGGGTGATGGCGATCTTGCTGTTATTCATCGGTTGCGCTGCGTCAGGCGCTCGCGCTGCGCTGATGCTCGCGACGGCGGAAATCCTCATTCTGCTGCTGTTCGTGCCCTGGCCGGGCCTATCGCTCAAATACGAGCGGCAGGCCAAATTTGTCGTACTGATGTTCACCGTCGCCGGTGGTGCGGTGCTCGTAGCTGTACTGTTTGCGGGCGGTCTGCTGAATCGGTTCAGCAACACCATCTTCGACGAAAACTTCATGGCCCGGGTGACCATTTACCAGGTGTTCGGACTAGTCAGCTGGAACGACATCCTGTTCGGCATGAACGTTGACGACCTGCTGGCGATCGTCAGGCAGAAGCTGCATCTGCCCTACATCGAAAGCGCGCCTGTGGTAATCATCTTGCTCTTCGGCCTGCCCATAGCCCTGCTGTTTACAGCGCTGATATTCTGGTTTGTCTTCCGGCTGCTGCGAGGGGCGCCGCTGCCGGCATGGATCGGCACCATAACGTTCTTGCTTGCTGCGCTGTCGAACAACGCGCTTTCGTCAAAAACGCCGGACATGACGATCATCGTGGTGTTGCTGCTTGCCTACAGGGACCAGTCTTCGGTCGCGGCATTGAAGCCGGCTGGATCTCGTTAAGCACGGGCCTCAAATCCGGTCAGCCGGCGCTGTCCACGACCTCGACACGTCCCGCGCGGTTGAGCGTGTGAATGCCCGCGCGGGCCCATGCCGGCCCCGGATCGATTGGGCGGGGCAGTTCGAAACGGATATCGAAATCATCAAGCCGATCCAGTCGCATTAACCCCAGGCCGCCACCATAGGCTCTTGAGCCGTTTTGCACCGGCAGCAGCAGCGAGCCCTCCTGGCGGATAAAGGCGCCGCCCGGCCGAGTGGCGGAGTGGTCGACCGCGACGGGATTGAGCGCGTGCGCAGCCCACGGCCCACGCAGCGCCGGGGCGGAATAGACCGCCATCGTGTCAGACGCGCTACCGTGACCGAACCGCTCAGTCCCCAACAGCCAGAAGCGGCCGTCGGATTCGAGCAGCGTGGCGTCGTTGAAATCCCTGTTCGTCATCAGCACCGTATCGCGTACCCAGCGATCCGGAAACTGCACGGCACGGTAGAGCACCAGTTCGCGCGCCGTAGCGCTTTCCGGGATCATGAAAATCTCGCCGGAGCGAGCGAACACCTGCGGATATGACAGGTGGTGTGCTTCCTCCAGCACCACCTTCGGCACGCCGAAAGTGCCGTCGGTGTCGAGTTCGGCTACCGAAATCACGCCGCGGCCCGTGGCATAGGGAAATTCCTCGACAAACAGAAAATGGCGGCCGTCGCGCTCGAGAACGAACGGATCGGCGTAGAAGCGCTGCCCGTCATCGGCAAGCACGGTGAACGGCTTACCGTCGAGTCGTCCGGTCTCGGCGACGCCTGGACCGTCGATCAGCCGGTAAGCAACCTGCCAATAGAAGGGGCGCCGACCACGTCGCAGTTTTTGCACCGCGCGGTCGACCATTCCCCTGCCGAAAAAGGGCAGATAGTGCCTGATAAATCCGCCTTTCTGCAGGGGCGGCGCCGGGCTCTCAATAATCGGCGCAAGTTTGCCCGCGGAAAAGCGGGCGACACATTGGGCGATCAGGGAGATGGCGCCGGCGAGCAGGTCGTTGCTGGTCCGGGAGAGCCATAGCCGATCGCTGATCATCGGCCGCGCCCTGGCGACGGCAACGCCGTCGAGGCGCGCGGTGAGTTCGGGCAACCGCCCGCTCGCCAGCATCTCGGTCATGCCCGCGGCAAAGCTGCTGTGGCCGCAAAATTCGAGCGTCAGGACAGGCGTGCCCCGTCGGGCGGCGATAGCGGTAAGATCGACTACAAGATCGACTGGGCCGGTATCGCCGGATCGCAACGGCTCGGAACGGCTTGCCAATGAGGGGCCGAAGCGCCGGCCCTCGAGCGCCAGCACATTATCCATTCCGCGCGCATTGGGTTCAGGCGTCGGCGCGCGGCTACTCGAAACCGCATGTCCAGCCGCACTCAACCGCGCCAGAAGCTCATTTTCCCAGCGCCGGGATGCGTCGGCGTGGCCGATGATTAAAATATTAGTCAATCCAATATATTCTTTTTCAAGACTACTACCGTAGACTACTTGTCAGCCCAACCTTTCACAAGAGTTAAGCCGGGAGAACGCGGCCTTGGTTGTTAATCATATATTAAGAATTGAGATCACGAAGGCGCTTCTCGACGCTATTATAGCTCGTGCGGGCAATAGTCGGCATGTCCCGAAGGCTGCAGGCGACCAGGATCAGCGATGAACGTCCTTTCACGTCCAAAACTGCCATCGAGGCAGAAACTGCTGATCGTGTTCGGCACGAGGCCGGAGGCACTCAAATGCTTTCCAGTGGCGCGCGCCGCCCTTGCTCATCCAGGCTTCATCACCGAAATATGCATAACCGCCCAGCATCGCGAAATGGTCGACCAGGTTGTCGAGCTGACCGGCCTGCCTGTGCATCACGATCTCAACATCATGCAACCCGGCCAGTCGCTGTTCGACGTGACCTCGCGCGTGCTCCTTGGCATGGCCGAGGTGCTGGACAAGGCCAAGCCCGATATCGTCATGGTGCAGGGCGACACCACCACGGCGATGGCCGCGGCTCTGGCTGCCTTCTACAAGCGTATCCCGGTCGCTCATGTCGAAGCAGGATTGCGCAGCCACAACGTCAACTCGCCGTTTCCTGAAGAACTGAACCGCAAGATTGCCGGCGACATCGCCACCTGGCATTTTGCGCCGACCGTTCAGGCGCGCGACAACCTCATCGCCGAAGGAAAAGCCGAAAGCACCATCTTTGTGACCGGTAACACGGTGATCGATACACTGTTGCATTTTTCAAGCGCGATCGATGCCGACAGGCTGATGAACGCGAAGCTCGCTGCCCGCTTCCCTTTCCTCGACCCTTCCAAGAAGATGATCCTCGTCACCGGCCATCGCCGCGAGAATTTCGACGGCGGCATCCAGCGCATCTGTACGGCGTTGAAGGGATTGGCGGCGCGCGGAGACGTGCAGATCGTCTACCCTGTCCATCCAAACCCCAATGTGCGCTCAGTGGTCAACGCAGAGCTGGAAGGCGTGCCGAACATCCACCTGGTCGAGCCGCAGGACTATCTGCCGTTCCTGTACCTGCAGAAGCAGAGCTATCTGGTGCTTACCGATAGCGGTGGCGTGCAGGAAGAAGCGCCTTCACTCGGCAAGCCGGTGCTGGTAATGCGCGAAAATACCGAGCGACCCGAGGGGATCGTGGCCGGCACCGCCCGTCTTGTCGGCACCGATGTCGAGAAAATCCTGTTCAACGCCAATCGCCTGCTCGACGATCAGGCTGCCTATCGCGGCATGGCGGAACGACACAACCCATATGGCGATGGCCGGGCCAGTAACCGGATTGTTGAGGAACTGCTGCATCATGGCTGAAATCAAAACCGTTTCCGTAATCGGCATGGGCTATATCGGCCTGCCGACCTGCGCCATTTTCGCCAGCCGCGGGCTCAACGTCATTGGCGTCGATGTCAACGGAGCGGTGGTCGAGAAGGTCAACCGCGGCGAAATCCACATCGTCGAGCCAGACCTTGACGGTCTGATCCAGAAGGTCGTGGCGAACGGCAAGCTCATGGCCTACAGCACGCCGCAGCCGGCGGACGCCTATCTCATCGCTGTGCCGACCCCGATGACCCACGACCATAAGCCGGACGTGACCTACGTGCTCGCGGCGGCACGAAGCATCGCCCCAGTGCTGAAGCGGGGAGACCTTGTGGTATTGGAGTCGACATCGCCGGTCGGAACCACGCGGATCATGACCGGGCTGCTTGCCGAATTGCGGCCCGATCTCAAATTTCCTGTCCAGCATGGCGAAGACGCCGATGTGCTGGTCGCCTATTCGCCCGAGCGCGTGCTGCCGGGAAAGGTGCTGACCGAGCTTATCAACAATGATCGCTCGATCGGTGGATTGTCCCGCAAATCGTCGGAACGGACCGCGGCACTCTATTCGACCTTCGTCACCGGCGACCTGTTCATGACAACGGCCGAAAGTGCTGAGCTGGTGAAACTGACGGAGAACGCATTCCGCGACGTCAACATCGCCTTTGCCAACGAGCTTGCCGCAGTGTGTCAGGATCTGTCGCTCAATGTATGGGAAGTGATCGATCTCGCCAATCGGCACCCTCGCGTGAACATCCTCCAGCCGAGCCCGGGCGTTGGCGGTCACTGCATTGCGGTCGATCCATATTTTATCATCGATGCCGCACCCAACAGCACGCGGCTGATGGCTTCGGCACGCCGGATCAATTCCGAGCGGCCCATGTCGGTGGTCAGGGATATCGAGGCCTTGCTCGATCCCTCCCGCAAACAGACGATCGCCTGTCTTGGCCTCAGCTTCAAAGCCAACATCGACGATTTGCGCGAGAGCCCGGCCGTCGAAGTGGTGAAGCTTCTGTCCGATATCCCCAATGTGAAGATCATTGCGGCTGAACCTAACACAAATGCGCTGCCGCACGAGCTCGAGGGCAGGGGCATCGTGTTCACCGATGCACTTTCGGCCATCGACAAATCCGATATCGTCGTCCTCCTGGTCGACCATCGGCAATTCAATCTGGTCGACCCCGAAGCGCTCAAGGACAAGAAGCTCGTCGATACGAGGGGCCTGTGGACGTGGCGCAAGGCGCGCAAGCCGGACGCCCGCATCGAAGGCAAGAAACCAGAGATCGCACAAGTGCCGCTTGCAAGGGAGCAGGCCGCATGAACGCGCACGCCCCGGCATGGGCGCAGCATTCCCTTTTGGCATCACGGCGCCGGGAGTTCCTTGGCGCACCTATCCATGCGCTGACCATGGCAGAGACGCTGGCCATCGCCGAAGAGGCGATGACCCTGCGGCGGCCGCTGCATCATGTGGTGGTGAACGTCGCCAAGCTGGTGACCATGCGCCAGAATGCCGAACTGCGCGACGACGTGGCCGGGGCGGACGTGGTCAATGTCGATGGCATCGGCGTGCTTTGGGGAGCGCGTTTGTGCGGCGTCGCGTTGCCCGAGCGGGTGGCGGGCGTCGACATCATGATCAATCTGCTGAGCCTCTGCGCGATGCGTGGATTCAGGCCGTATCTGCTGGGGGCCGAACAGCACGTTCTCGATGCGGTCGTAGCGAGACTTGCCAATGACCATCCGAGCCTCAGCATAGCGGGAACGCGCAACGGCTATTTCAAGCCGGAGGACGAGGCCGGGATCGTCGCGGCGATCAACGCCTCGGATGCCGACTGCCTGTTGGTGGCCATGCCGACACCGCGGAAGGAACGCTTTCTCAAACGCTACCGCGATGAACTCGCCCCAAGCTTCGTGATGGGCGTGGGCGGCAGTTTCGACGTCTATGGCGGCAAGGTTGCCCGTGCGCCGAGGCTGATACAAGCGGCCGGCCTGGAGTGGCTGTTCCGCGTCGTCCAGGAGCCGCGACGCTTGTGGCGCCGCTACTACGATACCAACACTGCCTATGCCGGGCTGCTCTGCCGGGAGTTCTGGGAGCGTCGCTGGCGCCGAAACGCCGGTTTATAGATTCGCGTTCCCTCACAAACAGGCCTCGGCCCTGGACTTCCCCTTACGCGATCCGCAGCCGCGCCCGCAGCTGGGCGACGAATTGCGTCGCTGCTACAGGATGGAACAACGAGGTCAGCCCGAAGAAGACCGCAGCGCCGGCGGTGCCGCCGGCGACAAGCGAGAAGATCGCCGGCACGTCGCCGGCCACCATGCTGGCAAGCTTGGCGGCCACCCCCGTGCTGAGCGAGATGATTACCGAGACACCGATGTCGCGCCACGGCACCGGCACCGGCGTGAGCCGCTCGCTGATGACAATGCAGGTTATGGAGCCCACTACCGAGCCGCCCGCAAGCGCCAAAGCCGCGCCGATCTCGGCCATCGGGGGGATCAACAGCAGGGACAATGCGATTGTTGCCACCGAGCCGAAGAGGTTGGCGATGATCAGCAGCCACGGCCGCTTGTGCGCGTGCACCACGACGCCATAGACGAAGCTGGTGAGGTTGGCGCACAGCACGCTGAAGGCAATGATTGGAAACAGCAGGCCGAAGCGGCCGTGATATTGCGAGGGCAGCATGAGCTCGGTGATATTGCCGCTGAGCGCGACCAGCATCGCTGCAATAGGCAGGCAAAGCCGCATCATCAAGGCCATCAACTGCGACAGCAACCGACCCGATGCCGCGGGCCCGTCCTCGTCGAAGCGGCTAACCACCTCGGGAAAGGCGCCCATGTTGATGGCGTTGGCGACCATATCGATCGGTTGGCGGGCCAGCGCATAGGCCGCGGCGAAAATCGCCACGGCGCTGGCATCGTAATAGAACTTGAGGAACAGACGCTCCGCGCTGTTGAGCCCGAACCCAACCAGCGCCATGATGATCAGCGGCACACCGAGCGCAAAGAAGTCTCTGTGGGTGAAACGCGGCGGACCGGTAACGACGCGTCGGGATGCCATGATCCCCGCCACGATGCCGGCAATCAAGGCGCCGAGGCTCGAACCGAGCGACACCGTCAGAAAGCTGTCCTGAAAGACAAGGATAGCGCCGATCGGTAACGCGAGTTGCAGCAAGGCACGCAGGGCTTCTAGCATCGAATAGACCGAATGGCGCTGCTGCATCTGCAGCACCGTCAAGGCGAAGCGGCTGATGGACCCAGCGACCAGATAGCCGCAGACCGCGATCGCGAACTCGACCCAGCGTTCAGGCACGATCACCGCCGACGCGCCTACCGATATGACCAGCGCCAGGGCCGTGGTCGCAAGCAACACCTGCCCCGCCAGCATCAGGCTGCCGCGGCTGACCTCGCCCTTGCCGCCAAGCCTGAGCAAGGCGATGCGCAGCCAGTTGGTGACGGCAATGTCGGTCATTTCACCGACGGTCACCACCAGAGTGAGCAGGCCATACTCGGTCTGGTCGATCAAACGCGTCACGACGACCAGCAGGAGCAGCGCCGAAATTCGCGTCAGCAGGATCGCCGGAGCATAAATGAGCGTGGAACGGAGCAGCAAGGGCGTGTCCCTGGAAAACTCACCTTCGACTAGCCGCCGACTGGCGGAAAATCCAGCGCGATGACGGCGAAGGGTGAACAGATTCAGTTTGAACTAAAAGATTTGCCGTAAACCTTATTGGGAACGTTTGCTTTGCAGTTACCCAGTCTGTGTTATTTAGGGTACCATCATGTTGCAGCGCCTCATATCCGATCGAAAAATACATGTCCTGGTCGCGACGCCGTCGGGCGTTTCGGGGCAGGGCGGCATCGACCGCATCATGGGGGCGCTGAAGCAGGAGTTCGAACGGCAAGAAATCGCCGACATCGATGTGTGCTTCCTTGCCAGCCGTGGCCCGGGGCATGTCGGACTTTCGATCTTCTATATGCTCGGCTTTTGCTTACGGATGCTTAAAGCGCGTGTGGCTGGACGTGCCGATGTCATTCACATCAATATCTCAGTTTCCGGCAGCACCTACCGAAAGATGGTGATCGCCGCCTGGGCACGGCTGCTGTCGATACCCTATGTCCTGCATTTGCACGGGGCGCAGTATCAGACATTCTGGAAAGCCGACCGCGGTTTCATAAGCCGCCGTATCAAAGCTTTGTTCGAGCATGCCGATCGGGTGATCGTTTTGGGTCGGCTTTGGCGCGATTTCGTCGCCAGCCGGGCGCCGGGCGCAGCCGGTAATATCGTGATCGTGCCCAATGCGACCGAAGTCCCGCCGCTGGCGCATGTCGGCGGCGGCGACCATGTGCATATCCTGTTCCTGGGCCGCATCGGCGACCGCAAGGGCGTACCGCAATTGCTGGAGGCACTGCACCGCATGAGCCCTGTCAAGAATTGGCGCGCCACGATTGCCGGCGATGGCGAAGTCGAGGCGGCACGGACAAAGTCAGCCGCGCTGCGGATTGCAGACCGGATCGCCTTTCCAGGTTGGGTGGGACCTGACGATGTCGCATCGCTGATTTCTTCGGCCGATATTCTGGTTCTTCCCTCCTTCGCCGAAAATCTGCCGATGTCGGTGATCGAAGGCATGGCAGCCGGTTTGGCGGTGGTGGCGACCCCGGTTGGCGCGGTCGAAGACATAATCACCGACGGGCAATCCGGGCTGCTGGTGCCGCCAGGCGATGTTACAGCGTTGACCGACGCGTTGAGCTGCCTCGTGGAGGACCCGGCACTGAGGGCAAGGCTTGGTGCCGGTGCCATGGCCGTGCATCGGGAACGGCTTGAGCTCGCCCCGTTTGTCGGCGCAATCTGCGACGTCTGGCGGTCGGCCGCGTCAAGCCGTCAACCGGTCAAGGGCTGAGGCCGACGATCGCGGCGGTGCTTCGAGCCTGAATTCGCGGTGGAATATCTCCAAATTCAACAGCGCCCATATCAGCTTTTCGTGGTCGGCGGCACGCGTGGTGTGTTCGGAGACGATTTGATCAAGCTGTTTCGGACTCAGATAGCTGCGAATGACGGAGTGAGGCGAGCAAAGATGGTCATGCACGTAGTTCCTCATCGATCCGCGAAACCATTCGGCGACCGGTACCTTGAACCCGACCTTGCGGCGGCTGAGAATTTCCTCCGGGAGGATATTGGCCATGCTGTCGCGCAGGATCTGCTTGCTATGCAACCAACCCAGCCTGTAGCGATCGGGCAATTTGCTGACGAATGAAACCAGGTCGCGATCGAGGAACGGCATTCTTCCTTCGATTGAACCGGCCATCATCATGTGGTCGCCTCGTTCCAGGAGATTGTCAGGCAGCCACGACGTCTGATCAAAAAACAGCACGCGGCGAAGATGGGAGGCCGCAGCGCTTGACGAGAACGGAAACTCATTGTGCTCATAACGGCGACTTGCGGATGCACCGATCAGGCAAGCGCGCTGCTGCGCGGAAACGGCTCCAAACCAGGAGACCATCCGGGCGGCAAAGTCCCTTTCGCCCGCGGTGCGGGCAAACGTATCGACCTTGGCCGACGCGCCCGGCATCGCGCGTACCACAGGGGAAAGGACGTTATCGTGCAGCGAGGCTGGGACAAGCGACTGGTAGATCCCGGCCAGTGATTCCGCGCGATGCTTGGGATAGCCGCCGAGAATCTCGTCGGCTCCTTCGCCGGTGAGCACCATCTTGACGTCTTGCGAGGCTCGCTCCGACATCAGGTAAATTGGAATATCGCTGCTTTGCGAAACAGGTGCCCCGCGTTGGCGAACCATCGCCGGCAGGTGATCCATCAGATCGCCTGGCTGGATTACAAGTTCGCAATGATCGGTCTTGAAATGATCGGCAACGCGCCGGGCGAATGCAAATTCGCTATAGGCTGCGTCGTCGAACCCGACAGAAAATGTGCGAATGGGCGTGGCGCTGTGCCTGGCCATCAGCGCGACGATAGCCGAGGAGTCGAGCCCTCCGGAGAGAAAGGCCCCAAAAGGTGCATCGCTGCGCATCCTGATCTCGACGGAATGGTCGAGCAGTTCCAGAAATCGCCGCTTGGCGGTTTTTCCGTCGATCCGCTCGGTCAGGGCCGCCTGGTCCGGAGGCGTATAGTAGCGCGTTTCCTTGACTACCCCTTGCGACCAGACAGCATAGCTTCCGGGATTGAGCTTGCGGATCTGTTTGAAAAGCGTGCGCGGTCCGGGCACATAACGCCAGTTCAGATACTCGTGCACGGCATCCAGATCCAGTTCCTGAGCATCTTGCTGCGATGACAGCAATGCGTTGATCTCCGAGGCAAACAGCAGCAATTTTTCGCTTTGCATGAGGTAAAGCGGCTTTTCCCCGAAGGGATCCCGGGCGAGGATCAATTCCTGCCTCTGAGCATCCCAGAGTGCAAAGGCGAACATGCCGCTCAGCCGGTCGAACATTGACAAGCGCCACTGATCGTAGGCTCGGAGCAGCACCTCGGTATCGGAGCGCGTTCGAAATTGATGGCCAAGGCCGATCAGTTCCTGGCGCAACTCGATGTAGTTATATATCTCTCCGTTGAAAATTATTTTGAGACGGCCGTCCTCAATCTGCATCGGCTGATTTGACTCAGGCGCCAAGTCAATGATCGCCAGGCGGCGATGGACCAATGCCAATTGTTGCTCGCCGGTATTCAGGTCCAATATCTCGGTGCCTTCGGCATCGGGACCGCGATGCCGCAATGCGTTTGACATTCTGGCGGCCCGCTCTTGTGGATTTTTAGCCCTTCGACCGATCCATCCGGCAATTCCACACATTGTTCCCCCTAGGCGCGCGCATTCCTCACTTCAGTACAACAAATGTGTTAAACACTTCGTGCCGACACAACCCGACCGGGAGAAAGCTGCCACGGGCCATCCTCGATGGAGCCTGGCGGTCAGGGGTTGCCACCGGTTGTTCGCTGGTGAGGGCGAGTGACGGCACCTATGGCAGGCCCAATGCCTGCAGCATCTCCGGGTCGGGTACCGGGGGGCCATCGGGCAGGATGAGGCTCATCCCATAGGGATTGGAGAACTCCCAGACAGACCATGGGATCGCAAAGCGTTCGGCCTCTCCGCGCACTGCCTTAAGATAGCGCGAACAGTCGGCCTCAAAGGCGCCCATGCGGCCGTCCGCGGACATGAGGATAGCGCCGAATTCGCCCATGAAGAGCCGCCGACTGGGGATGCCATGGCCTTCAGCCCAGTCGACAGCCTGGCGAAAGCTCGCCTCCAGTTGGCTCTGGCCCCAGTTCTGCTCGAAATACCTCGCGATTGCTTGGCGCGCGGTGGCCATGTTCATGACCTGCTCGACCCTGCTCAAGCCGGCAGCCTCCATCCGCGCTCTAAGGGTTTCGGTCACCACTTCGGGTGTACTGCTGTCGGCCGGCCAGGGAAGTCCCGAAGCAAAGCTGATTGTGTCATCGGGCCGCTGGTGGGTGAAGCTGTGCGGCTCATACATATGGAAGCTGTAATAGAGGTTTGGGTCATCAAAGCCGGGGCTGAGGTTGACCAATCCGGCAATGCTGCCGCCGCAGGCGCCGGTTGCAACGATGGTAAGTTCACTGCTGACCGCTCGAATGTCGTGGACGGTCCCTGCCATGATCCGCTGCCAGTCATCGCTGCCGCTCGCATCGCAAGGGTAGTATGCGGGCTCGTTGTAAGGTTCGAGGGCGACTTTGTCGGTGCCTATCTTGACCAGCATGGCGGCGACCGCCACAACCATTTGACGATAGCGGGCAACGCCCTCGCTGTCGGCGCCGCCATAGATCATCTCCATGCTGTAGTCGGGAACCTGAGTGACGCCATGCAGGTCGAAAACCACCTTGAGGCCGGTCGACGTGATCCGCTCGACGGCGGCGGCAAGTATGTCCAGCGCCTGTTGCCGCTTGGCGCCCTCGCTGGCAAGCAGCGGGCCGGGATCGACGCTCAGCCGGACGAAGTCGAAGCCCATCGATCGGATGTGGGCGAACACCTCCCCGGACGGCCAGTCGGTGAGCGGCCTGCTTTCCGCAAGCCACTCCTTTTCGCGGCGATAGGGCGGCCAAACGTAGGTTCCGTCTTTTTCCACCGGCGACCAGTTGAGCCACTGATGCACGCCAACGCCGCGCTTGAGAGCGATGGGCGCTGCGTCGGCAGCCACAAGCAAGGCGAGCACCCAGGCAACAACACACGCCGCTTTTCGCATCGCTCTCTCCGTATGGTCGCCGGAGATATTAACCGCAACGAACGGGAAAGAAGATTGCCGGCGCGCAGCTTTTCGACGGCATGGTATACAACGACCGAAACGTTGACGGGGCGTGCATGAGAATCGGCTGGTACATCAACCGATTGCGCAGCATGGGACCGGCCGAGGTGCTGCACCGGCTGGGCGAGCAACGTCGAAGGATCGCGTCGCGCCGCCGCGATGATGGGTGGGAGCGCTATCCATCGCCGCGGTTGCACCCAGTGCTGCCCGGATTTCGCCATGCTGCGCTGGCAGCGACCGACGCCCAACGGCAAGCCATAGCGGCGGCCGCGCAAGAGATGCTTCAGGGCCGGTTTTCTGCACTCGGGCGGACATGGCCAAAGCGTGAGCCCGAACTGTTGTTTCCTGCCGAGCTTTGGCGTCTTGATCCAGTGACCGGCAGGCTTTGGCCTGGCCCCGAGGCTCATACTTTCGACATCGATTTTCGCCACGGCGGCGACCTTGGCGATATAAAATATGTCTGGGAGATCAACCGGCTGCAGCAATTGCCGCCACTGGCTGCACACCTGCTCCTCGGCGAGGACGATCGATCCCGGAGTGCCATCGAGGCGGCAATCGGTAGTTGGCACTCCGCCAATCCACCGTTCCGAGGCATCGGCTGGGCGTCCGGCATCGAAGTAGCGCTGCGGGCCATCAGTCTGATCGTCACCCTGGACCTCGTCGGCGACCAGCTTGACCCAGCGACGCTGCGGAAAGCTGGTGAGATACTAGCGGCAAGCGCCTATTGGCTGCCGCGGTTTCCGTCGCGATATTCCTCCGCCAACAACCATCTGGTCGCAGAGTTGGCCGGCGAATATCTGGTCGGCCTGGCGCTCGGGGCCGGATCCGAAATCGCCCGCGGCGCCCTCCTGAATGAGACGCACAAGCAGATACTTGCCGATGGCGCAGGTGCCGAGCAAACACCGACCTATGCAGCCTTCAGCGCCGAACTCATCTTGCTCTGCGCCGCCGCGGCACGCCAGGCGGGAACGCCGTTTCCCTCGGCTGTCGAAGCGCGTCTGGGCGCCTTCGCTAATTTCGTCGGCTGGCTGCCACAGAAAGCCGCCCGCTTCGGCGACGACGATGAGGGCCACGTGCTGAAGCTGGGGGATGAGCCGAACTATATCCGATCCGTCGCGTCCGCCATCCAAGGCTTACTGGGGACGCCGGGCAACGCGCCGGAGCCCGACGACTTTCGTTCGCTTTTCTTTGGTGCGCCGTCGGGTCCGGCGCCCGCGGTGCAGGGCTTGCAGACATTCCCGCAAGGCGGGCTCTCAGTCTGGCGCGGAGCAATGAATGGCCGCAATGTCGAACTGACGTTCGACCATGGACCGCTCGGATATCTCTCGATAGCGGCGCACGGCCATGCCGACGCGCTGTCGCTCACCCTGTGCATCGACGGTGAGCCGGTGCTGGTCGATCCAGGCACCTGGCTCTACGGCTCGGGAGGCGCATGGCGCGACTGGCTCCGCTCCACACCGGCGCACAACACGCTGAACATCGAGGGCAAGAGCCAAAGTACCATCGCTGGAAATTTCAACTGGTCGCACAAGGCAGTCGCAGCGCTGGTGGAGAGCGAGCCGGGACCGCACTGGAGGCTGAGCGCCCGGCATGATGGCTATAGAAGCCGCTTCGGCGTCGTGCATCAGCGCACTTTGGCGCGCCAGGCCGATGGCATCCTCATCACCGACCAACTGCTCGGCGGCGGGCGTCAGTCCGAGATCGTCTTCCAACTGGCCGCCGGCCTCCATGCCGACCGGCACGAAGATACGGTCACGGTATTGCGCGGCGACGAGGCGCTGTTGGCCATCCGCTTTCCTGACGCTGCGCTCGACGTCGGCGCTGGCGGTGACATGCCTGGGCAGGGCGGTTGGGTTTCACTGCGCTTTGGCACCAGGCAGCAAGCCGAACGCCTCGCCTGGCACGGTGAAGTGGGTGAAGCCGGAATCCATATCCATCTTGCCCCAATTCACCCGCCACAACGGCAAAAAAAAGCGCCAACGTAGAGTTGCCGGGCGAGTTCCAGCCGTATTCGACATTAATTACGTTTGGACATTTAGCGGTTTCGTTACCGTTGATCTGCTAGTCTCGCACCATCCAGCCTGCTTTGCCCGCTGCGTCCGCAACAGCCACTGGTTGCAGGCGGCGTAGCGGGTTTGCCGGGAATTTTGTGCTTTGCTATTCGCCAGATCGCCTTCGTACGACCCCAGACTGCCTTCTTACGACCAGGAGCCGCTGCAACGATGTTTTCCGAATTTGCCAGAGCGATTGTGGAAAAGCTTTCGAACGTCAATCTGACCACGCTCGGCCTGCTTCTCCTCACCGCACTGGGCAGCGCGGTGATCGCCTACTGGCGAACTGCCGAACATAAGTCCCTCAGGGATTTTTTCGACTTCGCCTTCCCCCAGGAAGTCATCCTGCACCCGTCGGCGCGAGCTGACGCCCTGTTCTGGATCACGAAACGGGCGATGATGCCTTTCCTGCTTATTCCCGCCGGCGTCACCTTCGTCGTCGCGGTGGGCTATGGCACACGCGAGGCAATTGGCTGGCTCCTTAACATCCACGCGCCGCTTCTCGGCGGCCCGGCGGGACCAGTGACGATCGTCATCTTCACCGCAACCATGCTGGTCGCCTATGATATCTCATACTACCTCTACCACGTCGCCCAGCACCGTTTCCCGTTCCTGTGGGAATTGCACAAGGTACATCATTCGGCCGAAGTGATGGTGGGGATCACCAAGGACCGGGTTCATCCGCTGGACGATCTGATGAACCGCATGTGGGATGGCGTCATTCCGGGCATCTGCTTCGGTATCTGGAGCCTGATCGCACTCGATCCGGCAGAGGTCGCTATCTTCGGCATCAACGTCTACGTCATCCGTAACATCCTGATGATGGACTTTGTTCGTCATACGCATCTCAAGATCTCGTTCGGCCCGTTGAACAACATCATCCTGTGTCCGCACTGGCACCAGGTGCATCACAGCATCGACCCTCGTCATTATGACAAGAATTTCGGCCTGCTTTTTTCGTTCTGGGATCGTCTGTTCGGAACGCAATTTGTCCCGGAACCGGATGAAGACCTGAAATTTGGCCTGATCGATCGCGATGTGCGCGATTATCAGTCGCTCTTTGGGCTCTACATCCTGCCGCTCAAGAAGATGGCAAGGCATGTCATGCGACTGTTTCACAGGCGGCCCAATGTAGTCGCGCAGCCACAGGACAGTTCTCCTTCATGAACACTGTTGTTTCCATCGACGTCCTAGGCGCGGAGCGCCTGGAAATCGTCCGTTCGGCGGATCGTCTGGCTGCGGTCGAAGCCGCTTGGATGGACCTTTGGCATCGTACCGACGGGCTGATCTTTCAAAGCCATGCCTGGATTTCGGCATGGTGGAGTACCGTACAACGCCGTGACCAGCGCGCGTTGCGGATCGGCCTGGTCTGGAAGGGCGAGAAACTCGTTGCTGTCGTTCCGCTGGCGATCGGCAGGCGCAGGGGGCTGCGGTTTCTCGAATGGGCGGCCGGCAGCTATACCGACTATGGGGATATTCTCGTTGCTCCGGAATGCTCGTTATCGGCGCTGCAGGAGCTATGGACGCAACTCTGCGATGCAGGTGGCTTCGATCTTGCCTTGATCAGTCGTCTCTCGCCGGATGCGGCGGCCCGCAAAATTTTCACGCCGGGAGCTTTCGGCGGCATCAGGCTTCGTCACTTTCACCGAACGGAAGTCAGCTATCGCGTTGCCGGACAATGGGAAAGCGGAGCGGCATGGTTCGCGGACCAGTCGAAAAAGACGCGCCAGAACTATCGGCGCGGCATCAAAGCGCTGGAAGAAACCGGAGAGGTGAGATTTCGCCTGCTTGCCCCCGACGAGCCGCTGCAACCGGTACTGGAGCGCCTCGCGGCCTTGAAGCGGAAATGGCTGACCGAGCGCATGCGTGAATCAGATCTGTTCGAAGAGGGCGTGCCGGTACTCGCCGCGCTCGTCGATGCGTTGGCGCGCGCCGGCGTGCTGCATATCTTCGTCCTCGAATGCAATGGCGTGATGGTCGCGGTGTCGATCAATTTCGTCCAGCACGACGTGATGATGGCCTTCGTGACGACGTTCGATCCGGATTTCGGCCGGGCGTCGCCGGGTGTGATCCTGTTGATGGATTACGTGCAGTGGTCGATCGATCACGGTTTGAGCATGGTCGATTTCCTCTGTGGCGCAGAGTCGTTCAAACACAAATTCTCAACGCAGGCGGTTACGCTGGAATCCGTCATCGGGACGCGCACGGCACAGGGCGCGCTTGCATTTCTTGCCGATCGTGTCCTCCAGACGGTCAGGCATATGCGCGAGCGGTCATCGGCACCACCAGAGGGACGCGATGCGCCCGCTCAAGCCGAAGCAGCCTTGGACTAAAGCGCGTCGCGTTCGATCGGCCTCATGCAACGCGCTTTAGATTCTCGTTGTATGCATGTCGTTATCGCAAAACCGCTGCACACTTTTGCGCGACATGCTTTAGAAGGGTTCATCGTTTCACGGAATCGCCGAACAGCTCCATCTTTTGTTTTGACGCAATTCCGGACGAAAACCGTTCACACTTTTTCTGGAATTGCTGTAGCGGCCCGCTCGCAAAAAGCTCAAATGAAGCGCGGTATCGGACCGTTTTGCGGCGTGGTGCGGTCGCCGAGGTCGAGGAAGATTTCGTCGATGTAGCACCATCCCCAACCTTCCGGCGGATCGTAGCCTTCGATGACAGGATGGCCGGTTGCCCGAAAATGCTTGGTGGCATGACGGTTGGGTGAGTCGTCGCAGCAGCCGACATGGCCGCATGTGCGGCAGAGCCGCAGATGCACCCACTGCGAACCGCTCTTCAGGCATTCCTCGCAGCCGAGCGCGCTCGGTGTCACGTCGCGAATGTTCCCGGCGTGCCTGCATTCGTCTGCCATCATACGCTCCTGACCAGTTGTTGCGCCACGGCGAGACTGCCGTTTCGCGCGAGATATGCATGCAGCGCTGCAACCACCTGGGCGCCTTCGCCGACGGCAGCGGCGACGCGCTTGATCGAGCCGGAGCGCACGTCGCCGATGGCGAACACCCCGCCGCGGTTCGTCTCCAGCGCACCACGTTCCTGGCCAATGTCAGGCCCGGTGCGAACGAAGCCCTTCGCGTCCAACGCCACGCCGCATTGCGCCAGCCAGTCGGTGTTCGGATCGGCGCCGATGAACAGGAAGAGGTGGCGGATCGGACGTGCTGTCTCGGTGTCGCGGTTGCGCCAGCGCACTTTGCCAAGATTGCCGTCGTCGCCTTCCAGTGCCGCAATCTGCGTCTCAGCCAGCACTTCGATGTTCGGCTGTGCCCTGACGCGCTCCACCAGATAGCGCGACATGCTCGCATCGAGGCTGCTGCCGCGCGCCAGCAGCCATACCTTCTTCACATGCGCCGCCAAATAGACAGCAGCCTGTCCAGCCGAATTGCCGGCGCCGACCAGGGCTACCTCTTGCCCGGCGCAAAGCCGCGCTTCGATCGGCGAAGCCCAGTAATGCACGGAGGTTCCCTCGAATTGCGCCAGGTTTGCCATGTCGAGGCGGCGATAGCGCGCTCCGCTGGCGATCACCACTGACCGTGCCCGCACGGTCTCCCCGCCGCCGACGGCGAGCGTGTAGTGGGCACCGGACGTGTCGCTTGCGCTGCCCAGCAGCTTCGCCTCGTCCGGTATCACCATCTCGACGCCGAATTTCTGCGCCTGGTTGTAAGCGCGCGCCATCAGCGCCATTCCCGAAATGCCGGTCGGAAAACCGAGGTAGTTCTCGATGCGCGAGGAGGCACCCGCCTGTCCGCCGAAGGCACGGCAATCGAGCACGATCGTCGACAACCCTTCGGAAGCCGCGTAGACGGCCGCAGCGAGGCCGGCCGGTCCGGCGCCGACAATGGCCACGTCGTACAGCTTGCCGGCGTCGATCGGCCTCACCAGGCCGATGCAGCGGGCAAGCTCGTTCTCTCCGGGGTTGAGCAGCAGCTTGCCGTTTGGACAAAGCACGATCGGCAAATGGTGGATATCGACATGGAAGCGTTCGATCAGGGTCCTGGCGCAGGGATCGGCAGCCGAATCGAGAACGCGATGCGGCTGACCGCTGCGAGCCAGAAAACCTTGCAGCCGCAATACGTCGCCGCTGTCGACCGGTCCGACAATGATCGGGCCGGCTGTGCCGCTCTCGAGCAGGCCGATACGGCGCAGGATCAGCGCCCGCATGATGCGCTCGCCGAGGTTTGCTTCCTGCACCATCAGGTCCCTCAGCCTTTGCGAGGGGATGACGAGCGCCTCGACCGGCTCGATCGCCTCCACATCCACCAGTGAGGGCCGGGCTGAAAGCTGCGCCAACTCGCCAACGAAATTGCCTGCACCGTGCGTGACGACTGTTTCGCGCCGGCCGAAGCTGCCCCCCTGGATGATATCCACCTTGCCGGACAGGACCACGATCAGACCGGGCGCCAGCTCGCCGGCTTTAACGATCTGTTCGCCTGCGGCATAGGACACGGCTTCGCCGAAACGGCCGATGCGGTCCAGGTCCGCCTCAGCCAGCGCTGGAAACATCTGATCGCGACGGGCAATGGAGATCGGATTGGCGGGTTGAGACATGGTTCGAACCTATCGCCGGTTTCCGACAGTTTGAAGCGGTTTTTTGCGGCTTGCGGCCGGTAGGAACCTAGCCCGCCTGTCGGTAAACGCTGTGCCCTTCGCTTCGCAGTTCACTGACGGCGGCCGTGCGACGGTGTCGTCGCGACGTGCCTCACAATCCGTTGCATCTCCTTGATTTGTTTGATTTGCGCATCCCGGCAAACCCGGCGCATGCTGCTTCAGCCGGCATCTACCTAAGCCGGCCAGGCCCGGCGGGCCGTCCTGTGTCAAACTCTCGGCCGCCGGGCTTCTGGACAGCAGAAAACGGCCTGTGTCCGAGCGCTCCGCAAACTGGCCTGCGGCCTGTTGTTCGGCGAGTGCTCAGGCAGCTACCTGAAGCACAATCTTGCCGCGCGTGTGCTGCTTCTCGAGCTGTTCCTCTGCCCTGGCGACTTCCTCAAGAGGATAGATTGCCTGCACGAATGGCCTGACCTTCCCGGCGTCGATGAGGCGGCTGATCTCGGCAAGCTGCGCCGCGTTAGGCTTGGTAAAATAGGAAACGCCGCGAGCCCGATGCAGGCGGGCCTTCTCCGCCGACGGTTCGGAAAGCGTTGAGACGAGCGTCCCGTCGGGCTTGAGCACGTCCCACGAGCGGTCCTGTGTTTCACCCGCTACCAAGTCGAAGACGAGGTCGACGTCCTCGACAACCTCCTCGAAGCGCTGGTTCTTGTAGTCGACCGCCTGGTCGGCGCCAAGCGCGCGGACGAAATCAAAATCCTGCGCGGACACGGTCGTCGCGACAAACGCGCCCGCGGCCTTTGCGAACTGCACCGCCAGGTGACCGACGCCGCCGGCGCCGCCATGGATAAGGACCCGCTGCCCGGATTTGAGGCCGCCGTGATCGAAAAGGCCTTGCCACGCGGTAAGGCCCGCAAGTGGCACCGCGGCGGCTTCGGCGTGGCTTAAGCGTTGCGGCTTCGCCGCCGCCTCCGTTGCCTTGACGACGACATATTCGGCGTTGCCGCCGCGGTCGTTGCCCAGCATGGCATATAGCGGATCGCCCTTCTTCAGCGTATGGGCCCGCGTGCCGCACAGTTCCACCACGCCGGACACGTCGCGGCCGAGCGTGACGGGCAGATCCGCGCCCGAAGAGCCCTTGCGAACCTTGTAGTCGACGGGATTGACGCTTGCCGCGTAGACCTTGAGCGTGACCTCGTCGTCATGGGGCTGAGGCAACGGAACCGCGTCCAGCGAAAGAACCTCCGGTCCACCAAAATCGTGGATACGGACGGCCTTCATAGTAATCATGGCTTGCTCCTCGTCGGGTTGAGTCCAATTCGCCTCTGAACTGTTTCGCCGGCAGGCCGGCGTCTATCAAGCCGGCGGTTCGGTCGTGGCAAAGGCCGGCCGGTGGCGCGCCGTCAGTGTATCGTTTGCGAATGCTCGCCGCCGGGTTGCGAGATGCCGCTCAGCGCTTCACCTGCTGTCGCGGTCTCGCTGTTGGTGGCGAGGTCGCCCAGCGAAACGATGCCGACCAGGCGCTTGTCACGGTTTAGCACTGGCAAGCGGCGCACTTTCAGGTCAGCCATGTTGCGCAGAACATCCTCCGCGTCTTCGTCTTCGAAGCAATACCTGACCTCGGTGCTCATCACTTCCCGTACCTTGGCGTCAGGTGTCTTGCCTTGGGCGACGCCGCGGATTGCGATGTCGCGATCGGTTACCATGCCGACAAGCCGATCGTTCTCGCCCACCGGCATCGCGCCGGCGTCGAGGCGACCCATCATTTCTGCCGCATCGCGCAGGGTTTGCTGCGGACTGGCGATCTCGACGTCCTTTGTCATGCAGTTGCCAACTTTCATTTTAACCTCCGTTGGTTGCAGGGCCCGCCGCCGAATTGCGTGATGGAAGGGTGAATGAGCGCCAGCGCAAAACGTTCCATGGCAAGACCCGTTTCGAGCGCTCCGCCAAATCACCCTTGCCATCCCCCACTCCGACCGCCTTCAGGCGGTCGGCCCGGGAAAGGTCGGCTCCGAAGGAATTTCGGAAGGCGTGCCAGGAGGAACTCCAAGTGGCTCCTGGTCCGGCGTCGGAATTGGATCCGGCGAGGGCGGGGGTACGCCTGGAGGTTCTCCCGGCGG
The DNA here is from genome assembly GCF_040322015.1 of Mesorhizobium sp. M0208. NCBI lineage: Bacteria > Pseudomonadati > Pseudomonadota > Alphaproteobacteria > Hyphomicrobiales > Phyllobacteriaceae > Mesorhizobium > Mesorhizobium sp. M0208. Next base: position 54,983 of record NZ_JAMYSP010000017.1, on the reverse strand, counting down.
AGTCTCCGGCGGGGCAGGCGGCCGGGCCGGCTCCGGATTGGGATTGTCCGGCAGTGGATTCGGGTTATTCGGATCGGGGTTGTTCATCGATCACTCCCCTGACATCTGTGGCCTGATCTCCGCCAGAGCGGAGTGCGGCCGCGGCGAGCGGGCTCTCTTGTCCTAAACCGAGGGGAAGCAAAAGCGTTCCCTCACCTGGTGCCAAGCGGGGCCAATCTATCGGGCGGTTCCCAGGCTGGCATACATTCCGTTGGTGCGGAATTGCGTCGGGTTGATGCCGTAGAGGCGGCGGAAGACCTTGGAAAAATAATTGGCATCCTCGAAGCCGCACATGATGGCGACCTCCTTGACCGGCAGGAAATCGGCCTTGGTCAGCAACTTCGCCGCGCGCTGCAGTCGCTGCTGCAGCACGAATTCGGCGGGCGGAAGTCCCTCGCTCTCGGCGAAGCAGCGCGAGAAATGCGCGCGGCTCAGGCCGCTGATCTCGGCGAGATCGGCAACGCGGAGCGGCCCGTCGAGATTGGCCCTGACGTGGTCGATGACCGGCTGCATGGCGCTCTTGTCGTCGGTGACGGCATGCGAGCCGAAGACATCGTCGTAGAGCGCCATGGCGGCTTCATAGGCGACGGCCGAGGCGGCTCCCGGCGAGACCGCGCCCGTGATCAGGCGTACGCTGCAATCCGCGAGATGATCGATCGTCGAGGGCTGCAGCCGCAGCACCGGACCGACGGCGGCAAGGATCGACTTGTGGATGCGCAGTGCCTCCTCGCCGTTCATCGATATCCAGAAGAACTCCCAGCGTTCGCCCTTGGCCAGCCAGTAACGGTGGTTGTGCGGCACGAGAACCAGCAACGTATCGCCCTTTTGCAGACGGTAGTTCCGGTTCTCGTAGCGCAATCGGCCGGTGCCGCTGATCGTATGCTGGAGCACGGTAAACGGCGTCTGGCCGCGCTTGCGCCCATCCCAGTCGTAGACCTCGTTCTCGCGCACTTCATAGCCGGTGCTTGTCGGCATGGTGTGTAGGCGCTGGCGCCCGCGCGGCAGCGATACCGTCCTGCCCGCCGGCCCGATGTCGATCAAGTTCCGCAGCACAAAATTACCCCTAAAAGCATAATCCTTCTCTGGTCGCGTGCCGAATTAGGCGCATAATCCCTCGAGAAAAGCAAAAGAAACCGCGGTCAACGAGCGGATGGGAGGAAGTGCCGGATTCCAGCCTGCATAATGTGGCAGGCGGGCCAGGCCTCTTTTCGCCGCCTTTGCCCTAGCGTTCGATCAGGTCGAGGTGAGGCTGATGAGTTTCAAGATCGCTATTATCGGTGCGGGAAGCGTCGGGTTCACCAAGAAGCTCTTCACCGACATTTTGTGCGTTCCTGAATTCAGGGATGTCGAATTCGCACTGACCGATCTCAGCGAACGCAACCTCCAGATGATCAGGTCGATCCTCGACAGGGTCGTCGAATTCAACAGGCTGCCGACCAAGGTTACGGCAACGACCGACCGCCGTGCCGCCCTCGAGGGTGCCCGCTACATTATCAGCTGCGTTCGCGTCGGCGGTCTCGAAGCCTATGCGGACGACATCCGCATTCCCTTGAAGTATGGCATCGACCAGTGCGTCGGCGACACGATCTGCGCCGGCGGCATCCTCTATGGCCAGCGCAACATTCCGGTAATCCTCGATTTCTGCAAGGATATCCTCGAAGTCGCCGAGCCTGGGGCGAAATTCCTAAACTACGCCAATCCGATGGCCATGAACACCTGGGCGGCGATCGAATATGGCAAGGTCGATACCGTCGGCCTTTGCCACGGCGTCCAGCATGGCGCCGACCAGATCGCCGAAGTGCTCGGCGCCAAGTCGCGCACCGAGCTCGACTACATCTGCTCCGGCATCAATCATCAGACCTGGTTCATCGACCTGCGTCTCAACGGCCGCAAGATCGGTAAGGACGAACTGGTTGCCGCCTTCGAGGCGCATCCGGTCTATTCGCAGCAGGAAAAGCTGCGCATCGATGTCCTGAAGCGCTTCGGCGTCTATTCGACCGAAAGCAACGGCCATCTTTCCGAATACCTGCCCTGGTATCGCAAGCGGCCGGACGAAATCACCCGCTGGATAGACATGTCCGACTGGATCCACGGCGAGACCGGCGGCTACCTTCGTTATTCGACCGAAACACGCAACTGGTTCGAAACGGAGTTCCCGCAATTTCTGGAATCCGCCGCCAGGCCGATAGACCCCGCCAAGCGCTCCAACGAGCATGCCAGCCACATTCTCGAGGCGCTGGAGACGAACCGCGTTTATCGCGGCCATTTCAACGTCAAGAACAACGGCATCGTCACCAACCTGCCGCAGGACGCCATCATCGAGTCGCCCGGCTTCGTCGATCGCTTCGGCATCAACATGGCTGCAGGCATCACGCTGCCGGAGGCCTGCGCCGCCACTTGCACTTCCTCGATCAACGTCCAGCGCATGTCGGTTCATGCGGCGATCTCAGGCGATATCGACCTGCTGAAGCTCGCCGTCCTGCACGATCCGCTGGTCGGCGCGGTTTCGACGCCGGAAGAGGTTTGGCAGATGGTGGACGAAATGGTCGTCGCCCAGGCCCGCTGGCTGCCTCAATATGCCGATGCGGTGCCGGCCGCGAAGGAGCGGCTTTCCAAATCCAGGATCAAGACCCGTGAATGGGCCGGAGCGGCACGGCGCGACGTCCGTTCGATCGAGGAACTACGTGCGGAAAAAACAGCTCTCAAGCAGGCCGTCTGAATTTCGCCAGGACGGATCGCGGCAAGCTTTCGGGAGGAATTTTCGGCACCGCACCCGGAAGTACATTCGTTCGAGGAGAAATGGAGCGGCGTCAACGCGCTCCTGAACAACAGAGAGGAGAGACGATGAGGAATTTCCGAAACATTGGCATTCTCGCCGGGCTGGCGCTTAGCGTCTCGGCCTCGGCCCTGAACGCGTATGCATCCGAGCCGACCGTGCCGCCGGTGCCCGCGCAATTTCCGGCCGAGGGAAAGATCAAGTACGTCGCGCGCGACTCCATCCTGGAGTTCAAGGCACTTCCGGAATACCAGGAACCCGATTGGGTCACCGACAAATACGTCAAGGCAGGCAAGCTGCCGCCGGTCAAGGACCGGTTACCGAAGGAGCCGCTGGTCTTCAAGACCGGCAATATGCCGGACGGCGTCGGTGTCTACGGTGATACGATGCGTCATGTCATCGGCGGCCGGCCGGAGGGCTGGAACTATGGTGCCGGCCAGACGCAGGGCTGGGGCGGCATCGACATCGGCCTTTCCGAATGCCTGACGCGCACCGCGCCGCTGTTCCAGGTCGAGGCCAAGGACACGGAGCCGCTGCCGAACCTCGCCAGGAGCTGGGACTGGTCCAAGGACGGCCACACGCTGACGATGCATCTGGTCGAGGGCGCGAAATGGTCGGACGGCGTTCCGTTCAACGCCGACGATGTGATGTTCTACTGGGACGACGAGGTGATCGACCCTAATGTGTCGCCGCTGAACGGTGCCACGCAGGAGACCTTCGGCGCCGGCACGACGCTGAAGAAAATCGACGACTACACCGTCGAGTGGACGTTCAAGGACGCCTTTCCGAAACAATACCTTTACGCCATGGCTTACGGCACCTTCTGTCCGGGCCCGTCGCATATCCTCAAGCCGCAGCATCCGAAATATTCGAAGAACACCTACGAGCAGTTCAAGAACGCCTTCCCGCCGGAATATATGAACATGCCGGTGATGGGTGCCTGGGTGCCGGTGGCATACCGCCCCGACGACATCATCGTCATGCGTCGCAATCCGTACTATTGGAAGGTCGACGAGAAGGGCAACCAGCTGCCGTATCTCAACGAGTTGCACTACAAATTGTCGACCTGGGCCGACCGCGACGTTCAGGCGGTATCGGGGGCGGGAGACTTCTCCAATCTGGAGCAGCCGGAGAACTTCGTCGCCTCGCTGAAGCGCGCGGCACAAAAGGACGCGCCGGCACGGCTTGCGTTCGGTCCGCGGCTGATCGGCTATAATCTGCGCATGAATTTCTCAGCCAATGGCTGGGGTAACCCCGACGAGCGCGGACAGGCGATACGCGAGCTGAACCGCAACGAGGATTTCCGCAAGGGCGTCACCATGGCGCTCGACCGCAAGGCGCTCGGCGACTCGCTGGTCAAGGGTCCGTTCACTGCCATCTATCCCGGCGGCTTCTCCTCGGGCACGAGCTTCTACGACCGGAAGTCGACGGTCTACTACCCCTTCGATCTCGAAGGCGCCAAGGCGGAACTCGCCAAGGCAGGCCTAAAGGACACGGACGGCGACGGCTTCGTCAATTTTCCTGCCGGCACCGCCGGCGGCAAGAATGTCGAGATCGTGATGCTCGTCAACAACGATTACACCACCGACAAGAGCCTCGCGGAGGGCGTCGTCGGTCAGATGGAGAAGTTAGGTATTCGCGTTGTCCTGAACGGGTTGAACGGTACCCAGCGCGATCAGGCCAATTACTCCGGTCGCTTCGACTGGCTGATAAGGCGCAACGAAACGGAACTCACCTCGGTCGTGCAGAACACCGAGCAACTGGCGCCGGTCGGCCCACGCACCAGCTGGAACCACCGCGCTCCGGAAAACGGCCAGGTAGATCTGATGCCCTTCGAGAAGGACCTTGTCGATATCGTCAACAAGTTTGTCTCGGCGCAGGACAATGACCAGAGGGCCAGCCTGATGAAGCAGTTCCAGAAGATCTCGACGGAACACGTCTATACCGTCGGGCTCACCGAATATCCCGGCGCGCTGATCATCAACAAACGTTTCTCCAATATCCCGCAGGGAACGCCAATCTTCATGTTCAACTGGGCCGAGGACTCGATCGTCCGCGAGCGGGTCTGGGTGGCCGCCGACAAGCAGCAGAAATATGAGCTGTTTCCCGAACAGCTTCCCGGAAAGCCCGGGGACAAGGGTCCGACGAACTGAGTTTCCTCCCCTGACTTGAAAATTCCCGGCCGCGCTGCTGGCGCGGCCGGGACAAAGCCAGCGGTGAGGGATAACTGAGAATCTGAGCGAGGAGCAAAACGGTCGATGCTGCGATTTCTGCTTATGCGCATAGCATGCGCAATACCGGTTCTCGCCATTTTGAGCGTGGTTACCTTCGCGATCATCCAGGCACCGCCGGGTAACTATGCCGACTATATCCGCTTGCAGCTCATCAACCAGGGTGGAGCCTCCTTTGCCGAGGCCGATGCTCAGGCGAAGGCTTACAGCGTGGAGCACGGCCTCGATAAGCCGGTTCCGCTCCAATACCTGAACTGGATCGGCGGCATCATCACCCGCGGCGATTTCGGCCACAGCCTGTATTACAACAAGCCCGTCGCCGACGTGGTTGGCGAGCGGCTGCCGCGCACGCTGCTGCTTGCGCTTGTCTGCCACCTGTTGGCATCGGTGCTGGGCATCGGCTTCGGCATCTGGGCGGCGACCAGGCAGTACAGCTGGATCGACAGTACGCTGTCAGCGATTTCCTTCCTCGGAATGACGGTACCGCGCTTCCTGATGGCGCTGATCATCGTCTATCTGCTGGTCTTCCAGTTTAACGTCTCCGAGATCGGCAGCTTCTTTTCGCCGCAATTTGGCGGGGCGCCGTGGTCCTGGGCGAAGTTCGTCGATCTCGTCCGGCATGTCTGGCCGGTGGTCGCCATCGCGACCTTCGGCGGGCTCGCCTACAACATGCGGGTGATGCGCGGCAATCTGCTCGACACGCTGAACGCGCAATATGTCGAGACCGCTCGCGCCAAGGGCCTCAGCGGCGGTGCGGTCGTCATGCGCCATGCGGTGCCCAATGCGCTGCATCCGCTGGTTATGTATCAGGGCGTGGTGCTGCCCTATATGCTGACCGGCGAGATCGAGACGGCGATCATCTTTGCCCTGCCGACCGTTGGCCCGGCGATCGTCGGCTCGATGGCGGTCGGCGACGTCTATGTCACGGCGACCTTCATGATGGTGCTGTCGGCGACGCTGATCGTTGGCAACATCATCGCCGACATGCTGCTCGTTATGCTCGACCCGCGTGTGCGCCAATATGCAGGGTCCTGAGATGCTTGCCTTCGAGCCCTCGCTGCCGCCACTTGCCGAGGAACCGGCCAAGATCAAGCCGCGCGGCAATGAGAGCTACATCGCGCTCGTCTGGCGCCGCCTGAAACGGTCCTGGACCGGCATGGCCGGGCTCATCCTGGTCGCGTTTCTGGTGCTGCTGGCGGTGTTTGCCGACTTCTTCGCACCGATGGATCCCAAGGTGACCGATGTCGGCTTTGCCCCGCCGCAGATGATGAGCTTCCATGACAAGGATGGCAACTTCGTCTTCCAGCCACGCGTCTATGCCCTGGCGGATTCGGAAGACCTCGACCCGGTTACCTTCCAACCCGTCGTCGGGCCGGACTACGACCATCCGCGGCTGCTCGGCTTCTTCGTCAAGGGAGCGGAGTACAGACTGCTCGGCCTGCTTCCCGCAAACCGGCACTTTTTCGGCTCGACCGACGGCCAGCCGGTGCATTTCCTTGGCACCGACAAATTCGGCCGCGATGTGCTGGCTCGTGCGATCTATGGTTCGCGCATCTCGTTGATGATCGCATTGACGGTGGTCTTCATCGTCACCGTGATCGGTACGACAGTCGGCATGGTGTCGGGCTATTTCGGCGGCACATTCGATGTCTGGGTCCAGCGCTTCGTCGAACTGGTGCTCGCATTTCCGCAATTGCCGCTTTATCTGGCGCTGACGTCGCTTGTTCCGGTGACGGCGCCGACGAATGTCTTCCTGGCCTTCGTGATCGTCGTCATGTCGGCTCTCGGCTGGGCGCAGATGTCGCGCGAGGTGCGCGGCAAGACCTTGGCGCTGGCGCGGATCGACTACGTCCGTGCGGCGATGGCGGTCGGCGCCACCGACGGCCGCATCATCATGCAGCACATTTTCCCAAACGTGATGAGCCACGTCATCGTTGCCGTCACATTGGCGATCCCCAGCGTCGTCCTGCTCGAATCCTTCCTCGGTTTTCTCGGCTTCGCGGTGAAACCGCCGCTGATCTCCTGGGGCCTGATGCTGCAGGACACCGCGACCTATTCGGTCATCGGCACCTATCCCTGGATCCTCTCGCCGGTCGGCTTCGTGCTTATCACCGTCTTCGCGTTCAACGCGCTTGGCGATGGATTGCGCGATGCGGTCGATCCGTATTGAGCGTGACATGATGCAACACGCGCTCGTCAAATCCTTCGCACCTCCTGTCCGGCTCGACCATGACGGCCGTTCGGAAAAACCGGTCATCGATGCCCGCAACATCGCCGTCGATTTCAAGGTCGAGCACGGCATGGTCGAAGCCGTCAAGGACATCTCCTTCCAGCTCTATCGCGGCGAGACGATCGCCATAGTCGGCGAATCAGGATCGGGCAAGTCGGTGACGGCGCGCACCGTCATGGGACTGTTGTCGAAACGCGCGGTCGTGTCGCCGAAATCGACTGTCGAATACAACGGGGCGAACATCCTGAAATTTTCCGAGCGTGCGCGGCGCAAACTGCGCGGCGACCGCATCTCGATGATCTTTCAGGAGCCGATGAGTTCGCTCAACCCGATCTACACGATCGGCAGCCAGATCGTCGAGGCGATACGGGTGCATCGCAAGATGAGCCGCAGGCAGGCCGAAGCAAGAGCGCTCGAGCTGCTGCAGCAGGTACAGATTCCTGAGCCCCAGGCGCGGCTGAAGCAGTACCCGCACCAGCTTTCCGGAGGCCAGCGCCAGCGTGTGATGATCGCGATGGCGCTGGCCAACGATCCCGATGTGCTGATCGCCGATGAGCCGACGACGGCGCTCGACGTCACGGTTCAGGCGCAGATCCTCAATCTCATCCGAAACCTGCAGAAGAAACTGCGCATGGCGGTGATCCTGATCACGCACGACCTGACCGTGGTGCGGCAGTTCTCCGACTATGTCTACGTCATGCAGCATGGGGAGATGCGCGAGCACAATGTGACGGAGAGGCTGTTTGCCGATCCGCAGCATCCCTACACCTGTCACCTGCTTGCCTCCGAGCCGCGCGGCCAGGCAAATCCGTTGCCGGAAGGCGCCGACGTCATTCTTGAAGCCAAGGATGTGCGCGTCTCGTTCATGCTGCGGCATGGCACGTTCATGAGGCCGGATCTGCGCGAACTCGTCGCCGTCGACAGTCTCAGCCTGACCCTTCGGCGGCACGAGACGCTGGGTCTCGTCGGCGAATCCGGATCGGGCAAGACCACCTTCGGCGAGGCGTTGCTCAGGCTCAACACCACGGACAGCGGCGAGATCTATTTCGATGGCCAGCCGATCCATGGCTGTTCACGTTCGCAGATGCGGCCGTTGCGGTCGCGCATGCAGGTCGTCTTCCAGGATCCGTTCTCGTCGCTCAACCCACGCATGACGATCGGCCAGATCATCGAGGAAGGGCTGGTCGTCAACCGAATCGGCGCCACCAGGAACGATCGGATAGAGCGGGTGCGCGAGGCGCTGATCAGCGCCGGCATGCCCGGCGATATCCTGTCGCGCTTCCCGCACGAGTTTTCCGGCGGCCAGCGCCAGCGTATTGCGATTGCCCGCGCCGTCGCGCTCGAACCGGAATTCATCGTACTCGACGAGCCGACATCGGCACTGGATCTCTCCGTCCAGGCGCAGATCATCGAATTGCTGCGCAAGCTGCAGCGCGAACGGGGCCTGAGCTACATCTTCATCTCGCACGACCTCAAGGTCGTTCGGGCGCTGTGCCACCGCGTCATCGTCATGCAGCACGGCAAGATCGTCGAAGAGGGGCCGGTCGACGAAGTCCTGTCCCATCCCAAAACCGCTTACACCGAACGGCTGGTCAAGGCCGCTTTCGAGGTAGCCTGATTGCTTAAGCCGGAGGTCGTTGTGGCAAGAAATCCCAAGGTCGCTTTCATCGGAGCTGGCTCGACGGTGTTCATGAGGAACATCGTCGGCGACATATTGCAGCGTCCGGCCTTATCCGGCGCGACGATCGCACTGATGGACATCAATCCGCAACGGCTCGAGGAAAGCGCAATCGTGGTCGGCAAGCTGATCTCGACGCTCGGCGTGAGGGCCAAAGCCGAAACCTATTCGGACCAGCGCAAGGCGCTGGCGGGCGCCGATTTCGTCGTCGTCGCCTTCCAGATCGGCGGCTACGAGCCCTGCACCGTCACCGACTTCGAAGTTCCGAAGAAATACGGTCTGCGCCAGACCATCGCCGATACGCTCGGTGTCGGCGGCATCATGCGCGGCTTGAGAACCGTGCCGCATCTCTGGAAGATCTGCGAGGACATGCTTGCAGTCTGCCCGCAGGCGATCATGCTGCAATATGTCAACCCGATGGCGATCAACACCTGGGCGATCGCTGAGAAATACCCTGACATCAAGCAGGTGGGCCTCTGCCATTCGGTGCAAGGCACGGCGATGGAACTGGCGCATGACCTCGACATTCCCTACGAGGAGATTCGCTACCGCTCGGCCGGCATCAATCACATGGCCTTCTACCTGAAGTTCGAGCACCGCCAGCTGGATGGCTCCTATCGCAACCTCTACCCGGATCTGCTGCGCGCCTACAGCGAAGGGCGGGCGCCGAAGCCGGGATGGAATCCGCGCTGCCCGAACAGAGTGCGCTACGAGATGCTGAAGCGCCTCGGTTACTTCGTCACCGAGAGCTCCGAACATTTCGCGGAATACACGCCCTATTTCATCAAGGACGGGCGCGACGACCTGATCGAGAAATTCGGTATCCCGCTCGACGAATACCCGAAGCGCTGCATCGAGCAGATCGAACGCTGGAAGGGGCAAGCGGAAGCCTATCGCTCGGCTGACAAGATCGAAGTGGAGCAGTCGAAGGAATATGCGTCCTCGATCATGAACTCGGTCTGGACCGGCGAGCCGTCGGTGATCTACGGCAACGTCCGCAACAACGGCTGCATCACGTCATTGCCATATAATTGCGCGGCCGAGGTGCCATGCCTCGTCGACGCCTCCGGCATTCAACCCACCCTCATCGGCGACCTACCGGTGCAGCTCACCGCGCTGATCCGCACCAATATCAACGTCCAGGAGCTGACGGTCCAGGCGCTGATGACCGAGAATCGCGAGCACATCTATCACGCGGCGATGATGGACCCGCACACGGCGGCCGAGCTCGACCTCGACCAGATATGGTCGCTGGTCGATGATTTGCTGGTTGCGCATGGCAATTGGCTGCCGGCCTGGGCGCGTGGAGCGCGCAGCGTTCGGGCGGCCTGAGTATCGGATACAGCTCGCGAGCAACCGTCGGCTGATAGGAAGTCATCGACGGCGCGCGGCCCTGGTGACGCGAGGCTGGCAGTCGGCTGAGCGAGTTGCACGCGATACGCGTTCAGTTCATGCGAACTTCCGGTTCGGCCAGCAGCGGAATCTCCAGGCCACGCCGCAAGCCGGTCGCTACGACCGATACCCTGAATTTTCCGGCGAGTGCCTTGTCGAAGATGGCGCCGACGATGATGTCGGCATCGTTGTCGACCTCCTCGCGGATGCGGGTAGCGGCTTCGTCGACCTCGAACAGCGTCATGTCCATGCCGCCCGATATCGAGACAAGGACGCCCTTGGCGCCCATCATCGAAGCTTCGTCGAGCAGCGGGTTGGCGATTGCCGCTTCCGCCGCCTTCTTGGCGCGGCCTTCTCCTGCGGCTTCTCCGGTTCCCATCATGGCGCGGCCCATGTCGCGCATCACCGACTTTACATCGGCGAAGTCGAGATTGATCAGGCCTTCCTTGACGATCAGATCGGTGATGCAGCCGACACCCGCATAAAGAACCCGGTCGGCCATGGCGAAGGCGTCGGCGAACGTGGTTCTGGCGTCGGCGATCCTGAACAGGTTCTGGTTGGGGATGACGATGACGGTATCGGCGCTTTCGCGCAGGCGCTCGATGCCCTCGTCGGCAGCGTACATGCGGCGCCTGCCTTCGAAGACAAATGGCTTGGTAACGACGGCGACGGTCAGTATTCCGGCTGCCCGTGCTGCCTGCGCTATGACAGGCGCGGCACCGGTGCCGGTTCCGCCTCCCATGCCGGCGGTCACGAAGCACATATGCGTTCCAGCAAGGTGATCCATGATCTCGTCGATGGATTCCACGGCCGCGGCACGGCCGACCTCGGGCAGGGACCCGGCGCCGAGACCTTCGGTGATATGAGCGCCCAACTGGATCAGCCTCGTTGCCTTCGACATGGCAAGGGCCTGGGCATCGGTGTTGGCGACGATGAACTCCGCGCCCTGCAGGCCTTCGGCGATCATGTTGTTGACGGCGTTGCCGCCGCCGCCGCCGACCCCGACGACGGTGATCTTGGGCCTCATCTCCGAGATTACCGGCCTCGTCGCGGTGTTCATTGCCGTTCTCCCTGGATACGCCGAGTGGTCGCTGGAAGCTTGTTCCGGGCGCACTGCGAAAACTTTGAACCGGGCAGTGCGAATCAGGACAGCCCAGAATGCAGGGAATCAGAGCGCGGAGCGGGCTGCAAGTGCGCGATGTGCCTCATAGGCGACTTGCGCCTGAAAGTTCACGCAATGCGCCTTGATACAGTGCAGATCGTTGCGCGGGCGCCGCACGCTACAAGTTCGGCGCGAGGCACTGCGCGACATGGTCGGCAATCGCCAGGCAGGAGGTCAGGCCGGGGCTTTCGATGCCGAACAGGTTGACCAGGCTATCCACGCCGTGCACCGCCACGTCCTGGATGAAGAAGTCGGCATTGGCCTCACCGGGACCGGACAGTTTTGGCCGGATGCCGCTGTAAGCGGGCTGCAGGCTGTCATCGGCCAGGTCCGGCCAGTATTTGCGGATCTCGCTGTAGAAGCGCTCGCCACGAGCCGGGTCGACGCGATAGTCGAGTTGATCGATCCATTCGACGTCCGGCCCGAAGCGGGTGACGCCGTCGAGATCGACCGTCAGATGAACACCGAGCCCGCCGGGTTCGGGCACCGGATAGACCAATCGCGAGAACGGTGCCCGGCCGATCACCGAAAAATAATTGCCCTTGGCATAATGGAGCTTTGGCACGAATTGCTGATTGAGCCCTTCTAGCGAACCTGCAAGTGCTGCCGCGCCAAGCCCGGCGGCATTGACGAAACGCGGAGTGGTGATTTCGAAGCGCTCGCCGCCTGCAGCGTCCACCGTCTCGAGCACGACGCGGCCCGCTTCGATGCGGCCGGAGGCGATGCGCGTGTTGAGACTAAGTGCCCCCCCGTGCGCTTCGGCATCAGCCAGCAAGGCGAGCATCAGGGCATGGCTGTCGATGATCCCGGTGGCCGGCGACAGCAACGCTGCCGTACACCTAAGGCTGGGCTCCAGCGCATGCGCCTCGGCTTCGCGCAACGGCACCAGGTCGCCGGCGCCGCAAGCGCGTGCATTGGCCCGGATTGAGGCGAGCACCGGCTCCTGTTCGGCATTTGTGGCAACGATGAGCTTGCCGCAGCGCGCGTGCGGGATCGCCCGCTCCTCGCAATAGCGATAGAGTCTTTCCCGGCCGGCCACGCAGAACAGGGCTTTCAGCGATCCAACCGGATAGTGGAGGCCGGCATGGATGACCTCGGAGTTGCGCGAACTTGTCCCGGTGCCGATAGCGTTCTCGGCTTCCAGGACCAGCGTATCGATGCCGCGCTGCGCCATCTCTCGCGCGATCGCCAGGCCTACAACACCGGCGCCGGCGACAATGCAGTCGACATGGTCCACGGTTAGGTCAAGCCGAAGTTCTGCATGCGTCCACCCATCCGCTGGCCCTGTCGAAAGCGCTTGACACTATACCGTTCGAGAAAGATGCATCAAACGGCATAACGCACGGGGACCTGCCGAGCCGGACCGGGGGCAGGACTGTTCCGCGTGCAGCACAGGAGCCGTCATGGACGCACGACCGAATTCACCCGAAGCCCGCGACATAAGCTTTCACATGCATGGCTATACGAATGCGCGCAAGCATCAGGAGTCGGGGCCGCTCGTCATCGAGAAGGGCGACGGCATCTATGTCGAGGACCTTGCCGGCAACCGCTATATCGAGGCGATGGCGGGGCTCTGGAGCGTCGCGGTCGGTTTTTCGGAGAAGCGGCTGGTCGATGCGGCAGTACGGCAAATGTCGAAGCTGCCTTACTATCACGATTTCGGCTCCAAATCGCATTCGCCGCTGATCGATCTCGCCGAGAGACTGGTGCAGATGGCGCCGGTGCCGATGAGCAAGGCGTATTTCACCAATTCCGGTTCCGAGGCCAACGATACGGCCATGAAGATGATCTGGTACCGGTCGAATGCGCTCGGCCAGGCGGCGCGCAAGAAGATCATCAGCCGCAAGAAGGGCTATCACGGCGTCACCATCGCCTCGGCAAGCCTGACCGGACTGCCCAACAACCACACCTCCTTTGACCTGCCGATTGCCAATGTGCTGCATACCTCGACGCCGCACCATTGGCGCGAGGCGCTGCCGGGTGAAAGCGAAGAGCTGTTTTCGACGCGGCTTGCCGACGAGCTGGAAACGCTGATCCTCGCCGAAGGACCGGAAACCATCGCCGCCTTTTTCGGCGAACCGATCATGGGCGCCGGCGGCGTCATCGTTCCGCCTTCCGGCTACTGGGAGAAGATACAGGCGGTGCTGTCGAGATACGACATCCTGCTGGTCGCCGACGAGGTGATCTGCGGCTTCGGCAGAACAGGTGAGATGTTCGGCTCGCAGACCTTCGGCATCAGGCCCGACATCATGGTGCTGTCGAAGCAGATCTCTTCGTCCTATCTGCCGATCTCAGCCCTGCTGATCAACGACAAGGTGTTCGAGCCGATTGCCGACGAAAGCAATCGTATCGGCACCTTCGGCCACGGCTTCACCGGCGGCGGCCATCCTGTTGCGGCAGCGGTCGCGCTCGAGAACCTGAAGCTGATCGAGGAGCGCGACCTTGTCGGCAATGCGCGTGCGGTCGGCGCGCATATGCAGAAGCGGCTGCGCACGCTCGCTTCGCACCCGCTTGTCGGCGAGGTGCGTGGCATCGGCCTGATCGCGGCGGTCGAACTGGTCGGCGACAAGGCGAACAAGGCGCCGTGGGGGAAGACCGGTGAACTGGGCGGGCTCGTCAACGGCTTCATGCAGCAGAACGGCGTCATCTCGCGCAATATGGGCGATGCGCTGGCTTTCTGCCCGCCGCTGATCATCACCGAGCCGCAGGTCGACCAGGTGATCGACGCGTTTGAACGGTCGCTCGAGGCCGCCGCCAAGCAGGTGCGACCACAAAGCTGATCAGGCTATTCAGCGGCCGATGGCATCCGGTACGACCACCAGCTTGCCGACGAAATCCTTGGCGATGAAATCGGCCTGGGCGCGATGGAAATCGGAGAGCTTGTAGACGCCGCCGACCAGCGGCCGGATCTTCTTCTCCTCGATGTAGCGCACGATGCGGCGGAAATCCGCCCGTGTGCCCTGGCTCGAGCCATGCAGTTGGAGCTGTTTCAGATACATGGTGCGCAGATCGAGCTGCACGACCGGGCCGGCAATCGCGCCCGCCGTCGTGTAGCGGCCTTCGGGCCTGAGGATGCGCAGCAGGTCGTTGAAGATCGCGCCGCCGACGAGGTCGGCCACCACGTCGATCGGCCGGCCGCCGGTCGCCTCGTTGACGGCGGCCGGCAGATCGGCAACGCCGCGGGTGATCACCGCCTCGGCGCCGATGTCACGCACGGCCTGTTCCTTGCCCTTGCCGGCAACCGCATAGGGAATGGCGCCGCGTGCCCGCGCCAGCTGCACGATGCCTGAGCCGACGCCGCCCGAGGCGCCGGTGACCAGCACGCGCTCGCCGGCTTTCAATGCGGCGCGTTCCAGCATCTGCTCGCCGGTGAGATAGGCGCAGCAGAAAGTGGCAAGTTCGACGTCGCTCAGATCGGTGCTGACGACATGGGCGTTCTCGGCCGGCACTGTCTGGTACTCGGCATAGCCGCCGTCGCGGCCGTGGCCCATATAGTCGATGTCGGCGAGTGAATCGTCGTCGCGATTGTAGATGGAGAAATCGACCATCACCCGCTCGCCGATGCGGGCCGGCGACACGCCGTCGCCGACGGCAACGATGTTGCCGACCGTGTCGGTGCCCTGGATGCGCGGGAAGGTCAGTGTGTTGCCTTGCCGCCGCCATGTCGAGACGGCGGCTGCATCCTCCTCAGTGCCATAGGCGCCCTGGCGCACCCAGACATCGGTGTTGTTCATGCCGCAAGCGGTGACCTTGACCAGCACCTCGCCCGGAGCGGGCGAGGGCACTTGGACGTCGGTGCGGTAGACGAGCTTTTCCGGCCCGCCGTGCCCGATCAGCTGCACGGCGGCCATGGTGGTGGGGAGGGTTTTGGTCATGGCATTCATGTCGGTTCTTCAGATGCTGGCAAACACGCTCTTCACCGCGTCGGCCGTCTTGGAGACGACGATGTCGGCCTCTTGCCGTGTCAGGCAGAGCGGCGGCGCGAAACCGAGAATGTCGCCCTGCGGCATGGCGCGGCCGATGACGCCGCTTGCCGCAAGGGTGGTCGCGACCTGCGGTCCGATCTTTTGCGAGGCGTCGAAGAACACGCGGTCGTCCCGGTCGGCGACGAACTCGATTGCCGCCAGCATGCCGTCGCCGCGCACCTCGCCAACGTTTTTGTGGCCGCCGACGGCTTTCGTCAGCTCGGCGCGGAAATAGGCGCCGGTCTCGCCGGCGTTCCGCACCAGGTCCATCTCGTCGATCAGTTCCAGGTTGGCGACGCCGGCGGCCACGCAGATCGGATGCGCCGAATAGGTCCAGCCATGGCCGAGCGAGCCGAGCTTGTCGGAGCCTTGGACGAGCACCTGCCACACCTTGTCGGAGACGATGACGCCGGAGAGCGGCGCATAGGCCGAGGTCAGGCCCTTGGCGATGGTGATCAGGTCGGGCTTGATGCCGTAGTGGTCGGAGCCGAACATGGTGCCAAGCCGGCCAAAGCCGGTGACGACCTCGTCGGCGACCAGCAGCACGTCGTATTTCTTCAGCACCGCCTGGATTTTTTCCCAATAGCCGGCCGGCGGCGGCACGATGCCGCCGGTGCCGAGGATCGGCTCGCCGATGAAGGCGGCGACCGTTTCCGGCCCTTCGGCGAGGATCATCTCCTCGAGCTTGTCGGCGCAGTATTGCGAAAACTGCTCTTCACTCAGCGAGCGGTCGGCGCGGCGGAAATAGTAGGGCGCCTCGGTGTGCATGACCGGCGCACGCGGCAGGTCGAAGGCGTTATGGAACAGGTCGAGGCCGGTCAGCGATCCGGTCATGATGCCGGAGCCGTGATAACCGCGCCAGCGCGAGATGATCTTCTTCTTCTCGGACCGGCCGAGCACGTTGTTGTAGTACCAGATCAGCTTGATGTTGGTTTCATTGGCGTCTGAACCGGAGAGCCCGAAATAGACCCTCGACATGCCTTGCGGCGCTCGGTCGATGATCATCTTGGAGAGCGTGATCGACGCCTCGGTGCCGTGCCCGACATAGGCATGGTAATAAGCGAGATTCTTGGCCTGCGCGGCGATGGCGTCGGCGATCTTCTGGCGGCCATAACCGACATTGACGCAGTAGAGTCCGGCGAAGGCATCGATGCTCTTGCGCCCGTTGTTGTCCCAGATGGTGACGCCTTCGCCGCCGGCGATCACACGGGTCGGGCTCTCGCCACGCGCGTGGGTGCCCATATGGGTCGAGGGATGGAAGAAGTGATCGCGGTCCCAGGCGGCGAGTTCGTTTGACTGGTCGAGCATTTTTCTACTCCTGAGGGAAAGTGTCGGGCGCGGCTCACGCCACGTCGAGGCAGAGATATTTGAGATCGGTAAAGGCTTCGAGCCCGTGACGCGAGCCCTCGCGGCCGATGCCGGACTGCTTGACGCCGCCGAAAGGGATCGGCGCGCCGGTGATCTTGACGCGGTTGATGGCGACCATGCCATAGTCGAGCGCGCGGCCCATGCGCAATTGCCTACCGCCGTTTTCGGTGACGACATAGGCGACGAGGCCGTACTCGGTGGCATTGGCGCGGGCGATGACTTCCTCTTCGCTGTCGAAGGGCGTCACGGCAGCAACCGGACCGAAGGTTTCCTCGCGCATGATCAGGGCGTCGTCTCTCACGTCGGCAAGCAGGGTCGCCTGGTAGAACAGCGGCCCGGCGGAATGGCGCTTGCCACCGGTCAGGCAGCGCGCGCCTTTGGCGAGCGCATCGGCCACCTGCTCCTCGACCTTCTTGACGGCGCGTTCGTGCATCAAGGGTCCGATTTCGGTGTCGTCAGCCAGGCCATTGCCGGTCCGCAATGCCTCGACGCGTTTGGCGAAAGCAGCGCAGAACCGATCGTAGAGCGGACGCTGGACATAGATGCGGTTGGCGGCGAGGCAGTCCTGGCCGGAGGTCGCGAATTTGGCGTCGACCGCAATGGCGACAGCCTTGTCGAGATCGGCGTCGGCGAAGACGATCAGCGGCGCATGACCGCCGAGTTCCATCACCAGACGCTTCATCGTCGGCGCAGTCTGCGCGGCGATCAGCCTGCCGATCTCGGTCGAGCCGGTGAAGCTCATGGCGCGAACGCGCGGGTCTTCGCACATCCGCCCAACGATAGTCGAAGCCCTGCCGGTGAGGACGTTGAAAACGCCAGCCGGCAGGCCGGCGCGTTCGCCAAGCTCGGCCAGCGCCAGTGCCGACAGCGGCGTTTCCGAGGAAGGATGCGCGACGATGGTGCAACCGGCGGCAAGGGCGGCAGCCGCCTTGCGGGTCAGCATGGCCGCTGGAAAATTCCACGGCGTGACGACGCCGACGACGCCAAGCGGCTCGCGCCGCACCATCATCTCGGTATCAGGCAGATGGCTGGTGACGCTTTCGGCGTTGAGACGTTTGGCCTCCTCGGCATACCATTCGACAAAAGAGGCGGCATAGTCGATCTCGCCGAGCGATTCCTTCAGCGGCTTGCCTTGTTCGAGCGTCATCAGCAGAGCCAGGTCATTCTTGGCGGCGACGATCAGATCGAACCATTTTCGCAAGATTTTCGACCTTTCCTGCGGCAGCAATGCGCGCCAAGCAGGAAAGGCGCGCGATGCCGCATCGATCGCCAATGTCGTCTGCCGGGCATCGAGCGCGGCAACAAAAGCGACGGTAGATCCGGTGGCCGGATCGGTCACCTCGAAACTCTCCGCGGTCTCGCTCGCGGTCCAGTGGCCAGCGACATAGGCGAGTTCGCGCAGCAGCCGTCGGTCGGCGAGGCGATCAAGTGCTTCATGGCGGTGCGAGCGGGCAAAATGTGCGGACATCATCGGGCTCCCGGTTCGGGTGATGCCGCAAGACTATCTCTGCCGCGCAAACAGAGAGGCTGTTTGCGTGCCTGCACGTAGAGAGATTGTCTCTATTGCCCTGCCCAGCCAGACGATCTCTCCGGCATCAGGAAGATGCCGGCAACAGATCCGCCACTGGCAGCACGCTCTCCTCCTTTACTGTCTTGGTGACGATGTAGGTGAAATAGCGGTCGATGCCGATCTCGCGATCGAGCAGAGTGTCGACCAGTCGCTGATAGGCGTCGATGTCGCGCGCCATCACCTTCAGCAGGTAATCGACGCCGCCGCCAACTGACCAGCAGGCGACGATCTCGGGGATGTCGCGGATGACGCGCTCGAAACGGTCGAAATCGGCCTGGCGGTGGCTAGCCAGCGTCACCTCCATCAGCACGGTAGCGACCGGCGAGATGGCGCGCATGGCGATCCTGGCATGGTAGCCCGAGACAATGCCGGCCTTTTCCAGCTTGCGCAGCCGCATCCAGCACGGCGTCGGCGACAGGCCGACTTTCTCGGCCAGCGCCAGCTTGGTGATGCGCCCGTCGCGCTGGATGGCGTCGAGGATCTTGAGATCGATCGGATCGAGTTTCGCTGCAGCCATGATCGCCCACTTCCAGTGCCCGACACATGACGGCGCATTATTTCGATTGTCAATTGCACTGATTTCGATCTCTAATAAGTCATGACATTTTGGCGACCAGATCCCGCTCTTATCCGGCGGCCGGCATATCAATCGCTCGCCGACCAGTTCGCGCGGGCCATTCATGACGGGCGTCTGGCCAATGGGGCGCGCTTGCCGACGCACCGGCAACTGGCCGACGATCTGAAACTTTCCGTGCAGACGGTCAGCCGCGCCTACGAGGAATTGATCCGCCGCGGGCTGGTTTCCGGCGAGGTCGGCCGCGGCAGCTTCGTGCAGACGCAGCGCCGCGAGCCGGAGCCGCCCTATCTGCCGGAGCGGCTGGGCGAGGTCATCGACCTCTCCATCCTGAAGCCGGTCTGTGAACCGATGCATCTGGAGCGGCTGAGGCAGGCACTGGGCTGGCTCGCGGAAAACCTGCCGTCGAGCTCGGCGCTGTCGTTCAGGCCGAACATGGTGTTCCCGCGCCACCGCGCGGTGGGTGTCGAGTGGCTGCGGCTCTGCGGCCTCGACGCGTCGCCGCAGAACATCAGCCTGACCAACGGCGCCACCGCCGGTATGACGGTAGCGCTGATGAGCGTGGCGCCGCCCGGTTCGACCGTCGCCACCGAAGCGATCGGCCATCACACGCTAATCCCGCTGGCGCGCTATCTCGGCTTCAATCTCGAGGGTCTGCCGATCGACGACAATGGGCTGATCCCGGAAGCGCTCGACGAGGCCTGCCGGCTGTCCGACATCCGCGCCGTGTTCGTGCAGCCCTCGGTGATCAACCCGACGGCAACGCTGATGGATGCCGCCCGGCGCGAGCAGATCGCGGCGGTGGCGCGCAGGCACGACATCGCCATCATCGAGAACGATGTGCTCGGCCCGCTGGTCGAGGACCGGCCGCCGCCGGTCGCGGCGTTTGCCCCCGAGCGCACCCTCTACGTCACCTCCTTCACCAAGATCGTGGTGCCCGGCCTGCGCATCGGCTATCTCGCGGCACCCGATCGTTATGTCGCCGCGGTTGCCAACCGCCACCTGGTCTCGAACTGGATGGCGACCCCGATGGTGGCCGAGATCGCCAGCAAATGGGTGACCGACGGCACCGCGATGGAACTCGTTCGATGGCAGCGCCTGGCTTTGCGGCGGCGTCTGGACATCGCCGCCGAGGTGCTTGCCGGAGTGGATTATCGCGCTCATCGCGACGGGCTTCACGTCTGGCTGCGGCTGCCCGAGGATCGCGGCGAGGAAAGCTTTGTGTCCCAGGCGCGCCTGCAGGGCGTGGCGATTGCGCCCGGCACGTCGTTTCGCATTTCGCAGATGCCTTGGCATCCAGCTGTCCGGATTTCGCTGGGCTCGACCACGGAGGGGGAACTGCGTGCCGGTCTCGGCGTTGTCACAAAGCTTCTGCTCGGCGATCCCGAGCATCTCCTGCTTGCCATCTAGGCAGCAAATGGCGGGGAATTGTGCGGAGTTCGAAATATTGTCATGATATTATTTTCTTGATTGACATGATTTGCCGTGATCCGCATCGTTAAAGGCATAGCTTCTCCAGCACGGGAAATTCATTGTCGGCGCCCATCATCAAGATCGACGGCATTTCGAAAAGCTTCGGCACCTTCAAGGTGCTGGACGGCCTCTCAATGCAAGTCATGCCCGGCGAGAAGCTGGCGCTGATCGGCCCATCGGGTTCGGGCAAGACGACGATCCTGCGTATCCTGATGACGCTTGAGCGCATCGACAGCGGCCACATCCAGGTCGATGGCGAACAGCTGTACCACATGGAGCGTAACGGCCGGCTGCTGACGGCCGATGAACGGCATTTGGCAAAGATGCGCCAGAAGATCGGCATGGTCTTCCAACTGTTCAATCTGTTTCCGCACAAATGCGTCATCGACAATGTGACGCTGGCACCGATGCTGACCAAAGGCGTGCCGCGGGCCGCCGCCGAAAAGCGGGCGATGGAACTGCTCGACATGGTCGGCATGGTCGACAAGGCCAAAGCGATGCCGGCGCAGCTTTCCGGCGGACAGAAGCAGCGCGTCGCGATTGCCCGGGCGTTGGCGCTGTCGCCGAAGATCATGCTGTTCGACGAGGTCACCTCGGCGCTCGACCCGGAGCTCGTCGACGAGGTCCTCAACGTCATGCGCAAGCTCGCCGCCGAGACCGACATGACCATGCTGCTGGTCACCCACGAGATGGGTTTCGCCCATGACTTCGCCGACCGGGTGCTGTTCTTCGATCGCGGCAGAATAGTCGAGGAAGGCAAGCCCGACGAGATTTTCCGCCATCCCAAACAGGAGCGTACGCAAGGTTTCCTGAAGAAGATCATTGCGGCCGGACATCGGGTCTGACTGCCATGCGAGGCGGCGACGCCTCAAGCAAGCCAAGAAGACAGACAAACAAGGAGTTGGGAACAATGAAGAAATTTGCCATTTTGGCCGGCGTCGCCGGTATTGCGCTGGCGGCGGTGCTGGCCGCCTCGACGGCCGGCTCGGCCGATGACAGCAAGCTCGAAGAGCTCAAGGCGCAAGGCTTTGCCCGCGTCGCCATTGCCAACGAGCCGCCCTATACGGCGGTCGCTGCCGACGGCAAGGTTTCGGGTGCGGCGCCTGACGTTGCCCGTGAAATCTTCAAGCGTCTTGGCGTCAACGATATCGTCGCCTCGATCTCGGAATATGGCGCCATGATCCCGGGTCTGCAGGCCGGCCGTTTCGACGTCGTCACCGCCGGCCTGTTCATGAAGCCGGAACGTTGTGCTGCGGTCGCCTATTCGGAACCGGTGCTGTGCGATGCCGAGGCGATGCTGGTGAAGAAGGGCAACCCGAAGGGCTTCAAGAGCTACGAGGACGTCGCCAAGGACACCAGCGCGACGATCGGCGCACCGGGTGGCGGCACCGAGGAAAAGCTGGCGCTCACCGCAGGTGTGCCGCGCGAGCGCGTCATCGTCGTGCCGGACGGCCAGAGCGGCCTGAAGATGCTGCAGGACGGCCGCATCGATGCTTATTCACTGCCCGTGCTGTCGATCAACGACCTGGTCAAGAAAGCCAATGATCCGAACCTCGAAGTCATCGCGCCGGTGGTCGGTGCGCCGGTCTATTGCGACGGCGCAGCCTTCAAGAAGGGCGACGAAGCGCTGCGCGACGCCTATGATGTCGAGCTGGCGAAACTGAAGAAGTCCGGCGAGTTCGCCAAGATCATCGAGCCTTACGGCTTCTCGGCGGCGGCGGCAATGTCGACGAGCCGCGACAAGCTCTGCTCGGCGAAGTAGGCGGGTCTTCCTTCTCCCCGTTCACGGAGAGAAGGAGGCCCGAAAGGGCCGGAGGAGGGGCAGCACAAAGTTCTGCCAAACGGGCTCTGCCCCTCATCTGCCTGCCGGCTTCTTCTCCCCGTGAACGGGGAGAGGGAGGCTGAAGCCAACGTCTCGCTGGACATTCAACGCGGAAACTCTCGACCCAATGACCCAATGGTCCGGCTATTTCGGCCTGATATTGCAAGGAGCACTCGTCACCATCGAGTTGACGCTGATGGGGTCAGTGCTGGCCTTGGTCATGGCCTTTCTTGCCGGGCTAGGGCGGCTGTCGCGGTTTTTCGTGCTGCGCGCGCTGGCCACCGCCTATATCGAGTTCTTCCGCGGCACCTCGATCTTCGTGCAGCTGTTCTGGGCCTATTTCGTGCTGCCTTTCGCCGGCATTTCGCTGACGCCGCTGCAGGCCGGCGTGCTGGCGCTGGGCCTCAATGTCGGCGCTTATGCGGCGGAAGTCGTGCGCGGCGCCATCAAGTCGATCGGCCGCGAACAATATGAGGCCTGCACCGCGCTCAATCTCGGCCGCTGGCAAGCCATGCGCCATATCATCCTGCCGCAAGCGCTTTTGGTGATGCTGCCGACCTTCGGCAACAACGCCATCGAGCTGCTCAAGGCCACCGCCGTCGTTTCGTTGATCTCGCTTGCAGACCTGACCTTCCAGGCGCAGGTGGTTCGCTCGCAAACCGGCAATACACTGGTGCCGTTCAGCACCATCCTCGTCATCTATTTCGTTCTGGCGCTGCTCATCTCCTGGGGCGTGCGGTCGCTGGAACGCCGTATGGCTCGTGGCCTGGACGGGGTCCGCCTATGATGGATCGGGCCTGCTAATGGAATGGGATTGGGATTTTGTCCGGCAGATCCTGCCGACGCTGATCGAGGGAGTGAAGATCACCATCCTGGCGACGCTGCTCGGCTCGGTGCTGGCGGCCGTCGTCGGGCTGGGCATTGCGTTGGCGCGCCGTTCGCCGAACCGGGCCCTGTCGCGCACCGTCGGTTTCGTTGCCGAATTCATCCGTGGCACGCCGCTGTTGGTGCAGCTCTATTTCATCTTCTACGTGCTGCCGGATTTCGGCGTCCTGTTGCCGCCGTTGGTGGCGGGCGTCATCGGTCTCGGACTGCACTACGGCACTTACACCGCCGAGGTCTACCGCGCCGGCATCGACAATGTGCCGCGCGGCCAATGGGAAGCGGCCAAGGCCTGCAATCTGAATGCCACGCAGACCTGGACGCACATCATCATTCCGCAGGCGATCCCGCCGATGATCCCGGCGCTTGCCAATTATTTCATCGCCATGTTCAAAGAGACGCCGCTGCTGTCGGCGATCACCGTGCTGGAACTGATGAACCAGGCCAAGAGCGTCGCCAACACCTATTATCGGTATATCGAACCGATCACCTTGGTCGGCGCTTTCTTCCTCGCCATCAGCCTGTTCTCGGTGGTGTTGCTGCGCTGGCTGGAACACCGTTATGGGCGGATCGAACGATGAGCGCTGCACCCGATATCCGCCTGCGCTCGGTCCGGCCGCCGCTCGATGCGCGTCCGCTGGAAAAGCGGGTCGGCCTGATCATCCTTGCCACCGACCATACCAGCGAACCGGATTTTCACCGCATGGTGGCAAGCGATCGTATCGGCGTCTATGTCGCGCGCATCCCCTACGCCAATCCGACGACGCCGGACAATTTGCGCAAGATGCAGCCGTCACTGACGGCGGGGGCGGCCCTCATCCTGCCCGACGAGCCGCTCGATGCGATCTGCTATTCCTGCACCTCGGCCTCCGTCGTGATCGGCGATGCCGAAATCGAGGCGGCGGTGCAGGCCGCCAAGCCCGGCGTGCCGGTGGTCACGCCGCCGATGGCCGGCGTGCGCGGCCTGAAGGCGCTGGGCGCCAGGACGGTCAGCATCCTCACCCCTTACACGGTCGAGACCAGCCGGCCGATGGCGACCTATTTCACCGAGCATGGATTCGAGATCGCCAGTTTTACTTGCCTCGGCTTCGAGGATGATCGCGAGATGGCGCGGATTGCGCCGAAATCCTTGGTCGATCTGGCCCGTGATGCGATGGCCTCGCAGGCCGACGCGCTGTTCGTGTCCTGCACGGCGCTGCGGTCGGCGGCGGCAGTTGTCGGCATGGAAGAGGCTATCGGCCGCCCCGTCGTCACCAGCAACCAGGCAACGGCCTGGAATTGCCTGCGCCTTTGCGACGACGACGAGCCGCGCCCTGAATTCGGCCGTCTGATGACGCTGCCGCTGAACTGATTGATGAGCCATGACCGCTTCCCAGATAAGCCTCCCCGATATCCGCGCCGCGCGCGAGCGCATCGCAGGCAAGATCGAGCGTACGCCGACCGTTCCTTCCCGGAGTCTTTCTCAGCACTTGGACGCTCCTGTTTATCTCAAGCTCGAACATCGGCAGACCACCGGCGCCTTCAAGCTGCGCGGTGCCTCGAACGCTATCGCTTCGCTGACAGAAGAGGAGAAGGCGCGTGGCGTCGTCGCCGCCTCGACCGGCAACCACGGTCGGGCGCTTGCCTATGCCGCACAACTGCAAGGCATCCACGCGACGATCTGCATGTCGCGGCTGGTGCCGCAGAACAAGCTCGACGAGATCCGCCGGCTCGGCGCCGAGATCCGCATCGTCGGCAACAGCCAGGACGATGCGCAGCGGGAGGTCGAACGGCTGGTCGCGGAAGACGGGCTGATCATGCTGCCGCCCTTCGACCATCCTGCCATTGTCGCCGGGCAAGGCACGCTCGGGCTGGAGATCATCGAACAGGTTCCTGATGCCGCCCTTGTGCTGGTGCCGCTGTCTGGCGGTGGGCTGGCGGCTGGCGTTGCCGCTGCCGTCAAGGGCGTCAGCCCGGCGACGAAGGTCGTCGGCATCTCGATGGCGCGCGGTGCGGCGATGAAGGCGAGCCTCGACGCCGGGCACCCGGTGCTGGTCGAGGAACTGCCGACGCTGGCGGACTCGCTCGGCGGCGGCATCGGCCTCGACAACCGGCTGACCTTCTCGATGTGTCGTGACCTGCTCGATGATGTGATCCTGCTCAGCGAGGACGAGATCGCCACCGGCATCCGCCATGCCTATGAACAGGAGCGCGAGATCGTCGAAGGCGCCGGCGCGGTCGGCATCGCAGCCGTGCTTGCCGGCAAGGTCAGGGTGAGCGGCCCGACGGTGCTCATTCTGTCCGGCCGCAACATCGACATGGCACTGCACCGCAAGATCATCTGCGGCGAAGCAATTGCGGAGAGCGCAGCATGAGCCGTATGACGATCCTCACCGAAGCTGAATTGCGCAAAATCGTGAAGCTCGATCTTGATGCCGTCGCCTGCGTCGAGAACGCGTTTCGGGCGCTCGCTACCTTGCCGGTGGCGATGCCGTCTATCTTGCGGCTGGACATTCCAGAGCATCGCGGCGAGGTCGACGTCAAGACCGCCTATGTGCCGGGCATCGACGGTTTTGCGATCAAGATCAGCCCAGGTTTCTTCGACAATCCGAAGCTCGGCCTGCCCAGCGTCAACGGCATGATGGTGCTGCTGTCGTCCAAAACCGGATTGATCGAGGCGCTGCTGCTCGACAATGGCTATCTCACCGACATCCGCACCGCCGCCGCCGGTGCGGTCGCCGCCAAACATCTGTCGCGGGCGGACTCCTCCGTCGCCGCGATCTTCGGCGCCGGTGTTCAGGCCGGACTGCAGCTCGAGGCGCTGATGCTGGTGCGGCCGATCACGGAAGCCCGCATCTGGGCAAGGGATGCCGCCAAGGCCGAAGCCGCGGCAGACGCATTGTCCGAAAGACTGGGCATCGCCGTTCACGCCGAGCCCGACGCGGCAAAGGCTGCGGCCGATGCCGACATCATCGTCACCACGACGCCGTCGACCGAGCCGCTGATCAAGCCCGGCTTCGTCTCCGCCGGCCAGCATATCACTGCCATGGGCTCGGATGCCGAGCACAAGAACGAGATCGCGCCGGCGATCCTGCGCATGGCCGATCTCTACGTTGCTGACAGCGCCAAGCAGACGCGGCGCCTGGGCGAACTGCACCATGCCATCGCGGCGGGCGTGATGGCGGCCGATGCCGAGATCACCGAGCTTGGCCATATCATCGCCGGCGAAAGGTATGGCCGGCGCTCGGACAGCGACATCACCATTGCCGATCTGACGGGCACAGGCGTGCAGGACACGGCAATCGCCACGCTCGCCCGCGACCGGGCGCGTGCGGCCAAGACCGGTACGATTTTCGAAAGCTGATGCTGGCCGCAAGGCCCAACAAACGAGGACCAAGAACAATGCAGCCAAATTTGAAATTCTCGCGCGGCGAATATGCGGAGCGCCTCGCCAAGACGCGGAAGGCGATGGAGGCCAAGGGCGTCGATCTGCTGATTGTCAGCGATCCGTCCAACATGGCCTGGCTGACCGGCTATGACGGCTGGTCGTTCTATGTGCACCAGGCCGTCATCGTGCCGCCGTCGGGCGAGCCGGTGTGGTACGGGCGCGGCCAGGACGCCAACGGCGCCAAGCGCACCGCCTATCTCGCGCACGACAACATCGTCGGCTATGCCGACAACTACGTGCAGTCGACCGAGCGCCATCCGATGGATTTTCTGTCCGGCGTGCTTTCCGATCGCGGCTGGGGGAAGCTCCGCATCGGTGTCGAGATGGATAATTACTGGTTCTCCGCCGCTGCCTTCGCATCGCTGCAGAAGCACTTGCCCAATGCCCGCTTCGTCGATGCCACGGCGCTGGTCAACTGGCAGCGCGCGGTGAAGAGCCCGACCGAAATCGATTACATGCGCAAAGCCGCCCGCATCGTCGAAGCGATGCACCAGCGCATCGTCGACAAGATCGAAGTCGGCATGCGCAAATGCGACCTGGTCGCCGAGATCTACGATGCCGGCACGCGCGGCGTCGACGGCGTCGGCGGCGACTATCCGGCGATCGTGCCGCTGCTGCCGTCGGGCGCCGACGCATCGGCGCCGCACCTGACCTGGGACGACCGGCCGATGAAATCGGGCGAGGGTACCTTCTTCGAGATCGCCGGCTGCTACAACCGCTATCACTGCCCGCTGTCGCGCACCGTTTTCCTCGGCAAGCCGACGCAGGAGTTCCTCGACGCCGAAAAGGCGACGCTGGAAGGCATGGAGGCGGGACTTGCCGCCGCCAAGCCCGGCAACACATGCGAGGACATCGCCAACGCCTTCTTCGCGGTGCTGAAGAGATACGGCATCGTCAAGGACAACCGCACCGGCTACCCGATCGGGCTTTCCTATCCGCCTGACTGGGGCGAGCGCACGATGAGCCTGCGTCCGGGCGACCGCACCGAGTTGAAGCCCGGTATGACCTTCCATTTCATGACCGGCTTGTGGCTCGAGACGATGGGCTTGGAAATCACCGAATCCATCCTGATCACCGAGACGGGCGTCGAGTGCCTGGCAAATGTGCCGCGCAAACTGGTGGTGAAGAATTGAGCCCGATGTCCAGCCTTCGCCCGTCACCGATCACGCCGACCGTCGATTTCGAGCGCGACGGGGTTCAGCACGGTTTCCTGCGCCTGCCTTACAGCCGCGACGATTCCGCCTGGGGATCGGTCATGATCCCGATCTGCGTCATCCGCAACGGCAAGGGGCCGAGCGCATTGCTGACCGGCGGCAATCATGGCGACGAGTACGAGGGGCCGCTGGCGCTCTATGACCTCGCCCGTACGCTCGACCCGAAGCAAGTCAGCGGCACGGTCATCATCGTGCCGGCGATGAATTATCCGGCGTTCCGCGCCGGCACCCGCACCTCGCCGATCGACAAGGGCAATCTAAACCGCAGCTTTCCCGGCCGGCCCGACGGCACGGTGACCGAGAAGATCGCCGATTATTTCCAGCGCGAGCTTCTGCCCCGCACCGACATCGCGCTCGATTTCCACTCCGGCGGCAAGACGCTCGACTTCGTGCCGTTCTGCGCTGCCCACATCCGGCCTGACAAGGTGCTGGAAGCGAAGGGGTTCGCGGCGGTCGAAGCGTTCTCCGCGCCTTGGTCGATGAAGATGCTGGAGATCGATGCGGTCGGCATGTTCGACACTGCCGCCGAAGAGATGGGCAAGCTGTTCATCACCACCGAGCTCGGCGGCGGTGGGACTTCGCGCGCCGAAACGGTGCGGATCGCGCGGCGCGGCGTGCTCAACGTGCTGCGCCATGCCGGCATCGTCGCCGGCGCGGTCGAGATGCAGCCAACCCGCTGGCTCGACATGCCGTCCGGCGATTGCTTCTCGTTCGCCGAGGACGACGGGATGATCGAAACGATGATCGATCTCGGCGAGCCGGTGGTAGAAAACCAGGTGATGGCACGCATCCATTCCATAGGCCGCACCGGCGGCGCTCCGCAGGAGATCCGGGCCAAAATGTCCGGTCTGTTGGCCGCGCGGCATTTTCCGGGGCTGGTCAAGGCCGGCGACTGCGCTGCCGTGGTCGCCGTGCTGGTCGATTGAGGGCTAGAGCGGGATGCGTTCAACGGCCATCCCGCTCTATCTGTTTGTTTAGCCGCATTTCTGCGACGCCAAGTGATTCACTTGGCTGCAAAATGCTCTAGGAAGCCGATGTCGGGACCGGCTCGGCCTTGCCTTTGGGGCGATCGCCGATGGCAAAGACGGCGCTCGCCTCGCTGACGATCGAGACATGATCCTTGGCGGCTATTCCGGCGGCCGTACTGTCGCCGCGCATGATTGCGGTGACGATGGCGTCATGCTCCTGCCACGACTGGGCCAGCCGGCCGGGCAGCATGAATTGCGCGCGCCGGAACGGCGCCAGGCGGCCGCGCGTCATGACGGTCAGTTCATAAATGTGCTTGCTGTGGGCGCCGCGATAGAGCCGGGTGTGGAATTGGGTGTTGAAAAGCTCATACTCTTCTTCGGCTCCGAGCTGCACCAAGCGCGCCGAGGCCTGGTGCTCGGCCTCCAGCGTGTGGCGCTCGCCCGCCGTCATGCGCTCGGCCGAGAAGCGCGCGCAGATCGCTTCAAGCTCGGCCATGCTCTCGAACATCGAGGCGAGGTGCTCCTGCGTCACCACGGCGACGGTGGCGCCGCGGTTCGGCCGCCTTTCGACCAGTCCCATAGCACTGAGCCGGCTTAGCGCTTCCCTGATCGGCGTGCGTGAAACGTCGAAGCGGGCGGCGAGCGAGGCTTCGTCGAGTTTTTCGCCGGGACGCAGGAAACCGGTGACGATCCGGTCGCTGATCGCCCTCACCATCTGATCGACGGTCGTGCCCGACCTGATCAAATTGCGCTTTCCCGACACGTCTCCTCCGTCCAGTCTTTTCGCTAGAGCCGTGAGCCACTCACCGGCTTCGATTCCTCGCTGCTCTGTATGCCTATGTTTTAGCCTTCATGTCAAATTGACGACTTTGGAGGCAAAAAGTGTATGCAATTGCTCTGGCTTTGTGCAGTCCACATCCATGCACTCATTGATATTGCTGAATAAATCCAATTTCTGAAACTGGCACGCTGATTGCATACACTTCTCTCATTGAGGTGTTAACCGGCCCCAAAAGGCCCCATAGAGGGAGCATTCAATGTCCGAGAGATTCATGCTTAGCCGTCGCGAGCTGCTCAAGACGTCCGCCGTCGGAGCGGCGCTCGGCCTTGCGTCCGCATCGTTTCCGATCAGCAGGGCCTTCGCCGCGACGGCCACCGTCGGCTTCATCTATGTCGGGCCAAAGGACGATTACGGCTATAACCAGGCGCATGCCGAAGGCGCCGCCACGCTGAAGAGGATTGAAGGCATTTCCGTGGTCGAAGAGGAGAACGTGCCTGAGACCGTCGACGTCCAGAAGACGATGGAATCGATGATCAATCTCGACGGTGCGTCGCTGATCTTCCCGACCTCGTTCGGCTATTTCGATCCGCACATGCTGGCCATGTGCGCGAAATTCCCCGACGTGCAGTTCCGCCATTGCGGAGGCATGTGGAGCAAGGACAAGCATCCGATGAATGCCGGCTCCTATTTCGGCTATATCGGCATGGGCCAGTATCTGAACGGCGTCGTCGCCGGCCACACCAGCAAGACCAAGAAGCTCGGCTTCGTCGCGGCAAAGCCGATCCCGCAGGTGCTGCTCAACATCAATTCCTTCCTGCTCGGCGCGCGCTCGGTCGACCCGACCATCACCTGCCAGGTGATCTTCACCGGCGAGTGGTCGCTGGCGGTCAAGGAGGCGGAGGCCGCCAATGCGCTGGTCGACCAGGGTGCCGACGTCATCACCTGTCATGTCGACAGCCCCAAGGTGGTGGTCGAGACGGCGGCCGGGCGTGGCGCCTTCGTCTGCGGCTATCATGCCAACCAGAGCCCGCTGGCGCCGGAAAAATACCTGACCGGCGCGGAATGGAACTGGGCCAAGGTCTACAAGATGTTCGTCGACGATCTGGTGGCCGGCACGCCGCTGCCCAATTTCACGCGCGGCGGCCTGGCCGACGGCTTCGTCAAGATGAGCCCGCTCGGCCCCGCCGTCGGTGACGCCGCCCGCAAGCAGTTCGACGGCACGCTGGCCGAAATGATGAAAGGCGGATTTTCCGTCATCAAGGGTCCGCTGAAGAGCAACAAGGGCGTCGTCGTCGCGACCGAGGGCCAAGCCTTCGTCGAGACCGCGCTCGAACTCGAAAGCATGGACTACCTGGTCGAGGGCGTCGTCGGTTCGACCGCCTGAACCGGATCGGAGACGGGGCTATGGCAGACACGGTCGGCACTGCGGGCGCACCGGCGCTGTTTGGCGCCAGGAATTATCCGGCGGCGCTCGAATGGGCGGCGCGGCGGGCGGAAGCCTTCGTCATACCGCTCGCGGCGCTGATCGTCGGCATGGCGCTGTTCAGCGTGTTCATCGCGCTGGTCGGCAAATCGCCGGTGCAACTCTTCGAGACGATGTGGCGTGGCGGCTTCGGCTCGTGGTTCTCGATCCAGAACTCGCTGTCGCGGGCAGCACCGCTTTTATTGGCAGCGCTCTGCGTGGCGCTGCCGGCACGACTTGGCCTTGTCGTCATCGGCGGCGAAGGCGCGATCGTGCTGGGCGGTGTTGCCGCCGCCGCCATCGGCGTGGCAGTGAATGGCGCGCCGGCTTTTCTGGTCATCCTGCTGATGGGCGCGGCGGGCGTGGTCGCCGGCGGCATCTGGGTCGGTGCCGTCGGCGCACTCCGCCACTACCGCGCCGTCAACGAAACCATCTCCAGCCTGCTGATGGCCTATATCGCCATCGCGGTGATGAACCATCTGGTCGAAGGGCCGCTGCGCGATCCGGCCTCGCTCAACAAACCCTCGACCGAGCCGCTGGCGGATGCCTACCGCATCGGCAACATTCCAGGCATGGACGTGCACTGGGGCCTTATGCTCGGTATCGTCGCCTGCGTCCTGTCCTGGCTGCTGATCGAAAAGACGCGCTGGGGATTTGCCGCCCGCATTGCCGGCGGCAATGTCAGGGCGGCCCAGGTGCAGGGGCTTGCCGTCGGGCCGCTGATCGTCGGCTTCACCGGGCTCGCCGGCGGCTTTGCCGGGCTGGCCGGCATGCTGGAGGTCGGCGCCGCGCAAGGCAGCGCCAACGCCTCGCTCGCCGCCGGCTATGGTTATACCGGCATCCTCGTCGCCTTCCTCGCCCGCCACAATCCGCTCGCCATCATCCCGGTCGCTTTCCTGCTCGGCGGCATCGGCGCTTCCGGCGGGCTGATCCAGCGCCGCATGGACCTGCCCGACGCCACCGTGCTGGTGCTGCAAGGCATGCTCTTCGTCGTCATCCTGTTCAGTGAAACTTTTTACGGCCGCTTCAAGGTCTTCAATCCCGATCTGTGGAAGAGGGGCTCCTGATGGACGCGACCGAGATCGGCCTGTGGGGCGTGCCGCTCGCCATTCTCGGCGGCGCCATCCGCGTTTCGACGCCCTTCGTCTTCGTCTCGCTTGGCGAAGCCATCACCGAGCGCTCCGGCCGCATCAATCTCGGCCTCGAAGGCACGCTGGTCTTCGGTGCCATGACCGCCTACGCCGTCGCGGTGATGACCGGCTCGCCATGGCTCGGCCTGTTGGCCGCCGCAGGTGCCGGTCTTTGCTTCGGCTTGTTCCACGGCTGGATCTGCAAATTCCGCGGGGTGAACGACATCGCCATCGGTATCGCGCTGATGCTGTTCGGCTCCGGTCTCGCCTTCTTCTTCGGCAAGCCGTTCATCCAGCCCTCGGCACCAGACCTGCCGGCCATCGCCTTCGGTGGCTGGTCGGATATTCCGCAGGTGCAGGCGGCGCTCAACGTCAACATCCTGTTCCTGATCGGTGCGGCACTTGCCGTGTTCCTGTGGTGGGCCTTCCGCAACACGCGTGCCGGCCTGATCGTGCGCGTCGTCGGCGACAGCTCCGATGCGGCGCGCGCCATGGGCCTCAATCCCAACACCGTGCGCCTGCTTGCGACAGGTGTCGGCGGTGCGCTCGCCGGCATCGGCGGCGCCTATCTGTCGCTCTACTATCCCGGCAGCTGGACCGAACGCATCTCGTCGGGGCAGGGGCTGATGGCGGTGGCGCTGGTCATCTTCGCGCGCTGGAATCCGCTCGGCTGCTTTGCCGCGGCACTATTGTTCGGCGGTGCGGGCGCGCTGGGCCCGGCACTGCAATCGGTCGGGGTGACGCAGGGCTACTATCTCTTCTACGCCGCGCCTTACATCCTCACGCTCATCATCATGATCGCCACCTCGTCGCCGAGCCGCTCGCTTGCCGGCGCGCCGGGCGAATTGTCGATCACCAAATAACTGGAGTTTTTCCGATGAACGCCAGAGCCGAGATCACCCAGCGCTACATCGATGCCGATCCCTATCCATGGCCCTATAATGGCGAGCTGCGGCCAGACAATACGGCGCTGATCATCATCGACATGCAGACCGATTTCTGCGGGCCGGGCGGCTATGTCGATCATATGGGCTACGATCTTTCGCTGGTGCGGGCGCCGATCGAGCCGATCAAGTCGGTGCTCGCAGCCATGCGGGCCAAGGGCTACACCATCATCCACACGCGCGAGGGCCACCGGCCCGATCTCGCCGACCTGCCGGCCAACAAGCGCTGGCGCTCGCGCCGCATCAATGCCGGCATCGGCGACCCCGGACCATGCGGGCGCATCCTGGTGCGCGGCGAACCCGGCTGGGACATCATCCCCGACCTCTATCCGGCGGTGGGCGAACCGATCATCGACAAGCCGGGCAAGGGCTCGTTCTGCGCCACCGACCTCGAACTGATCCTGCACCAGCGCGGCATCGAAAACATCGTGCTGACCGGCATCACCACCGATGTCTGCGTCCACACGACGATGCGCGAGGCCAACGATCGCGGCTTCGAATGCGTGATGCTGGAGGATTGCTGCGGCGCGACCGATTACGGCAACCATCTTGCCGCGATCAAGATGATCAAGATGCAGGGCGGCGTGTTCGGCGCGGTGTCGAACTCGGCATCCTTCGTCGCGCAGCTGCCGTGAGGACACGATCTTGAGCGGAGCCAAGAAAGCCGTCGGCGTCGAGACCATCGGCATGACCATGCGCTTCGGCGCCTTCACCGCGCTGGACGACGTCTCGATAAAGGTGCCGGCGGGATCGTTCCATGCGCTGCTCGGCGAAAACGGCGCCGGCAAGTCGACGCTGGTCAAATGCATGATGGGTTTTTATCACCCGACCGCCGGCGACATGCTGGTCGAAGGCCGCGAGGTCGCGATCGCCAGTCCCAAGGACGCTTCGGCGCTAGGGCTCGGCATGGTCTATCAGCATTTCACGCTCGTCCCGTCGCTGACCGGCGCGGAGAATCTGGTTATTTCGCGCGAGAAGGTGCCCGGGGTCATCGACTGGCGCAAAGAGCGCGCCGCACTTGCGCAATTCATGCAGCGTATGCCGTTCAAGCTGCCGCTCGACGTCAAGGTGGCCGAACTCGCGGCCGGCGAGAAGCAGAAGCTCGAAATCATCAAGCAGCTCTATCTCGGCCGCAGTTTCCTGGTGCTCGACGAGCCGACCTCGGTGCTCACTCCCGGCGAAGCGCAGGAGGTGCTTGGGCTGGTGCGCGACATGACAAGGAGCGGCGACCTTACGGTGCTGATGATCTCGCATAAATTCCACGAGGTGACGGCGTTTGCCGACGACATCACAGTGCTGCGCAAGGGCAGACTGACCGGAACCGGGAAGGTCTCCGACCTTTCCCACAAGCAGATGGCGGCGATGATGATCGGCGACCAGCCGATTTCAGCGCTCGACAGTCGTGCTCCGGTGCCGGCTGGAGCCCGGCAGGTGCTTACGGTGAAGTCGCTAAAGGCGCCCGACCGCACCGGCTTGAAAACCATCGACATCGGCGAACTCGATGTTAAGTCCGGCGAGATCGTCGGCGTTGCCGGCATTTCCGGCAACGGCCAGAAGGAGTTTCTCGAAGTCCTTGCCGGACAGCGGGCGCGCAATGCCGGCGACATTCTGGTGAAGGGCTCGCCCTATGGCGCCAGCCGCAGCGAGGCGCGCACGCTCAATGTCCGCTTCATTCCGGAGGAACCGTTGCGCAATGCCTGCGCACCGAAGATGACGGTCGCGGAAAACATGGCCTTCCGGACCTTCGACCTCGACGAGGCCGGCAAGCCGGTCAGCTGGATCAGGATGAGCGCGATCAGGGACTACGCGGCGCGTCTGGTTGAACAGTTCAAGGTCAAGACCGCCTCGCTCGCTTCGCCGATTTCGTCGCTGTCGGGCGGCAATGTGCAGCGCGCGGTGCTGGCGCGCGAGCTGACCGGCGAAGTCGATCTTCTGATCGTCTCCAACCCGTGTTTCGGCCTCGACTTCTCCGCCGTGGCCGAAATCCGCGCCCGTATCATGAAGGCGCGCAATGCCGGCGCCGCGGTGCTTCTGATGTCGGAGGACCTCGACGAACTGCTTGAACTTTCGGACCGCATCTTCGTCATGTCCGACGGTGCGCTGGTCTACGAGACGCCGATCGCGCAGGCGAGCGTGCAGACGATTGGCGAGCACATGGCGGGACATCATTGATGGCGGAGATCGAGGCGCTGCCGTTTCCGTTTGCCTTCAAGCCTGAGACGATGGCGCTGGTCGTCATCGACATGCAGCGCGATTTCGCCGAGCCGGGCGGCTTCGGCGCCAGCCTCGGCAACGACGTCAGCCGGGTCACGGCGATTGTGCCGACGGTGAAGAGGCTGATCGAGGGGTTCCGCACCGCCGGCCTGCCGGTGATCCACACGATGGAGTGCCACAAGGCAGACCTTTCGGATCTGCCGCCGGCCAAGCGCAACCGCGGCAACCCATCGATACGGATCGGCGACGTCGGGCCGATGGGTCGCCTGCTGATCGTGGGCGAGCCGGGAACGGCGATCCTCGATGAACTTGCGCCACTGCCTGGCGAGATCGTCATCGAAAAACCCGGCAAGGGCGCATTCTATGCCACCACCTTCGGCGACGACCTAAAGCGGCTCGGCGCACAGCAATTGGTCTTTGCCGGAGTGACGACGGAGGTCTGCGTGCAGACGACGATGCGCGAGGCCAACGACCGCGGCTATGATTGCCTGCTCGCCGACGATGCGACGGAGAGCTATTTTCCCGAGTTCAAGGCGGCAGCGCTGGCCATGATCAGGGCGCAGGGCGCCATCGTCGGCTGGACCGCAACGACCGATCAGGTGCTCGAGGGAATTTCCAATGCCTAACATTGCATACCGGGCTCTCATTCAAGGGGGCTGGCGCGACCTGCCGTTCGAGCATTTCCGCGATGGCATTACGGTGCATTGGCTGCTCAAGGGCGGACCGACGGAACCGTCGGTGGCGATCCTGAACTACCGGGCGGGCGCCGGCGTGCCGCGTCATCGCCATGCCGGGCTGGAAACGATCATCGTGCTGGAAGGCACACAGAGCGACGAGAACGGCGATTATGCCGCGGGCAGCGTGATCCTGAACCCGGTCGGAACCGAGCATTCGGTGTGGACAAAAGACGGCTGCGTCGTACTCATCCAGTGGAACCTGCCGGTAGTCATTCTGGACGAGGCCAAATGAGCGACATCCGCTTCGATATAGCGAGCTTGCACGCCGCCTATCAGGCCGGCGCCGCCGTCGGCGAGGTGATCGATACGATCCATGCGCGGCTCGCGACAGCCGACGATCCGGGCATCTTCATTCATCTGGCGAGCAGGGCGGAGATGCTTGCCGAAGCAGAAAAGCTCGGCCCGTTCGACCCCGTGTCAAAGCCGCTGTGGGGCGTACCATTCGCGGTCAAGGACAACATCGATGTCGCCGGCATGCCGACGACGGCAGCATGTGCGGAATATGCCTACTTGCCGGTAAGAGACGCCAACGTCGTCGCACGCCTCAAGG
The DNA here is from genome assembly GCF_040322015.1 of Mesorhizobium sp. M0208. NCBI lineage: Bacteria > Pseudomonadati > Pseudomonadota > Alphaproteobacteria > Hyphomicrobiales > Phyllobacteriaceae > Mesorhizobium > Mesorhizobium sp. M0208. The sequence goes on along the minus strand of NZ_JAMYSP010000017.1, from coordinate 18,394 downwards.
CCGCCGGCGCGCTGGTCGTCGGCAAGAGCAATCTCGACCAGTTCGCCACCGGCCTCGTCGGCGTGCGCACGCCCTATCCGATCCCGAGGAACGCGATTGATCCAAAACTGGTGCCAGGCGGCTCGTCTTGCGGCTCGGCCGTGGCGACGGCACGCGGCATCGTCTCGTTCGCGCTCGGCACCGACACCGCCGGCTCGGGGCGCATACCCGCCGGCCTCAACAACATTATCGGGCTGAAGCCGAGCGTCGGCGCGCTGTCGGCCGCCGGCGTCGTGCCGGCCTGCCGGACACTAGACTGCGTCTCGGTGTTCGCGCTCACCGTCGACGACGCCTACAGGGTGTTCGAGATCGCGGCGGCAAAGGACAACGCCGATCCCTATTCGCGCGACTTCGCCATTCAGGCCCTTGCCGCGCGCCCGCCGGTGCTGACGGTCGGCGTGCCGGCCGGGGCCGACTGGACGTTCTTCGGCGACCAGGCGATGCAGGCGGGCTTCGAGGCCGCTCTTGCCGCGCTGGAAGAGCTGGGCTGCAGGCTGGTCGAAATCCCGTTCGGCGATTTCTACGCCACCGCCAATCTGCTTTACGAGGGCGCCTGGGTGGCGGAGCGTTACGCCGCGATCAAGGACTTCATGGAAGCCAACGAGGCGGCCATGCATCCGGTGACGCGGCAGATCATCGGCGGTGCGCGAAAACTTTCCGCCGCGGACGCCTTCAACGGGCTCTATGCCTTGCAAGGCTACAAGGCCAGGCTTGCGCCGGTCATCGCCTCGGTCGACCTATTCTGTGTGCCGACCGCGCCGACCCACTACACAGTCGAGGCGGTTCTCGCCGATCCGATCGTCACCAACAGCCGGCTCGGCACCTACACCAACTTCGTCAATCTGCTCGACATGTGCGGCATCGCCGTGCCGACCGGAACACGCAGCGACGGTTTGCCGATGAGCGTCACCTTGCTTGCCGCGGCGGGCAAGGACCATCTGACGGCGTCGCTTGCGCAGGATGTCCATGCGGCAAGCGGCCTTGCGCTGGGCGCTACAGGCTGGCCGCTGCCGCCGCGTGGCGATGTTCGCGTCGACGTGGACGAGGGCACGATCGAGCTGGCCGTGGTCGGCGCGCATCTATCGGGGATGGCGCTGAACGGCCAGTTGCAGCAGCTCGGCGCGATTTTCGCCCGGGGGGCAAGAACGGCGCCGCTCTACCGGCTTTACGCGCTTGCCGGCCAGTCGGTGCCGCGACCGGGGCTCGAACGGATCTGCAATGGCAAGGGGGCAGCGATCGAGGTCGAAGTCTGGCGGCTCTCGCCACAAGCGTTCGGGCGCTTCGTCGCCGCGATCCCGCCGCCGCTCGGCATCGGGACGCTTCTGCTTGATGACGGAACTTCGCCGAAAGGCTTCCTCGTCGAAAGTGCCGGCCTCACCGATGCAAAGGAGATTTCGCATTTCGGCGGCTGGCGCAATTTCATGGCGGGTCAGCTGCAGCGGAGCTGACGCTATCACTCGACCTTTTGCCGGAATTTCGAATGGCAGCTCGAGCAATCCTGCAAGATGAGATGCAGGAGGTGCTCCGCCGGCAATTTAGTGGGATCGCTTCCGCGAGTGATGGTCGCTTGCCAAGCAGGCTGCCACCGCCCATCGCCAGGCCGGAACCCATTCTCATGTCGTCGGTGATGCGCGGCGGCGCCCGCTCGGCGTCGGAGGCCAAGGCGCTGGCCAGCGTCCCGATGTGGCGAGCCAGCTCTTCGAACTCCGCGCGGGCGGGGTCGATATCCGGCTTGGCGCCTGAAGGCGCGCCCAATGTCGCGCTGGGGAATTCGGCAATCAGGGCACGGCCGGTGCGGGCGCGGATGGTCTCGGCCGCCGCCTTGAAGGCTGCGGCGTCGTACGCCTGCTTGCCGTCGAACATCCCAGCGATCGCCTTTGCCGCCGCGGCCATTTCCTTCATCGAGGCCTGGCGAGCCTCGATGACCGCATCACGACCCGAATGGGCGGCGGCGAGCACGACAGAGACGCAGGCAAGCGACAGGACCGCTATGATAGCTGCTCGTCTCATCGTTGGCACATAAGGAGCTAGAGAATTCTTGTGACCAGACTGTCCAGTCGGGAGTTCTCGCGATAGGCCAATCGGACCACAACGGCACCTAAGACGCCAGTGATGGCACCGCCTATCACGTCGGTGAGATAGTGGGTGCCGATATAAATTCTCGACCAGCAGATCAGCAATGCCATGATGGAGAGGGCCAGCGTCCGGCGCGGCAGACCTTGCATTGCAAGAGCCGCAACAACCGCAAAGCTGGCTGTCGCGTGGTCGGAGGGAAACGACCAGTCGGCGCTGGGCGCAATCAGCAGATGCGTCACGCCGGCATCGTAGGGCCGCAGCCGGTGGACGAATAGCAAAATGAACTGATTGATCGCCAGACCGAGCAGGAACGCCAAGCCGGCGGACAAGGCAGCATGGCGCACATGGTAGCGGTCGGCCTTTGCCCACCATTGCAGGGCAACAGCCAGCACCATCAGCGGAACGCCGATTTGTGAGACGGCGATCATTGCCTTATCAAGAAAAGGGCTGATCCCGGCTGCCGCGTTGATCCAGTGGGTTAGGGCTGCATCCATCGTTTCTCGTTTCCGCTGTTGTCGATCGCAAGGTGAATTTTGTGAAAGCAGTAGACGAACGCCGCATCCATCAGATTTTCGAGCTCAGCATCTGGCTTAAAGGGGCGCATGCCCTGATCGAATGCGTGGGCGGGATCCTGCTTTATGTCGTCACCACCGACGCCATTGCCTCCTGGGTCAATACATTCACCCAAGAGGAATTGATCGAAGATCCGAACGATTTCATAGCTGGCTATCTGTCGCAGATGGCAAGCCACTTTTCCGTCGCCAGCAAGGAGTTTTATGCCTTCTACCTGCTTAGCCACGGCCTGATAAAACTGCTGCTCGTTGTCGGGCTTTTGAGAGGCAAGCTGTGGTCGTATCCGGCATCGCTTGCGGCGCTGGGCGCATTTATGTTCTATCAAGTCTACCGCTACTCCTACACCCATTCGTTCGGCCTGCTTGTCCTGACCGTATTCGATGCTGTCGTCATGGTGCTGATCTGGCATGAATGGAAGGTCGTGCGGCAGCACAAGCCGGCATGACAGCGAAGTTCGCACGTCAGCCGCTCCGATTTTCAATCCACCTCACTGGGCGACGCCTTGTCCTGCCAGCTCGTCGATGATCGGGCAATCCGGCCGCTCGTCGCCGTGGCAGTGACTGACCAGATGGTGGAGCAAGCCGCGCAATCCGACCAGTTCGGCGATCTTCCTGTCGATCTCCACCAGCTTGGCTTTCGCGATCGCCTTCACGTCGGCGCTGTCACGTTCCCTGTCCTGGTACAGCGAGAGCAACTGGCGGCATTCGTCGACCGAAAACCCCAGGCTTCGCGAGCGCTGCAGGAAGCGCAGCCGGTGAATATCGGCCGTCGAGTAATCGCGATAGCCATTGTCTGTCCGGGCCGGATGCAAGAGCCCGATGTCCTCGTAATAACGGATCGTCTTGGACGGCAGGCCGGATTTTTCGGATGCGATACCGATGTTCATGGCGGAAATCTCCTTTGTCAGAGGAAATAGACCTTCCAGTAGATGGAAGGTCAACATGATGTGGCGATTTTGGATGCCCGACGCAACCGCCCACCGGCTCCAACCGTTTGCCTGCCAACAGCACGTGCTGAACCTTCGGGAAGAAATCAGTTTTCGGAAACGTTTATCGAACAGCTCAATCCGGTGTTCGACATCGGTGTCAATAACCAAAGACCCTCCGGCGGCACACCGTGCATACGCCGAGGAGACAGAATATGTCCGTCAAAGCCTATATCAACCGGATCGCGACAGCGGTGCCGGAGCACGAGGTTCATCAATTCTACCTGCGTTTTGCGGCCTCGATGCTCGCGGCCGATCGCCGGAGGATCTTCGAACGCATGGCCGATCTTGCCGGCATCGAGCACCGCTATTCCTGCTTTGCGCCGGCGTCCGACCCCGAGGGACCGTCCGCCGACCTAGCGGGGACGTTCATCCGCGGTGCGTTTCCCGGAACGGCGATGAGAATGGCAATGTTCGACGATGCAGCACCTGTTCTGGCGCAAAAGGGCATCGACGGATTGCAGCTTGGCGACGACGCCTCCCGCATCACCCATTTGATCGTCACCACCTGCACCGGTTTTTCGGCGCCGGGCATCGATCTCGAACTGGTTGCCCGGTGTGGGCTGCCGGATAGTGTCGAACGCACGATGATCGGGTTCATGGGTTGCTACGCGGCAATCAACGGCCTCAAGCTGGCCCACCACATCGTCCGCTCCGACCCACAGGCCAAGGTCCTGCTGGTCAATATCGAGCTCTGCACGATGCATCTGCGCGAAACCACTGAACTCGAAAAACTGCTGTCGTTCTGCCTTTGGGGTGACGGCTGCGCGGCCGCGCTCGTGACCGCCGAGCCGGCCGGCATCGAGCTCGATAGCTTTCACTGTCTGGTGGCGAGGGAGCGGCGGGAGCTGATGCGCTGGAACATTCGCGACCACGGCTTCGAAATGGTTCTTTCCGGCCAGGTTCCGGCAGCCATTCATGAAGCGTTGCGGAGCAACCAGGCCGCCATCCTCGGCGGTCGATCGGCGGAAGACATCGACCTTTGGGCCGTGCACCCGGGTGGACGTTCGGTTCTCGACGCCGTCGAAAGGGCCCTGAAACTGGTGTCCACCGCGCTGGACCCATCGCGCGAGGTGTTGCGCCGGTATGGGAACATGTCGTCCGCGACCGTCATGTTCGTGATGAAGGAGATGTTGAAGGCGCCACCCGGCCTGCTCGGCTGCGGCATGTCGTTCGGACCAGGATTGACGGCGGAAACCATGCTCTTTCGAACGGTGTCATGAGCGGCCTGGAGCGTCGGCAGCTTGCGCCGGAAATCCTCGACGGACTTGCTGCCGACGATCCGCGAGCGCTTGTCGCGCGCCGCGACCTTCGTCGCATCAATATGCTGATGTTTCAGGCGCCGATCATGACGTCGTTGCTCAGGAGGTTCGTGCCAAAACCGCCACGCCGCATCCTGGAGATCGGCGCCGGCGATGGCTCCTTCATGCTGGCGGTGGCGCGGCGCATGGCCAGGCATTGGCCCGGGGTCGAACTGGTAATGCTCGACCGCGTCGACCTTGTCACGGCGCAACTGCGCGGTGATTTCGACAGGCTGGGATGGAAGGCCGAAGGCGTCACCGCCGATGTCTTCGACTGGGCAGGAAAGATCGAGGGCGTGCGGTTCGATGCCATGACCGTCAATCTGTTTCTGCATCATCTCGACGATGCGAAGCTCGTGCGTCTGTTTTCGCTGATCAGGCCGAAAGCCCCGTTGCTCATCGCGACAGAGCCGCTGCGGGCGAAACTGGCGCTGGCCGCGACCCGTCTTCTCCCGGCAATCGGCGCCAACGACGTCACACGAAACGACGCGGCTCAGAGCGTGCGTGCCGGCTTTCGCGGCAGCGAGCTTTCCGGCCTCTGGCTTGCGGCCAACGGCAAACCGGTCGAGGAACGGCGCGCTGGCCTGTTTTCCCATATCTTCGTCGGCGCCAGCGCCAGTAACGAGCCATGACGCGATTGTCGACCCATGATGCGATCATCATAGGCGCCGGCCCGGCGGGCACATCTGTCGCGCTCACGCTGGCCCGGCGCGGATGGGCCGCGGCCATTGTGGAGAAGACCGCATTTCCGCGCCGCAAGGTCTGCGGCGAATACATCTCGGCAAGCAATCTTGCGCTTCTCGACCAGCTGGAGATCGGCGATGCCTGGCGTGCCAATGCCGGCCCCGAAATCCGCCGCGTCGGTTTGTTTTCCGGTGAGACCTCCGTCGAGGCTGCAATGCCTGGTGCAGGAGCTGGGTCTCGTGCGAAACACGGCTTCGGCCGGGCGCTCGGCCGGGACATTCTCGACTCTCTGCTTCTACAGGCGGCGCGATCGGCGGGCGTCGAAATCTTCCAGCCCTGCCGCGCCGTCGCCATCGACCGGGATGGTGAGATGCAACGTGTACGAGTTCAGGCCGGGGATGAAGCGGTGATGTTGCGTGCGCCGGTGATTGTCGCCGCACACGGCTCCTGGGAGCCGGGACCATTACCCAGCCAGCTCGCAAAGACCAATCGGCCGTCGGACTTGCTCGGCTTCAAGGCGCATTTCACCGGGTCGTCGCTCGCACCGGATTTGATGCCTCTGCTGGCTTTTCCCGGCGGCTATGGCGGCATGGTCTCGGCGGATCATGGACGGTTGTCGATCTCGTGCTGCATTCGCCGCGATGTGCTCGCGCGGCTGCGTAAACAACATGACCCCGAACACCGGAGCCATGTGTCAGCCGCCGATGTGGTCTCGCGCCATCTCATGAATTCATGCCGGGGCGTGCGAGACGCCCTGGAACCGGCGCACCTCGACGGCCCGTGGCTTGCCGCGGGTCCGATCCGGCCGGGAATTCGCTCCTGCTACGAACAGGACATCTTCCGGGTCGGCAATGCAGCCGGAGAGTCTCATCCCGTTATCGCCGAGGGCATCTCGATGGCGCTTCAGTCCGGCTGGCTGCTGGCTAGCGAACTCGCATCCGCGCCAAGTGGCCAAGCGGGGCGCGAGGCCGCCGCCAGACGCTACGAGGCGGCCTGGAAAAGACTGTTTTCGACCCGGGTCTACGCTGCCGCTGCTATTGCCGGAATTGCCCTTCGCCCCGGCAGCGCCACCGCGATGGCGGCGATCGTCCGGAATTTCCCGCAGGCGCTGACATTGGGCGCGCAACTGAGCGGCAAGACCAAGCCGGTTCCCGGCTTTGCCTGACGAGCGGCGCGCATGAGGGCACGCCCAAAACAGGGTGACCATCCTGTTTTGGCTCGCAGGTGTTTTGGTGACAGACGTGCCATGTTCGGCCTAGGCTGGCCTCAAAGCCTGCGAGATCGAGACGGTCGAGGAACGGGACGCCCAGCAATAACATTAACGCCATCACATCGGGGCAGACTATGCAGCAAGCCATTACGTCGGACGGCCTTCGCCGGGTGGTGCTTGTCGTCGCGCTGCTGAACCTCGGTTACTTCGGCATCGAATTCGCCGTGGCGCTGGCGATCGGCTCGGTGTCGCTGTTCGCCGACAGCGTCGATTTTCTGGAAGATGCCTCGGTCAATCTCCTGATACTGCTCGCCATGGGCTGGTCGCTGCGTGCCCGCTCGCGGGTCGGCATGGCGCTGGCGCTTATCCTTCTGGTGCCCGGCCTGGCGACGCTGTGGACCGCGTGGGAAAAGTTCAACATGCCGGTGCCGCCGCAGCCGGCAGCGCTGACGCTGGCGGGGTTGGGCGCCTTGGCGGTCAACCTGTCGTGCGCCTACATGCTGGCGCGCTACCGCCGTCACAGCGGCAGTCTTACCAGGGCGGCATTCCTTTCGGCCCGCAACGACGCCGTCGCCAACATCGCGATCATACTGGCCGGGTTGATAACTGCCTTCCTATGGCGCTCGGCATGGCCGGATTTGATCGTCGGCCTCGGAATTGCGGCGCTGAACGCAGACGCGGCGCGCGAGGTCTGGGAGGCAGCGCGGGAGGAGCACCGAGCCGGTTCGTGAAGCCCAAACGCCCAGCGCGCTGCCGGATTGCCAATCCGCCAATGCGGGCCCCTATACCGGCCAGCAGTCAGCCAGAAACTTGCGCGATCTCTAATATAATCGCACCCTTTCAAAGCGGTCGGAGGGAGAACCGCTCATACGTAAAAATCGGGCGGAAAAACCATGAACAGCATGAGCCTCACCACACTTGGACGAAGTCGACCGGGTCGAAGCGGTGAAACGATGAACCGCTCTAGGCCACGCACGTCATCAAAAGGCCCGCGCTCCGAAAAGGACGCGGGCCGGTTTTCGTCGGCATGCGCTAGGCAGGTATCAAGACGGCGATGCGGTGGATGCCGACCACCTTGCTGGTGTTGGCTGCCGCGTCGGTCTTGCCCTTGGAGCAGGTATATACGTCACCTTCCTTGAGCTTGAATTCCTTGTCGGCTTTCTTGATCGTGAATTCACCGGCGGCAATGGTGCACACCATGTCGTTGTCCATCACCATTGCAGGGGCGGCTGCTCCCGGCTGGAAGACCACATCGACAATTGAGATGCTCTTGTAGGCGGGGATGTCGGAATTGCCGGTGCCGACCTCGACCACCCTGACGCCGGGGGCTATCTCCTTGCCTTCCTTCGGGCCGTATTTCTTGACCTTTGCAGCAGCCGCCAGCGTGAACAAAGGCGTTACCGCTGCCGCCGTCACGCCGAGCGCAATTGCAGACCTGCGATTTAGGGTTTTCATGGCATCCTCCCATTATATTGGCCACGCACCAATGCGCATGACCACAATACATTAGCACATATGCAGGTAATTGCAGCACGACGTTTCGGAGCTTCCGGGAGCGAGACCGCCCCTCGGTCGAATGCGACCGAATAGCAAACAATTCCATGCTATGCTGGCGAGCCATCAAACGGGCGACGGGGGATAGCTATGTTGGAAACGGACAAGGTGTTCGCTGGCTCAATTCCGGAAAACTACGACCGCTACATGGTGCCGTTGATTTTCGAGCCGTTCGCCGCAGATCTTGCACGACGAGCAGCGTCCTTGTCGCCAAGCGCCGTTCTGGAAACCGCTGCAGGTACCGGGGTTGTCACCCGCGCATTGGCGCCAACACTGTCCGCCGATGCAAGCTATGTCGTAACCGACCTCAACCAGCCGATGCTCGACTACGCCGCTTCGCGGCAAGCTCCCGACGATCGCATCAAATGGCGTCAGGCTGATGCTCTGGCGCTACCGTTCGAAAATGCGGCCTTCGATCTCGTTTGTTGTCAGTTCGGTGCGATGTTCTTTCCCAACCGCTCATCTGCCTACCGCGAAGCCCGGCGAGTCCTAAAGCCCGGAGGACATTTTCTATTCAGCGTATGGGATCGCATCGAAGAGAATGTATTTGCGAACGATGTGACGAATGCTCTGGCGAGGATTTTTCCGAACGATCCGCCGCGCTTTCTGGCACGCACGCCGCATGGCTACCACGATACGGCACTGATCCGTAGCGAGCTGGAGGACGCAGGTTTTTCCGGTGTGGTGATCGAGACGAGGGCCGAACAAAGCCGGGCCTCCTCGCCGCGCCTTCCGGCCGTTGCTTATTGCCAGGGCACTCTCCTTCGCAACGAAATCGAGGCCAGAGAGGCGGGGAAGCTGGACGCTGCAACCGACTATGCCGCAGCCGCCATTGCAGACAGGCATGGCAGCGGCAAGGTTGCTGCCAAAATTCAGGCTCACATAGTGATGGCAGTGGTCTAGGTGCTGGATATCCCGCTCCGGCACTTGGCGACATTCAGCTGCTGCGCGGCAAACATCTTGCCGCTGTCCCGAAATCTCAGACGGTAACCGTTCATTCGCCCGAGTGGCAGGTCGACAAGTGCCGGGTCGATAATCACCGGTCTGATCGATCGCCGGGGCTCGATGACGGTGGCTGCCGGCCGCAAGATTCTGGTCGGCCCGGCTTCACTTTCGCAGCCATGGCCGACTCCGCCCAGCAAGGTCTAGTCATTTCGCTTTCTTGACTCGGCCGACAAAAACGGGCAGCAAAGTCATCATTGGACGGCAGTTTTGCCAACTATGCAGGTTTTGGAGGGCGTTTTTTGGTGTGACCGTCGCCCAATCGGCGGTCGGTAGAGGGATTGGTTAACCAACTTTGTCCATCTTTTGAATCAATCGGCAACAGACGCGAAGCGTGCTGGGGGCACCAGGCGAACTGTGAATGTCACGGCTGCGAAATCCGCTAGCCGGCATCGGCCGATTGAGAGTGGTTGAATGGCGTTTGTAAGTGCGAAAACCCGGGGTGACAGTCCTGCAACTGGATTGACTTCGATGAGGCCCGGCCTGCGCTGGGTCGCGGTTCCGGCCGTCGGCGCAGCCATTGCTTTATGGTCGGTGGCGACCTTGGCCGGCCTTTATTCGATGGGAACCTCGCTCACCGCGGCCTCCAACGGTCTCCCGCAAAGCCTGCTCGCGCCGCGCACCATCGCGCTCGCCGATCCTCGCCGCAGCCTTGCAAAGGCGCAGGCCCCGACATGGGCCGCAGCAAACGCGGCGCTGTCGGCCAAGCTGCTGCAGCACGGGTGCGATGCCAACTGCCTGCTGTCAGCTTCGAACTTCGTTCACCAGGGAAAATCGGCGCGTCTCAAGCGCAATACGGTGCCGCTTGTCGCCGATGCATCGCGGCGATCGAGCTTCGACGACGTGGTGGCCAAAGCAGGGCTGTCGCCGCAAAAGCTTGCCGCCGCCTTTGCCCGTGCCGGCTCACCCGTCATGCTCGCAAGCCTGCCGGCCGCCGCCCGGTTCGCCGAGCCGGTACGCATACCCGACCCGAACGGCCCGGCATCCGTGCGCTTCGGGCCGGCGGTGGCGGAGATTGAACGTTCGTCGCGCCTGGCGCTGGCGCTGGCGAATACATTGCCCGAGCAGATGATCGACGTGCTTCCGGCAGCCGTCGTGGCAAGCGAGCCGGCAGCTTCGCAAGGGCCGCAAGAGCCTGAGGTCCAACTGGCCTCGCTGCCGCCGCAGGACGACATGCCCGACAGCGTTCCGCTGCCGACCCTGCGTCCGCAGGCGGACATCGATGAGCCGGCGCCCCAGGCTCAAGCCTCGAAAGACCGGGCGCCAAAGGATCAGGCATCAAAGGCCCAGGCATCAAAGGCCCAGGTAGCAAAAACGGAGCCGCCCCAGAAATCCAGGGCCCAGGCATCCAGGGCGAGCAAGGTCCAGACGGCCGACGCTCCGCCGGTCGAGACGCTACCCGGCAGCCTGTCGCCTCGCAATTCGTCACAAGCGGCAGTGCCGGCCGTGTCGGGCAAACGGTCGAAGACGCAGGGCGGCGACATGCTGGCCTATGCCAAGCCCGACATGCCTTCCGGCGGACTCGGCGGAGCCTTCAGGAACCTGTTCACCACGCCCAACATGGGCAGCGGCGTCGCCGTCTACGACATCTCGGCCAAGACCGTCTATATGCCCGACGGCTCACGGCTGGAGGCACATTCGGGACTGGGCGCGATGGTCGACCAGCCGCGCTACGTTCACAAGAAGAATGTCGGTCCGACGCCGCCCGACACCTACAATCTGACGATGCGCGAATCGCGCTTCCACGGTGTCGAGGCGATCCGTCTGACGCCGGCCAGCGGCAGCAACAAATATGGCCGCGACGGCCTGCTCGCCCACACCTACATGCTGCGCGGCGGGCGCGCCGAATCCAATGGCTGCGTCGTCTTCAAGGACTATGCCCGCTTCCTCGCCGCCTACAAGAAAGGCAAGATCAAGCGCCTTGTCGTCGTGCCGCGCCTGTCGAAGCCGCTGACACGCGTCGCCCAAGAGGGGCGAGGGGCTTAGGTCGTTCGCGGCAGTCCTTCATGGCTTCGTCATCCCAGGGCGGAGCGAACGCGAAGCGGAGCGCAGACCCTGGGATCCATGCCGTTACGTCAGCCGAAGAATGCAACGACGCAGATTGAAAGCCGTTCTGTAGCGATCCCTTTCACCTCCTGTCCTTCCCGCATCAAAAAGTCCCGCCCGTTGCACCGCGGAGAGGTCACGGCATGGATCCCAGGGTCTTCGCGACGTCGCTTCGCGCCTGCTCCGCCCTAGGATGACGAAGCTGGGGAGGTTTGGCCAATCTCGAAGGTTTTCAATCCCGTCCGATGACACTATGAATGACCGGCCGGGGCGGCTGCAGCTTCAAACAATCACGAGGACATCATGACAATACGCGCTGTCGTCTGGGGCGAGAATATCCATGAGCGGACCAATGAGGTGGTCGCCGGCATCTATCCTGAGGGCATGCACGCGACGATCGCCAATGCGCTGAAGCTCGACCCGGAGATTTCGGTGTCGTGGGCGACGCTGGAGCAGAAGGAGCATGGGCTGCCGGCCGACCGTCTGGCCGAGACCGATGTCTTGCTGTGGTGGGGGCACAAGGACCATGGCGCCGTCGCCGACGAAGTGGTCGAGCGCGTGGCGCGCCGCGTCTGGGAAGGCATGGGGCTGATCGTTCTCCATTCCGGCCATTTCTCGAAAATCTTCAAGAAGCTGATGGGCACGCCCTGCACGCTGAAATGGCGCGAGGCGGGCGAGCGCGAACGGCTTTGGGTGACCAGCCCCAACCACCCTATTGCTGCCGGGATCGGCGAGTATTTCGAGCTCGAGAACGAGGAGATGTATGGCGAGCAGTTCGCCGTGCCGGAGCCGCTCGAGACCGTGTTCATCTCCTGGTTCCAGGGCGGCGAAGTGTTCCGGTCGGGGCTGACCTATCGCCGCGGCGCCGGTAACATCTTCTATTTCAGGCCCGGCCACGAGACCTATCCGACCTATCACGACGCCAACGTCCACAAGGTGCTGCGCAATGCGGTGAGATGGGCGCACAACCCCCAAGGCTCCAATCCGGCCATCCTCGATGCGCCGAACGTGCCGGTGGAAAAGGCGCTCGAGCCGATCGTCGAGCGCGGCGGAAAACTTCATTCCGCGGGCGAAGCCGGCTTTCGCTAGACCAAATCCATGATCGAACAAGAAGATAAAGCCCTGTCCTAAGGATAAGAATCATGCGCCTCTTGATACTCGGCACCGGTTGGATGGCGGAGGAGCACGCCAGGCAGTTCGGCAAGATCGAGGGCGTCGAACTGATCGGCGCCGTCGATCTCGACCGCACGCGCGTCGACAAGTTTTCGGACATCTACGGTATCCCCAACCGGTTCGCGTCGCTGGACGAGGCGCTGGCATGGGGCAAGTTCGATGCGGTGGCGAACGTGACGCCTGATCGCATCCACCATCCGACCACCATGATGCTGATCGCGGCGGGCAAGCCGGTGCTGTGCGAGAAACCGCTGGCCGAAAACTTCGAGAAAGCCAGTGAGATGGCCGCTGCCGCCGAGCGGGCCGGCATCATCAACATGGTCAACCTGACCTATCGCAATGTCGCGCCGCTGCAGAGAGCGCGCGCCATGGTGCTGGCCGGCGACATCGGCACGGTCAGGCATGTCGAGGCGTCCTATCTGCAGAGCTGGCTGGTGTCCAAATTCTGGGGCGACTGGCGCACCGATTCGAAATGGCTGTGGCGGCTGTCGCGCGGCCATGGCTCCAACGGCGTGCTGGGCGACGTCGGTATCCACATCCTCGATTTCGCCAGCTATGGCGCGGCGCTCGACATCGACCATGTGTTCTGCCGCCTGAGATCCTTCGACAAGGCGCCCGAAAACCGCATCGGCGAATACGAGCTCGACGCCAATGACAGTTTCACCATGGCGCTGGATTTCAGCAATGGCGCTTTCGGTGTCGTTCATGCCAGCCGCTGGGCGACGGGCCATTTGAACGAACTCCGCCTGCGCATCTACGGCGACAAGGGTGGCATCGAAGTCGTGCACAATCTGACCAGCTCGGAGCTGAAAGCCTGCATCGGCGAGGACATCGAGAACGCCAAATGGCAGGTTCTGGACGCCGGAACGGTGGCGACCAACTACCAGCGCTTTGTCGATGCAGCCCGCAACGGCATCCAGGCCGAACCGTCTTTCCGCCATGCTGCTGAATTGCAGAAGGTGCTCGACCTCGCCGTGGTGTCGGATGAGAAGAGGGCAGAATTGAGCACTCACGCGGACGCGCAATAGGCTTGGGTTCCTCGCCGTAGGGCGGGGCGGTCGACCGATGCTGTTCAACGGCACAAGCAGCGGAAGCATCTGGCTGCATCGCTTGCATATGCCTCGACGCTGCTCATAATGTGCGGACAAGGCATCGCGACTCTATCGAATCGCTAGAAAACCGATGGATAAATGAGCAAACCAGATCGCTAAATTCTTCTTTGCATAGGTATTTAGATGATCCAATCTTCCCATAAATTTAAAGAACGCACGTCCTTTGAAAGCGCAGAATCGGTTTTAGCGGCTATTCTAGTTTTATGTCTCTTCGCTGCGATTCTCGCCTTCTTCCATTACAATCCTGAGCTCCGATCAGCCATTGCCGGGGCTTTTCGGCCGTCTGACAATTTCATCGCGACCGTGGAAAGTGACCCATTTGCTGTTCTTGGCGTCGTCAGCCTTTCCCTAGTTGCCTTTGTCGCAACGCTATTTTTTCTTATTACAACATGGTCTATTGCGACGAGATCCATTCACTTGTTATCTGCACGCTTCCTCGCGTCGGCCAACCGCAGTGTTGAGTCAGATAAAGGCAATTGAGCGCACGATCGGTCTCTCCAATAGGACGTCAAATCTTTGCCGATAGATCCGCACCTCCGGATAAGTCCAACCACCCATCTGGGCCATCGGTGGCAACCAACTGACTGAATCTAAGCCTCAATGCCGCAGGATCTTGCTCCGCCCTGGGACGAAGTCATGATTGGCTGAGGGGCAATCGCGGATGTCGGAGATCGGCGGAGCGTTTCCTGGTCCCACCCAACATAGCCGCACCTGGGAGATGAAACTATGGAGACCAGCGTAAGGAAGCTATTCGAGCGATATGAGCGCTTTTTCAACCAGTCCCTCGGCGGCGACATGGACATGGATGAGGTCGCATCGCTGTATGCTTCGGACTTCATAGCGGCTTCGCCCGCCGGGGTCATGACTGGAAAGAACGATAAGCAATTCAAGCAGGTCATGGCGCAAGGCCATGCGCACTATCGCGCGATAGGGACGAAGGAAATGCGGATACGCAATGTCCGGCTCTCGCCGATAGACGAACATCATTGCGTGGCTCATGTCGCCTGGACAGCAACCTATGCCCGCAAGGATCAATCGAAGGTGGCGATAGATTTTGACGTCCACTACCTCGTGCAGAAGTTGGACGGCGAGCCGAAGGTTTTCGGCTGGATATCGGACGACGAGCAGGCGCTGTTGAGAAAGCACGGCATCGTCTGAGGTCCGCTTTCTCCTGATGCCCCCCTAATGCCGCAGGATCTTGCTCAGAAAAGCGCGGCTGCGGTCGGTCTTCGGATGCGAGAAGAACTCGTCCGGCGTGCCGCTCTCGACGATGGCGCCGGCGTCCATGAACACCACCCGCTGCGCGACCTTGCGGGCAAAGCCCATCTCGTGCGTCACCACCATCATGGTCATGCCTTCCTCGGCCACCGCGACCATGACGTCGAGCACTTCCGAGATCATCTCGGGATCGAGGGCCGAGGTCGGCTCGTCGAACAGCATGATCTTGGGGCGCATGCCGAGGCAGCGGGCGATCGCCACGCGCTGCTGCTGGCCGCCTGAGAGCTGCGCCGGATAGGCGTCGATCTTGTCGGCAAGACCGACCTTGGCGAGCAATTCGCGCCCGGCCATTTCGGCCTCGGCGCGCGGGATCTTGCGGACATGGATCGGCGCCAGGGTGACGTTCTCGAGCGCCGTCTTGTGCGGATAGAGGTTGAACGACTGGAAGACGAAGCCGATCTCGGTGCGCAGCCGCGTCATGTTGGTGGCGGCGTCGCCGAGGCGCTGGCCGTCGACCGTCAGGTCGCCGTCGCGGATCGTCTCCAGCCCGTTGATGCAGCGGATCAGGGTGCTCTTGCCCGAGCCGCTCGGGCCGCAGACGACGACCACTTCGCGCGGCTCGACGCTCAGCGTGATATCCCTGAGCACGTTGAGCGTGCCGAACCATTTGTTGACGCCGCGAAATTCGATCATGCCAGTGCCATTTTTTTTAAGGTTCGACATCACAACTGCACCTCGCCATGCGCCGCGCCCATGCGTTGCTCCAGCCGGCGGGCCAGCATGATCAGGGGGTAGCAGACGATGAAGTAACCGAGCCCGACGAGGAAGAAGACCAGCAGGCCGTTGGGTACACGCTGCACCACCAGCCAGCCGACGCGGGTGAGGTCGGTGAGCCCGATGGCCGAAACGACGGAGGAATCCTTGATCAGCAGCACATATTGCCCGACCAGCGGCGGCAGCACGATGCGCATCGCCTGCGGCAGCACCACCTGGCGCATGCGCTGCCAGCGCGACAGGCCGGACGCAAGTGCTGCCTCGACCTGGCCGGTCGGCACCGAGCGGATGCCGGCGACGACGATCTCGCAGATGAAGCAGGCGGCCAGGTTGGTCAGCGCAATGATGCCGGCGGTGAAGGCGTCGAGCTCGATGCCGAGTTCCGGCAGGATGAAGAAGATCAGGAAGATCTGCACCAGGAACGGCGTGCCACGGATCAGGTCGACCCAGGCACCGATCGCGCCGCTGATCAGCCGGTTGCCGCCGGTGCGCAGGATGCCGAGGCCGAAGCCGAGCAGCGTGCCCAGCACCAGGCTGATCAGCGACAGCACCACGGTCATGCCGAGGCCGCGCAGCGCCAGGGGATAGCTGCCGGCGACGCTTTGCAGCTGCTGCCAGATCATATCCGTGCCCCCGCGAGGCCGAGCCAGCGCCCGGAGAGCGCCGCCAGTCCCTTCAGCCCGTAATAGAGCAGGAGGTAGAAGGCGGCGATGGTGATGAAACCTTCCGCCGGCATGAAGCGGTCGGAGGCGAGCAATTGTCCGGCGCGCGTCAGCTCGGCAACCGAGATCAGCGACAACAGGGCGGAATCCTTGACCAGCACGATCGCCTGGCCGAGCAGCGGCGGGATCGTCACCTTGAACGCCTGCGGCAGGATGACGAGACGCATGCGCTGGACATAGGTCATGCCCGAAGCGACGCCGGCCTCGACCTGGCCGCGCGGGATCGACAGGATGCCGGCACGGATGATCTCGGCGACATAGGCGCCGCTGTTCAGCGACAAAGCGAGGATGCCGACGACGAACTCGGGCAGGATAAAGCCGAGCCGCGGCAGGCCGAAATAGAGGAAATAGAGCTGCGCCAGTAATCGCGTGGCGCGCACCGCGTCGATATAGGCCTTGGCCGGGACGCGGAACAGCCGGCCGCGCTGCAAATTCATCGCGGCGAGCACGATGCCGACGGCGAGCGCGCCGGCAAAGGACAGGACACACAGCCACACGGTCGTGACGAGGCCCTGCCCGAACAGGGGCAGATATTGGACGATGGTGCGGAAGCTGAAGTTTTCGAGCATGGTGAGTGGGCAGTAGTGAGTAGGCAGTAGTGAGTAGTGAGTAGTGAGTAGTGAGTAGTGAGTAGTGAGTAGTGAGTAGTGAGTAGTGAAGGTGTCCGGAATGGCCATCCCTACTTCCTACTTCCTACTTCCTACTCCCTACTCCCTATCCGTTAGTGGTCTTTCTTCCAGGCGTCGGAATTCACCCAGTAATCGAGGTTCTTTTGCAGGCGGCCGTCGAGGCTGACCTGGTCGAGGAACAGGTTCATCCAGACCAGCAGGTCCTGCTCGTCATAGCGCGTGGCGAAGGCCAGCGGCTCCTTCGACAGCATATCCGGCATGATGGTGAAGCTGCCGGCTGGGTAAGCGGTCGACTGCCCCTTGACCGCCGAGACGTCGTTGACGCCGCAATCGGCCTGGCCGTTATTGACGGCGTCGAGCAGCAGCGGGCCGCCGCCCTTGTAGCTCTTGATGTCGGCATCGGGGAAGGCGGCCTTGGCTTCCTTCTCGCCGGTGGCGCCGAGCAGCACCGCGATCTTGGTGCCTTTGGCCTTGCAGTCCTCGGTGGACTTGAAGGCGGTCCCAGCCTTGGTGAAGACGGTGCTGCCCGTGTACATGTAAGGCTTGGTAAAGGCGACCTTCATGCCGCGCGCCAGCGTCGGCGTCATGTCGGCGACCAGAAGATCGGCCTTGCCCGACAGCAGCGCCGGGATCAGGCCGTCCCAGTCGAAGTCGAGGAAGGTGATCTTGACGCCCATTTCCTTGGCCATCAGTTCGGCGAGTTCGACCGAACTGCCGGTGCGTTCGCCGGCAGCACCCACCAGCGAAAAGGGCGGGCCTTGCGTCTGCACCGCAACGCGCAACTCACCGCGCTTGGTAATCTCGTCGAGGGTTCCGGCACTGGCGGCAGCGGTGAGGCCGACGAGCGCAAGTCCGGCGATGAAAAGCTTGGCAATCTTCATTTGGGCATTCCTCCTTGTTGTCGTTTGTTGTTCCACTTGTTGTTTCACCCCATCGGGTGCTTTTTGAGCGGCAGCGCCGTTGCCGGCGGCAACCACCGTTCGAAAATCTTCAATCCCAGCTCACCGTTTCGGCGACCTTGATGCCGCGCCTGGCCAGCTCGTCGAGGAAGCGGCCATCGGGCACATGCAGCAGTGGGTTGAGCAGGCCGGGCGTGGCGATCTCGCGCCGTGCCAGCATCTGCGCCACGATGCTGGCGGGATAGCCGACGCCAAGGCTCATGCCGAACAGGCCGGAGGCGAGGTCGCGTTCGATGACCAGCTCCGAGGTCCTGAGCGGCCCGAGACATAGGTGACGATTTGTACCGGACACATAGGTAACACTTTTCGGTTTTTGCCGGGAGGTGTTGATGCCGTG
>NZ_JAMYSP010000016.1:0-137255 GCF_040322015.1 Mesorhizobium sp. M0208 | reverse complement strand
GAGAACCTTGCAGACCATCGACAACCCGTTCGGCACGAGGTTGTCACCCATGTCTTAGGTACATTCTGTTACCCATGTCTCCGGGTCGTACCGTGAAGATATTGGCGATCCCGACAGGATTCGAACCTGTGACCATCGGCTTAGAAGGCCGGTGCTCTATCCAGCTGAGCTACGGGACCACTGGCCGGCCGCATGACCGGCGGATTGTGCTGGCAGGGCCGGTATGGGATCAATGCGTCCAGGGCGTCCTGCGGTCATAGCGGAAATTCTCCGCATAGGAAATCTGGCGGCGCTTGATTTCCTTCGGCTCCTCGACGCGGAAAGCCAGGCCTTCCTTCTCGGCATAGGCGACCGCCTCTTCTCTTGTGTCGAAGGTCAGCCTGATCTGGCTTCGCATGTCGCCGGACGTGGTGTAGCCCATCAGCGGATCGATCTTCTTGCGCTGCTCCGGATCGAATTCCAGCACCCAATGGCCGGTCTTGGCCTTGCCGGACTGCATCGCGGTTTTGGCTGGGCTGAAAATGCGGGCTGACATGACCACCTCATTGCTGGTTGCAAGCGCACGACCGCGACACCAGATTACTGTTCTCTGGCCATGCACTAGCCCGTCATTACTGCGCAATGCCGCCGGCAGCAAGGCCGATGGCTTTTTACGCTTGCTTTGGTGGGCTGAAATCACTAGGCAACAGACCGTTCGGAGTGTAGCGCAGCCTGGTAGCGCATCTGGTTTGGGACCAGAGGGTCGGGAGTTCGAATCTCTCCACTCCGACCATTCCTCACAGCGAATCTCATCGGCAGCGCAAGCGGATCACGCTCGAGCGGACGGACAGCACGAGCCTGCGCTGCCCGTCCGATACCCAAGCCATCAGCCCTGGATGAAGGCCAGCAGATCCGGATTGATGATCTCCGGATGGGTGGTGCACATGCCGTGCGGCAGGCCCTTGTAGACCTTGAGCGTGCCATGCTTCACCAGCTTGATCGCAAGCAGCGCGGAATCGGCGATCGGCACGATCTGGTCGTCGTCGCCGTGCATAATCAGCACGGGCACGTCGAGCTTCCTTAGATCGTCGGTGAAGTCGGTCTCGGAAAAGGCCTTGATGCAGTCGTAATGGGCCTTGGCCCCACCCATCATGCCCTGGCGCCACCAATTGTCGACGGCGCCTTGCGAGACCTTGGCGCCCTCGCGGTTGAAGCCATAAAACGGGCCGGCCGGCACATCCCTGTAGAACTGGGCGCGGTTAGCGGCCAGGGCGGCGCGAAAGCCGTCGAAGACTTCGATCGGCAAGCCGCCGGGGTTGCTGTCGGTCTTGAGCATAATCGGCGGCACGGCGCCGATCAGCACCGCCTTGGCAACACGGCCGCCGCCGCCATAAAGCGCGACGTAACGCGCCACCTCGCCGCCACCGGTCGAGTGGCCGATGTGGATCGCATCCCTGAGATCGAGATGCGCCGCCAGCGCCGCAACATCGGCGGCGTAGGTGTCCATCTCATTGCCGGTCGCGGTCTGCGACGAGCGGCCGTGGCCGCGGCGGTCATGTGCGATGACGCGGTAGCCCTTTTCGAGGAAGAACAGCATCTGGTTGTCCCAGTCGTCTGAGCTTAGCGGCCAGCCGTGATGGAACACGATCGGCTGGCCCTTGCCCCAATCCTTGTAGAAAATCTCGGTGCCGTCATGGGTGGTGAATGTGCTCATAGTCCTACTCCTTGATGGAAAAGTTGGGGGTAACAGGGAAGCTTTTAGCCCCCTCAGCTGGAAAAATTATAACAGTGCGGTCAGGGTGAGCATTGGCAAAACGGACATTCAACATGGCAAAACTGACAAATGACGGCTGCGCGTGATCTGATCGAAATCGGCCTCGTCTTGTATCCCGGCGTGCAGGAAGCAGCCGTGCTCGGCCTGACCGATCTTTTCATGCTGGCAAACCGGCTGGCTGTCGAGCGGTTGCCGGACGCGTTGAGGCTTCGCGTCAGTCATTGGCAATTGGAGGACGCGGGCCACACCGTGGTCCGCAGCTTCGACAGCGACCCCGGCGCCGACAATGAACCAGCCATGGTTATCCTCCCGCCGACCTTGGGAGATCCGATCGCTCGGGAAGCAGCCGCGCTCTATGCCGGCTGGCTCAGGGATCGCCACACGGCAGGCGCGACGCTCGGTTCGGTCTGCGCCGGCGCCTTCGTGCTTGCCGAGACCGGCCTGTTGTCCGGTCGCGCCGCGACGACGCACTGGGCTTATCGCGACGCGCTGGCGCTACGCTTCCCAGACATCCTGCTCGACGCCGACAGACTGGTCATCGACGATGGCGATATCATTACCGCCGGCGGCTATATGGCCTGGACCGATCTCGGCCTGAAGCTGGTGGACAGGGTGCTCGGGTCAGCCGTCATGATGGACACGGCGCGTTTCATGCTGGTCGATCCACCGGGCCGCCAGCAACGTTTTTACAGCCCGTTTGCGCCGCGATTGACCCATGACGACGAAGCGATCCTCAAGGTGCAGCACTGGCTGCAGGCGAACGGCGCGCGCGACGTGACGCTTGGCGCCATGGCCGAGCATGCGGGGCTGGAGGAGCGGACCTTTCTGCGACGCTTCCGCAACGCCACTGGCCTGAGGCCGACCGAATATTGTCAGCACCTGCGGGTCGGCAAGGCGCGCGAGATGCTGGAAACCACGATGCGATCGATCGACCAGATCGCCCGGGAGGTCGGCTATGACGATCCCGGCTCCTTCCGCAAGGTATTCGCCAGGATAACCGGCCTGGTGCCCGGCGATTATCGCCGGCGCTTTGGCGTGGAACGAGCCGCGATTGCAGGAGTCGAAAGTTGAGACCTGGCCGCCGCAATGGCGCTACCAGATGCATCTGACGGCAAGCTCGCCGGGCGAGAACCCCAACCACTCCATCCCGGCGAGCCTACTACCTGATTTGATACGCAATCAGGACCGGGATTAGCCGGCAAGCTCTTTCTTGCAAGACAGATGCCAGCCTTTTTTCCCAAAATGGGACGGCGGCTGAACTGGAATCCTCTAAATCTCGAACTCGCCCTGCCCTTCGTCCATGGCGCTGACTGTCTCGGCGGCGAGCGCTCGCGTGATCGGCGTCTTGCGCTCGAGCGCGGTGCGGTCGAGCCGTTCGACCACCCGCATTGCGGTGGCCAGCGAGCGTTCGATGCGGCGCACCAGATATTGCACGACATGCGGCTCGACCTCGACCTGGCGATCGGCGAACAGCTTTGTGATGACGCCGGCCAGCAAGAGGTCGTCGGGCTCGTGGATCTCGAGGGTAGCCGCCGCCTTCAGCCGCGATGCCAGGTCGGGCAGCCGGACGCCCCAGGCGGAGGGAAAGCGGCGCGCCGTCAACAGTAAGGTCGAGCCGGCGCCGCGCACCGCATTGATCAGGTGGAACAGACCGTGCTCGTCGACCGGGCCGGCATCGACATCGTCGATCATGGCCGGATGCGCGCCGAGATTTTCGATGCAGTCGCCGATGCGGCCGGCCTCCACTTTGACCGCGTTGGCGCGGGTCTGCCAGATCGAGGCCAGATGGGTTTTTCCGGAGCCGGCCGGCCCGGCCAGCACGACAACCGGCGACGGCCAGTCCGGCCAGCGGTCGACAAGCGCCGCCGCCTGGCTGTTGGTGCTGGAAACGACGAGCTCGTCGCGCGAATAGCCGGTGCCGTGGCCTAGATCGAGCGGCAATTGGCGCGGCGGATCGATCTTGTCCGGCATCTGGCTCAACCGCGCGCGCCCCCGCGGCGGCGCACCTGCAGCGGCGGCACCGGCTCGTCGGCGTGGCCCTTGTAGAGCGGCGATTCGAGATAGCGCGCGATGGCGAAGCGCACCAGAACGGCAACGGCGGCGGAAGCCGGAACGGCGATCAGCAGGCCGACGAAGCCGAACAGCGCGCCGAAGGCAAACAGCGCGAACATCAGCCACACCGGATGCAGGCCGACGCTTTTGCCGACCAGCCGCGGCTGCAGGATATTGCCCTCGATGAACTGGCCGACGAAGAACACGCCGGCCACCGCCGCGATCATGGTCCAGTCCGGCCAGAACTGGACGAAGGCGACGCCGACGGCCAGCACCAGGCCGGTCAGCGAGCCGACATAGGGGATGAACGAGATCAGCCCGGCAAACAGGCCGATGAGGATGCCGAAATTCAGGCCCGTCAACGTCAGGCCGGTGGCATACATGGCGCCCAGCACCAGGCACAGCGTGCCCTGTCCGCGCACGAAGCCGGCGGTTGCCGTGTTGATATCCCTGGCGATCGCCCTGACGGTCTTGACATAGTCGCGTGGCACCCAGCTGTCGACGATTGCCACCATGCGGTCCCAGTCGAGCAGCATGTAGAAGGCGACGACCGGCGTCACCACGAACAGGCTGACGACCGAGACCAGCGCCACGCCGGAGCTCCAGATCGAGGTGAAGACGGTGGTCAGGAGGCCGAAGCCGGAGGTCAGCAGCGAGTTCAAGCCTTCACGCAGGCCATTGGCGTCGACGCCGAATTTCTCTTCCAGCCATTTCGGGTCGAAGCTGGTGATCAGGCTCTGCAGCCGGGTCAGATAGTCCGGCAGCTTGCTAGCGAAATCAGCCATCTGCGAGGCGAGCACCGGAACCAGGATGACGACGGCCAGCACCAGGACGACGATAAAGGCGACGAGGATGACCACCGTCGCCATCAGCCTGGACAGGCCGAGACGCTCCAGCCGGTCGGCGACAGGGTCGAGGAAATAGGCGAGCACCATGCCGGCAACGAAGGGCAGAAGGATGCCGCTGAAGACGTAAAGGAAGACGGCGAGGATGATGGCGCTGACCAGCCAGAAGCGGATCTGCCGGCGAAACGACGCCGATGCCGCAGCCTCCGCTGCCGCGGCTTCGGCCTCGGCGTCGATGGACCGTTCGTCAGGTGCCCGATGTTCAGGTGCCGGGTGTGGAGCCTTCGCCATAGCCGCTCATATGCCTCAGCCAAGCCACGAGATAGGCCGCGGCCGAAGCCACGGTCAAGACCCCGGACAGCAATATGAGGGCCGGCCTCAGCGGATCGAGACGGATGTCGAAGGCCAGTTCGCCCAGCACCACTGCCGCCAGTACGATCTGAATCGCGGTGTTGGCCTTCGACACCAGGAGCGGCTTCATCTCAACCGGATGCGCCATGACGGTGGATAAAAGCACGGCGCAGACGATCAGTGCGTCGCGCGATACCATGGTAACGACCAGCCACAGCGGCAGTTCGCCGCTGAAGCCCAGGACCACGAAAACCGAGACCAGCAGCAGCTTGTCCGCCATCGGATCGAGATAGGCGCCGAGCCTGGAAAACTGATTGAAATGGCGGGCGATGAAGCCGTCGACGCCGTCGGAAATGCCGGCAATGAGGAAGCCGGCAAACGCCCAGTCCCAGCGTTCCTGCAGCATGGCCAGCACCACTGCCGGCACCAGCACGAAGCGCATGATCGTGATCATGTTAGGGATGGTCAAACGCATATCCCGTCGCTCTTGTTTGTCGATACATGATGGAGAAGGAGGGTTACGGCAAGTGAGAAGCGACACAGAAGCTGCCAATCACCCCTCGAGGGCGCCAGCAATGAAATAGGTCAAGACAAATGAAATAGGTCAAGACAGATGTCGATTTCGGGGAGGCTCATTCGTCTCACGATGGGAAGCCGAAGAATTCGCCCAGACCTTCCTGGACCGCGAGCAAGGAAAACGGACGCGATGACAATCACTATCACAGCTTTTGAACGATCGCCCGATGGCGGCAAGGGACTGGCGCGCGATACGCGCGTTCGCTGGGCGCTCGAAGAAGTGGGGCAGCCGTATGAGGTTCGTCTTGTTTCCTTTGCAGAAATGAAGGCGCCTGGCCATCTGGCCATCCATCCCTTCGGCCAGATCCCCACCTATGAGGAAGGTTCTCTCTCGCTGTTCGAAACCGGCTCGATCGTCTTTCACCTTGCTGAGCAGCATACGGGATTGCTGCCGAAGGATCGCAATGCCCGCGCGCGTGCGATCACGTGGATGTTTGCCGCACTTAATACCGTCGAGCCGCCGATCCTCGAATTAACGACGGCAAGAATATTCGAACGTGACAAGCCTTGGAGCGAGGAGCGCTTGCCGTTGGTAAAGGACCGTGTTCGGGCTCGGCTGGACAAACTCTCGGCCCACTTAGGCGTCGCCGACTGGCTCGATGATACGTTCAGCGCGGGCGATTTATTGATGGTGTCAGTGCTGCTGCGACTAAGAATGTCCGGCATTTTGGACGAATATCAAAACTTGGCTGCCTATGTAGCGCGCGGGGAAGCACGGCCGGCCTATATCCGGGCTTTCACCGCGCAATTTGCGATCAACGCCCCATCAACCAGCATTACCTCATAAAGCTGAGCCGACAGCAGGGCTTTCTCATTGATCTGGAACCAGGTTGGGGTTTGACCTGGATGCGCAATGGTGCCGATCGGCAGGTCGGCGGGACAGCGCCCCTCTGGCCTGCCGGCCATCTCCCCCTCAAGTGGGGAGATTGGCAGTTTCAGCGCCGTTATCCTTGCGGACCGAAACCGTTCATGCGAAGAGCCCGAGAAAGCAGGGAAAGAGTATGAGCAAGCGCAAGAACGGGCTCACCTATGCCGAAGCGGGCGTCGACATCGACGCCGGCAATCTCATGGTCGAGAAGATCAAGCCGCTGGTGCGCGCCACCCGCCGGCCGGGCGCCGATGGCGAGATCGGCGGTTTCGGCGGCCTGTTCGATCTCAAGGCAGCCGGCTTTACCGATCCGGTGCTGGTCGCCGCCAATGACGGCGTCGGCACCAAGCTGAAGATTGCCATCGATGCCGGCAAGCATGACACGATCGGTATCGACCTCGTCGCCATGTGCGTCAACGACATCGTCGTGCAGGGCGCCGAACCGCTGTTCTTCCTCGACTATTTTGCCACCGGCAAGCTCGATCCCGACCAGGGCGCTTCGATCGTCGGCGGCATTGCCGCCGGCTGCCGGCAGGCCGGTTGCGCGCTGATCGGTGGCGAGACGGCGGAAATGCCCGGCATGTATCACGACAAGGACTACGACCTTGCCGGCTTTGCAGTCGGTGCCGCCGAACGCGGCCAGTTGCTGCCGACCGACGACATCGTCGAGGGCGACGTGCTGCTCGGCCTTGCCTCGTCGGGCCTGCATTCGAACGGCTTCTCGCTGGTCCGCCGCATCGTCGCCGTAAGCGGCCTTGGCTGGGGCGATCCGGCGCCGTTCAATGACGAGGCGACGCTGGCCGAGGCGCTGCTCGAGCCGACGCGCATCTACGTCAAGTCGATCCTCAAGGCGATCCGCAACACGCATGGCATCAAGGCGCTGGCCCATATCACCGGTGGCGGCTTTCCCGAAAACATCCCGCGCGTTCTGCCCAAGGATTTTTCGGCCGAGCTCGATCTCGGCGCCATCGAGGTGCCGCCGGTGTTTTCGTGGCTGGCCAAGACCGGTGGCGTCGCGCCGGAAGAGATGATGCGCACCTTCAATTGCGGCATCGGCATGATCCTGGTCGTCGCCTCGGGCCAGGCGGCGCAGGTCGCCGCCGTTCTGCAGGAGGCCGGCGAGACGGTGACGCCGATCGGCCAGATCGTGCCGCGCCGCGATGCCGGCGTCATCTATCGGGGCTCGATCGGCCTATGACCAGAAAACGCACCGTAGTGCTCATTTCGGGGCGCGGCTCCAACATGACGGCGCTGATCGCGGCGGCGAGCAACCCGGCCTATCCGGCCGAAATCGTCGGCGTCATCTCCGATCGCGCCAATGCCGCCGGCCTCGGCATCGCCGCGGCGCGCGGCATCGCCACCAGGGTGATTTCGCGCTCGGACCATGCCAGCAAGGAAGCGCATGACGGGGCGATCGACGCGGCCCTTGTCTCTTTTGGCGCCGAGATCGTCGCGCTGGCCGGCTATATGCGCATTCTCGGCGCGCGTTTCGTCGAGAAGTGGCAGGGCCGCATGGTCAACATCCACCCTGCCCTGCTGCCTGCCTTCAAGGGGCTGGATACACATGCGCGGGCGCTCCGCGCAGGCATGCGCATCCATGGCTGCACAGTGCATTTCGTCACGCTCGACATGGATGATGGGCCGATCATCGCCCAGGCCGCGGTGCCGGTGATGGTCGGCGACAATGAGGATACGCTGGCCGCGCGCGTGCTCAAGGCTGAGCACCAACTCTATCCACTGGCGCTGGGGCTGGTCGCCGAAGGCAAGGCGCGGATGGAAGGCGGCCGCACGGTGTTTTCGCGCTTCGCCGACGATGCCGACAACGCCACGTCGGTGGTGATCGCGCCCGACCCGCTGCGCGAAGAGACCGATCTCGAGCACCTGGCGCGGATCACCCCGTAAGGGTCCGTCGAAAAAGCCAATAAATCGTCGGGTCGGCAGAAATAGACCAATGGACGTTTTCGACAGCGCGATCCGGACAAAGCGTGATCTGGCCGGCGTCTTCGAGTACGACGAGGCGGACCATCCGAAAACTGCCACGGCATATTTTTATCTCTGTCGGATCGAGGACGGGCGAGTAGGTCCTGTCGTTGGTGCAATTCACGTTCGATCGGGCGATTGGGCCATTACTGAAGCAGACATTTCGGTCAGATGGGATAAAGATGAACGGTGCGTAGGCCTGTTTATCTTTGGTGCGCTTTGGGCGAGTTTTGATGCCGTCACGGGTGCAAGACATGGCGGCGGATATGGGAAAGACTTTCAGCCGGACATCCCTTGGATTTGAATTGAATCCATGAAGCAACTGCTGCTGCTGCGTCACGCCAAGTCGAGTTGGGACGATCCCGACCTCATCGACTTCGACCGGCCGCTGTCCGCGCGCGGGCTGAAGGCAGCGCCGCTGGTCGGACGCGAACTGGCCCGGCGCGGCTGGCTGCCGGAACTGGCGCTGGTATCGCCGGCGCTGCGCACCCGCGACACGTGGCGGCTGCTCTCGGCGGAATTGCCGGCGAAGGTGCAGGTCAAATTTGCCCAGGCGCTCTACGAGGCAGCGGCGGCGGACATCCTCGCCAAGGTGCGGCAAGTAAAGGCGGGAACCGGAACGCTGCTGCTGCTCGGCCACAATCCCGGGTTGGAGGAGTTCGCGCGCGGTCTTGCCGGGGCTGGATCGGATGAAGCGGCGCTGAAAAAACTGGCGGATAAATTCCCGACCGCGGCCCTGGCTCGGTTTGACGTCGATGGCGATTGGGACGGTCTCACCTTCGGCGGCGCCCGGCTGACGCACTGCATCTGGCCGAAGGATCTTCGCTAGGGATTGCCTGGCAGGCCGGGGATCGCCGACCTTCGGCCAAACCCGCTTCGCACCAAACAAGAGCGGCGGGCCAAGCCCGCCGCTCTTTGTGCTCCGGGGCCGTGATAATCAGCGGCCCCAGATGCCTTGGCCGGATTCAGGCGCCACCGACTCGGAAGTCGTCTTGGCACCAGCATGCTCGGAAGTAACCGGCTTGCGGATCGAGCCGGTAAACGTGTTGTCGACGTTGGCAGCAGGAGCGGCCGGCTGGTTGACGTTGTCCGAGCCATAGTGGTCGCTGCCGGCAAAAGCAGTGCCGGTGGCAACAAGGATGGCGGCGGCGGTAAGAGCGATCTTGGTCATTTCGGGTACTCCGGTAGTCTTTGTTCTGTCCGTCAAGTGGCGTGCCTTGGGAGGAATTCGCGTCGCTCGGACCACCCCGAGATGGGTCGGCAAGCCTGTCGTTTCCAATCACGAAAATTTTGTTCGGGTGCGCCAAATTGGCCGCTTGAAATTCGACATGCGGCTCCTTCCGCCACACTGTTCTTCTTTATTGTCAATTGGTTACGCGGTCATTGGTGATTTTCTTGGCGAACATTCTGGGAGCCGGCGTTCACCCTTTCCTGTACGCTCCGTCAACAGAACCGAACCGTTCGGTTCTAGTTCTTTACGTTTGACTGATCAGCGCTTCAGAGCCTCAATCGACATGTCTACCGACGGGTCAGTGCGCGCCATGAAAATCACGCCGCCAGCTCAGCGCCAGCGGCGTCATGCTTGGGCCGCGCGCTGGCCAGAAGCACGACGGGGCAATTGCAGGCGGCCAAAACAGCGCCGGCGGTTTCGCCGAAGAACAGGTCCCCACCCGGACGTTGGGTGACGCCCATCACGACGATCGCCGCGCCGTTGGCCGCCTCCCGGGTGATGGCCTTGTCGGGTGTGACGCGGGTATGGAACGCTGTGTCGATATGCAGGCCGTAGCGGCCCGCCAAATCGGCGATGTCTTTCAGCACGGCCTCTTCGCGGCTATGCGACACCGATGTCGACCTGCGGCCCTTGGCTGCCTTTTGCGAAACGTAGAGAACTTTGATCCGTGCCCGGTTTGGACGGGCCAGCGCCAGCGCCAAGTCGGCGGCGCGACGCGCCACCTGGGTACCGTTGACGGGGACGAGAATGCTGGTTCCGGCCTTCAGCGTCGGCATCTTTTCGCCAGCATTGCCGCCGTTCAGGACCAGGCAAAGCGGGCCGTCAAATCCTGCGGCAATGTCGTTGAGGGCCGGCGCGAAGGCGCCATCGGCGGTCAGCACATTGTCAAGGCCGACCAGCAACAGGCCGTATCCCTTGCGGGCCTCTTCGGCGATCGTCTCACCCGTGGCCTCCAATTCGGTGCGGGCCGTCAGATGGACTTTGTCGACAAGCGTATCTTCGATCCGTTTCACCGCCTGAGCGCTTTTTTTTGCACCCTTCTTGATTTCCTGCAGGGCGCGCTCCTGTCCCTTGCTGTCGGTCGGCCTGTCAACTCGGCCGTCTTTCGGCTGAAGCAAGGTGGTGGGCATGCCGCTGCCTCCACCGACCAGCCCGGCGAGATAGGCAGTGAACTTGCCGATCCTGCTGTCATCGACCAACACCAGCAGCCGCTCCAGCCTGGAAATGAAGCCGTATTCGTCCAACGCCTCGCGCTCGACACGCTGCTGCTCGTCATGCCCAACCGGCAGCCGGCCGAGCGCCCAGCGCAGCATCGGCGGCATGGCCAAGGTGGTGATCACGGCCATGGTGACGATCATGGTGAAGAGGTTGTGCGACAGGATGTTCATCGACAAGCCGATGCTGGCGACGATCACCTCGGTCGAGCCGCGCGCGTTCATTGCACTGCCGACGGCGAGTGCTTCCTTGAACGACATGGCGGCGAGCTTGGCGCCGATGAATGCGCCGCCAAACTTGCCGATGCTGGCGATGACCACAAGTGCGCCCGTCAGCATGGCAAGCGTCGGGTCGGCGAGCACTGTGAGATCGGCGGAAAGCCCCGCCATGCCGAAGAAGATTGGCATGAACAGCGCGGTGATGACGCCGCGCAGCTGGCCTTCGATATGGCTGGAGAGGATAGGCGATTCCCCGACAAGGATGCCGGCGACGAACGCCCCCAGCACCGTATGGACGCCTATCATGTTGGTGATCAGCGCCATGACGCCCATGATGATAAGGATCATGGTGATCACCGCAAACTCGCTGCGGAATTGATCGTTGGTCCAGCGGATCAAGGTGAAGACAAGACGGCGGCCAATGGTGAAGGAGAACACCATGAACAGTGCCACGGCGGCGATGGTGGTCACCAGCGGTACGAGCTGCAGCCTGCCATTGGTGGCGATGCCGAAGGTTACGGCGATGACCAGCCAGCCGATCGTGTCCTCGATGATCGCCGAGGAAATAATCACCTGTCCGAGGTTGCGACGCATGAAGTTCATCTCGCGCACCACCATGGCGACGATCTTGACTGACGAGATCGACAGCGCGGTGCCCAGGAACAGCCC
The DNA here is from genome assembly GCF_040322015.1 of Mesorhizobium sp. M0208. Classification (NCBI taxonomy): domain Bacteria; kingdom Pseudomonadati; phylum Pseudomonadota; class Alphaproteobacteria; order Hyphomicrobiales; family Phyllobacteriaceae; genus Mesorhizobium; species Mesorhizobium sp. M0208. The sequence goes on along the minus strand of NZ_JAMYSP010000016.1, from coordinate 125,497 downwards.
GGCAACGGTGCGTTGCGTCGGGTTGGGCAGCAATGCGTCCGGCAGGAACTGCGCCAGCGCGAAACCGCAGATGAAGGGCACCACGACGCCGGTAGCCGAAATGGAAAAACAGGCCGCGCCAACCCGGCGTACCAGCCGCAGGTCCGTCTCCATGCCGGTCAGCAAAAGCAGCATCAGGATGCCGAGCTGCGAGACGGCGTCGATCATGCCCTTTTGCGCGGGATCGGTGGGAAAGATCAGGTGCTGGGCCGACGGCCATAGCCAGCCGACCGAGCAGGATGCCGCCGATCAGTTGGCCCATGATTGCCGGCTGGCCATAGCGCTGCAACACTTCGCCCAGGCCGCGCCCGACAAGCAGCAGAAGCACGATCTCGGCGACGAAAGCGCCTTCGCCCGAACCACCCATGCCGGAGGCCTTGGTCCCGGCAACAACCGTCTCCGCTGCCCCGGCCGCGCCTGCGGGGACGAAAGCGCAAACCAGCAGCGCCAGGCTGGAACGTGTCGGAGCCTGCCAACCCATGAAACCCCCATCGCCCAAATGCACGTGTCCAACAACGCGCGACAGGGCGTTGCGTTGCTAGACGTGAACGTCACCGAACGAGAGTTCGCCGTCGTCGCTCTCCGTCAGAAAGGCTGTCACCAGCAGGCCCGCATAGAGGAGGGCGACCAGCACGACGATGGCGCCACCAGGAACTGGACCCAGCGCAGCACTGGCGACGGCCTCACGCATCGACCCGACGAAGCCGATGCGGACGCCTTCGGTCAGAAGACTGGGGGTCGACAGTTTGAGGATCCAGGCCAGCAGCAGAATCAGCAGCATGTAGATGTAATTGCGACGCAGGCGGCGCGCCAAAGCCACGCGTTGCGAAATCAAGAATTTCGGGGCGCGCAGGCTCTCGCCGACGATCAACAGCCAATCGGACGCGAAGTCCGGCTGCGGCGAGAATATCTGCGCGAAATAGTGCCGTTCGAACTGGCGCACGCGAGCCCGATAGAAGTCGAAGAAGCGATATCGGCGGGCCTCTATCCACAGCAGCAGCAGGACAAGCAGCATGGCAAACAGCAGCACGCCATGGTGAGCGCTGGCTGTCGAAAGCGAAACGGAGAGCATCGCCGCGACAACGGTTATCGCCCAGTTGCTCGTCCGGTCCAGGCGGTCGCGCCACCCAGCCATGCGCGCAATCTCGGCGCGATGAAAGTGGGACATCGTGGTTACGAGTTCGCCGGACGACAGTGTCCTTCCGATGGGATCCGGCGCCGGCAACACTTCCGCCATGACAATGCCTCCACCCGCCACGCGAAAACGGCCGGATGGAGATATCGTTCCGACGCTCAACCCGCCGGGCGCAGCCAGACCTTGTTGTCGTGGAAGGCGGCGCCGCCATAGGGCGCCGGCGCATCGGCGCCGGTGAGCACGTTGATGCCCTCGCCGCGCTCATGGGCGCTGTTCGGCCAGATGCCTTCGGCGACGACCACGCCACGCTTGATGCCGTCGAACAGTTTTGCGTGCAGCACCACTTCGCCACGCTGGTTGCCGACTTCGACACGGCCGCCGTCGGCGACGCCGAGTGCCGCCGCATCATCGGGATGCAGGAGCAACTCCGGCCGGCGCTCTTTCGCCTGCGACACCGGCGTTTCGGCAAAGGTCGAATTGAGGAAATTGCGCGCCGGCGAGGTCGTCAGCCGGAACGGATGCGCCTCGTCGGCGACCTCGATCAGGTCGACATGATCGGGAAATTCCGGCAACTGCTCCACAGGCCCGAACAGGCCCATGCTTTTCGGCGGCCGGTTGGGCGCCGCCTGCCCCGTCCAGTCGGCGCGAAAATGGAATTTCTTGTCGGCATGGCCGAAGCCGTCCAGGAAATGCGCGGCCGCGAAATCCGGCTGCAGGTCGAGCCATTTTTCGTCCTTGAGGCTCGAAAAGCTGCCCAGCCCGCGCTTGCCCAGGATGATATCGATATGCTGCTGCTCGGTCATGCCGAAGCCTGGGCGATCGGCGACACCGAGCCTTTTGCCAAGCTCCTCGATGACGAAATGGTTGGTGCGCGGGCCTTCCGGCGGGTCGATCAGCTTCGGCCCGAGCGTGATGTGCTGGTTGCCGCCACCCTTGTAGACGTCGTCATGCTCGAGAAACATCGTCGCCGGCAGCACGACATCGGCGAGCTTTGCCGTGTCGGTCATGAACTGCTCGTGCACGCAGGAAAACAGATCGTCGCGCAGAAAACCCTGCTTCACCAGCCGCTGCTCGGGCGCGACATTCACCGGATTGGTGTTCTGGATCAGCAGCGCCGTCACCGGCGGACCGCCATAGAGCGCATCCTCAGCCCCGGTCAGCACCGGGCCGATCCGCGAATGATCGAGATGACGGATCGCGGGGTCGCGCATCCGTGTGCCTTCGAGCAGTTCCTGGTTGAGCTTGAAGATGCCCGAATTGGAATGGAAGGCGCCGCCGCCCTCATATTGCCAGCAGCCGGTAACCGCGGCGATCGAGGCTGCGGCATGCATGTTGACCGAACCGTTGCGCTGCCGCGAAAAACCGTAGCCGAGGCGGAAATAGGTCTTCTTCGTCGTGCCGACGAGACGGGCGAAGGCCTCGATTTCGTCGACGGAAAGCCCGGTGATGTCAGCGGCCCATTGCGGCGTCCGCGTCTTGAGATGCGCTTCCAGACCGTGCGGATCGTCGGTGTATTTTTCCAGATAGGCGCGGTCGGCCATGCCGTCACGGAACAGCACGTGCATCACCGCGCAGGCCAGCGCGCCGTCGGTGCCGGGCTTCAGCACCAGGCCGAGATCGGCCTGCTTCATCGTTGCATTTTCGTAGACGTCGATGACGACGATCTTGGCGCCGCGTTCCTTGCGCGCCTTGATGGCGTGGGTCATGACGTTGACCTGCGTGACCACGGCGTTGGTGCCCCAGATCACCACGCAGTCGGACTTTGCCATTTCGCGCGGGTCGGAGCCGCGCAGCGCGCCGGCGCCCATCATCCAGCCGGTCCAGGCCAGATTGGTGCAGATCGAACCGAAGAAGCCGGAGTATTTTTTGGCGTGCCTGAGCCGCTCTATGCCGTCGCGCTGCACCAGCCCCATCGTGCCGGCATAGTAATAGGGCCAGACCGTCTCCGAGCCGTATTTTGCCTCCGCCGCGATGAATTTTTCAGCGACCAGATCGAGCGCCGCCTCCCAGCTCGCTTCCTTCCAGGCGCCGTCGCCCTTGGCGCCGGCCCGCACCAGCGGCTTCAGCAGGCGGTCGGGATGATGGACGCGATCGGCGTAACGGGCGACCTTGGCGCAGATGACGCCGGCCGTATAGCTGTTGGCCTTGGCGCCATGGACGCGGCCGATGCGCCTGGCGTCGAGCAGTTCGACCTCGAGCGCGCAGGTCGAAGGGCAATCATGCGGACAGGCCGAATGGCCGATTTTGAGCTTGGCGTGCTGATTCATGGGAGCAAACTAGCCGGTTGTTATGGCGACGTGTAGGGCCAGATGGGCGGGCCTACATCCCCCTCTGGGCTATTCGTCGGAAAGGCCGATCAAGTCCAAGAATGCATCAAAGTCCGGCGCAATGGGCCAAACGCTTTCGACAAGATCAATATTTGTCATGTCAAACGCAACGAGCGGATAAAGCCCCACTGTGCGTAGATCGAACGCAATCGCCTCGCCGCCCCCGTTGCTGCCGATAACGAAAAAACCCGGAAAGAACTCCTTGAATGTCCCCTGTTGCTCTATTTCGATCACCTCTTCCGCAGCGTGCAAGGCAAGCCATAGCGGCTGGACTGGCAGGGGGCCCTCACCACCGTTGCTGAAAGAGAGAAGGGCAGCATAGCTTTCAGGCAGGACCAAAGGGCCCACTCCCCTGAGTTTCTCGATCGCTTCGTCTGACGCTCCATCTTTTTTGCGCCACTCCCGACCTTCAAGCATCTCATTCACCTCCTACCGCGAACCATTTGGGTATCCGGGAACGTACCCGGCCACATGACCGCGACACGCTTGAGCAACGCGTCGTAGGCGCGGCATTTCGGGCATCTCCCCCGCGAGGGGGGAGATTGCGCTCTTCCTACTCCGCCGTGCCTTCCTCGTACTCCGCCGACATCGACAGCCATTTTTCCTCATGGCCGGCCAGCTGTTGCGCGAGCTGGGAGCGCTCCTTGGCCAGCCTTGTCGCGCTCGAGGGGTCCTTTTCGTAGACGGCCGGGTTGGCGAGTTCGTCCTCGATCAGGTCGATGCGCTTGCGGATGCGGTCGATCAGCGCTTCGGTGGCGCGGATTTCCTTGGCCAGCGGCTCGAAGGCGGCGCGGCGCGCGGCTGCATCGCGGCGGCGGTCGGCCTTCGACGCTTTGTCCGCCTCGCGCTTGCCGCGGCGGTCCCCGGAGACGCCGGTGACCAGCGTCTTGTAATCCTCGAGATCGCCGTCATATGGATTGACCGCGCCGTCCTTGACCAGCCACAGCCGGTCGGCGGTCGCTTCGAGCAGATGGCGGTCATGCGAGATCAGTATGACGGCGCCGGGAAAATCGTTCAGCGCATGGATCAGTGATTCACGGCTGTCGATGTCGAGATGGTTGGTGGGCTCGTCGAGGATGAAAAGGTTCGGCCCCTCGAAGGCCGACAGGCCCATCAGGAGCCGCGCCTTTTCGCCGCCGGACAGATCCTTGGCGGCGGTGTTCATCTTTTCGGTGGTCAGGCCGAACTGGGCGACGCGGCCGCGCACCTTGGATTCCGGCGCATCCGGCATCAGCCGGCGGACATGCTCATAGGCGTTTTCGTCGGGCCTGAGATCGTCGAGCTGGTGCTGGGCGAAGATTGCCACCTTAAGCCCGGGCGCCACCGTCATGCTGCCGGTCTCCGGCTTCAGCCGGCCGGCCAAAAGCTTGGCGAAGGTCGACTTGCCGTTGCCGTTGGCGCCGAGCAGCGCGATGCGATCGTCGGCATCGATGCGCAGCGTCATCTTCTTCAGGATCGGCTCGCCCTCGGTGTAGCCGACGTTGACGTTGTTGAGCGCAATGATCGGCGAGGCCACCGTCTTCACCGGCTCCGGAAAGGAGAATGGCCGCACCGTGTCGTTCACGATCGCGGCGATTGGCTTCATCTTCTCCAGCGCCTTGATGCGCGACTGCGCCTGCCTCGCCTTCGATGCCTTGGCGCGGAAGCGCTCGACGAAGGATTCCATGTGCTTGCGCGCGGCTTCCTGCTTGACGCGGCCCTTCTCCTGCAATTCGCGCTGCTCGGTGTATTGGCGCTCGAACTGGTCGTAGCCGCCGCGCCAGAAGGTCAGCTTCTTCTGGTCGAGATGGACGATCGAGTTGACGGCGCGGTTGAGCAGGTCGCGATCGTGCGAAATCAGCAGCACGGTGTGCGGGTATTTCGACACGTAGTTTTCCAGCCATAGCGTGCCTTCGAGATCGAGATAATTGGTCGGCTCGTCGAGCAGCAGCAGATCGGGCTCGGCAAACAACACGGCGGCCAGCGCGACGCGCATGCGCCAGCCGCCGGAGAAGGACGAGGCCGGGCGCCGTTGTGCGGCGTCGTCGAAGCCGAGGCCGGCGAGAATGGTGGCCGCGCGTGACTCGGCCGAGTGCGCATCGATATCGGCCAGCCGCATGTGGATGTCGGCGATGCGGTGCGGGTCGGTCGCCGTCTTTTCCTCTTCGAGCAGGGCACTCCGTTCGAGGTCGGCCTTGAGCACGATCTCGATCAGCGGCTCCTCGGTGCCCGGCGCTTCCTGCGCGACCTGGCCGATGCGCGTGTTCTTGGGCAGGCTGACCGAGCCGGTCTCGGAGGCGAGGTCGCCGGTGATCGCCTTGAACAGGGTCGTCTTGCCGGTGCCGTTGCGGCCGACAAGGCCAGCCTTGCTGCCGGCCGGCAAGGTCAGTGAGGCATGGTCGAGAAGCAGGCGTCCGGCCATGCGGAGCGAAAGGTCGTTGATGATCAGCATGGCCGGGCTTTTGCACGGGACAACCATGCTTCGCAAGGCCTTGAGCCCCGGTTCCCCGCAAAGGTGCGAAAACCGGCAAGCAGGTGACGTCGACCCCGCGCACCACAACGTCCCGCAAAACGCAAAAAGAACCCGCTATCCTGAGGGGGGACAAGGAGAGCGGGCTCTTTCGTGAACGGCGGCCTTGGGAGCGTCCGATCGACATCCAAACACGCAGCAGCTTGGTTTGTTCCATGGGAAGAACGAACTATGTGATGAACAAACGCTGCTGTGGCCCGCAGGTTTGTCCACAGGGGCGTGCCGTCTGTACGCTATCGACCATGACGCTGCGGAAAGACTCGGCTATCCTTGGATGTGCGGCGGGCCTGATCTCCGCCTGGCCGGCGCCATCAGCTTCCTCCCAAGCGGCGCCGGCCACCTTCCTTGACCGGCGCCGCTTGCCCGATCGACGCCATCTGAGGCGGTCATTGTTTCGGCGGCGTGCCGGGCTGATCGCCGCCGGTCGTCGATTTCGGCACCGGATTCTTGTCGACCTGCGGGTTCTGATCGACCGTGTCGCCAGGGGCCTTGGTCGGCTGGATATTGTTGTCGCAACCCGCAACCGTCAGAGCTGCCATAAGCAGCAGGATTGAGCGCCTTTTCATCGCAGTCTCCTCTCGCCCGACAACGAGGCGTCGGCGATTTGGTTGCGCGGCCGGTGTCGTTCCCGCATTCGCCAAGGGGCCTGGGAACAAAATGCCGCGTCTCCGGTTGCTCCACAATCAATGGAGGATGGCATGATCCGTCTACTCATCGCCGGGGCAATCGTCTATGTTGCCTATCGCGTCGCCAAGAAAGTGATCGATGAGGTGCCCGACGATTTCGATCCGCTGCTGTTGCCACCGCCACAGGACGATCGCGAGGCGCTACGGCGGCAATCGGCAAGGATGGGCGTCGAGCCCGAGCGTTAGTCGACAGGCCTGCCCGCAAGGCTTCTTCGCTCACGGGCCCTATTCCGGCTCCGCAAACCGTTGCGAACAAAGCAGAAACGATGCTTGATGGGCGATGAACCTCGCCGCCCGTGATTCGTCCTTCCAGCCGGCCTATCTGGCGAAGCTCAACGCCGAGCAGCGGCTTGCCGTCGAACATGGCGACGGCAAGATCGCCGGACCGTTGCTGGTGATTGCCGGCGCCGGCTCCGGCAAGACCAACACGCTGGCGCACCGGGTCGCGCATCTGATCGTCAGGGGTGCCGACCCGCGCCGCATCCTTTTGATGACATTTTCGCGCCGTGCCGCGGCGGAAATGGCCAAGCGGGTCGAGCGCATCGCCGGCGAGGTGCTGGGGCGCGATGTCTCGGTGATCACCGATGCGCTGAGCTGGGCCGGCACGTTCCACGGCATCGGCGCCAGGCTGCTGCGCGATTATGCGCTGGAGATCGGTCTCGATCCGGCCTTCACCATCCACGATCGCGAGGATTCCGCCGACCTGATGAACCTCGCCCGCCACGAGCTTGGGTTTTCGAAGACCGAAGCCCGCTTCCCGACCAAGGGCACCTGCCTGGCGATCTATTCGCGCGCCGTCAACGCACAGGCGCCGCTCGGCGAGGTGCTGGGTTCGGTGTTCCCGTGGTGCGCCGGCTGGGCCGAACAGCTGAAGCAATTGTTCGCCCGATATGTCGAGGCCAAGCAGGGGCAGAACGTGCTCGATTACGACGACCTGCTGCTCTACTGGGCGCAGATGGCCGGCGAGCCGGAAATCGCCGCGCATCTGGGTGCACGTTTCGACCATGTGCTGGTCGACGAGTACCAGGACACCAACCGGCTGCAGGCCTCGATCCTGACGGCGCTCAAGCCCGACGGATCGGGGCTGACGGTGGTCGGCGACGACGCGCAGTCGATCTATTCGTTCCGCGCCGCGGAAGTGCGCAATATCCTGGATTTTCCCAAGCAGTTCGCGCAGCCGGCCGAGGTCGTCATGCTGGAGCGCAACTACCGCTCGACCGAGACCATCCTGGCTGCCGCCAATGCGGTGATCGGCGAAGCTTCGGAACGTTTCACCAAAAATCTCTGGACCGAGCGCAAATCGGCGGAAAAGCCGAAGCTGGTGAGCGTGCGCGACGAGACCGAGCAGGCGAGCTATGTCTGCCAGGCCATACTCACCGAACGCGAGGCCGGCACCGTTCTCAAAGCACAGGCGGTGCTGTTTCGCGCCTCCCACCATAGCGGCCCGTTGGAGATCGAGCTGACGCGCCGCAACATCCCCTTCGTCAAGTTCGGCGGGCTGAAATTCCTCGATGCAGCTCACGTCAAGGACTTGCTGGCTGTACTGCGCTTTGCCGAAAACCCGCGCGACCGCGTCGCCGGCTTTCGCGTGCTGCAACTTCTGCCGGGCATCGGCCCTTCGGCCGCCAATGCGATCGTCGAGACCATGGCAAATTCGCTTGACGAGACGATGGGGCTTGCCCGCTATCGGCCGCCGCAGCGTGCCGCCGACGACTGGCCGGGCTTTGTCGCGCTCTATAGCGGCCTGCGTGCCGACGCGCAAAAATGGCCGGCCGACATCGAACAGGTCAGGCTCTGGTACGAGCCGCATCTGGAACGTATCCACGAGGATGCAACGACGCGCCGGGCCGATCTCCTGCAGCTCGAGCAGATCGCTTCCGGCTATGCGTCGCGCGAGCGCTTCCTCACGGAGCTGACACTCGATCCGCCGGACGCGACCAGCGACGAGGCCGGCCCGCCGCACCGCGACGAGGATTATCTGATCCTGTCGACGATCCATTCGGCCAAGGGCCAGGAGTGGAAGAACGTCTTCGTGCTCAACACCGTCGACGGCTGCATCCCGATCGATCTCGGCGTCGGCAGCAAGGAGGACGTCGACGAGGAGCGGCGGCTGCTCTACGTGGCGATGACGCGGGCCAAGGACAGCCTGCACCTGGTCATGCCGCATCGCTTTTTCGTCCACGGCCAGGCGGCGCGCGGCGACCGCCACGTCTATGCCTCGCGCACGCGCTTCATCCCGCGCTCGATCCTCGGCGCCTTCGAGCAGGTGGCATGGGCCAGCGTCCAGGCCAGAGACGATCCGCGCCGCCAGCCGCAGGTGCGTGTCGACCTCGGCGCCCGCATGCGCGGCATGTGGAAATAGGCACCCGCCTCGACGCCGGCGCTGCTCGCCCGGCGACCGCTCCCAGAGCCGGCGAAAAAACAATCCCGGCAACATGGAACCTCGCGCCGTGATCCGCGTTTCTGCCCGACCCCCAGACCGGAGAACGGCGTCCGCCGTGACCTCCGCCCATTCGAGAGGCCAGAATGCACGACAGGACGTTTTCGACCCCGGTCGCCCTAACTGTTGGCGCCGGCTACAAGCGTACGATCGCTTCGTTCTCCGAGATGCACGAATTCCTGACCGAGTTCCCGCCTTCGCGCCGCCGGCTGAGCTATGGCGCCGCGGTAAAGGCCTGCGAGGCGGCACGTGCCGGCGAGATCTCGGCCGAAGCGGCACGCGACGCCCTGATCACCTTTGCCGTAACGGCAGGCATCCTCTGGCCGGCCGCCCAGCCGGCGGTCTCGGTCAAGCCGGTCGCCCGGGGCCTCGGCGGCTACGCCGCCTGACCGAAACGACCATCAATGGACCGTCATCGGGCCGCCGCCCGGCGGGTCGCCCGCTGCTGCGGGTTCGAAACTGACCTGATCGCGGCCGTTCGATTTGGCCTCGTAAAGGTGCTTGTCCGCCACCACGAACATCTCGGCATAGGTGGTCGGCCCGCTGAAGGCGACGCCGCCGATGCTGACCGAGAGAGGACAGGGCCGGCCGCCAGGCGAGAACTCCGCCTCACGGACGCGTCGGCGAATTGTCTCCGCCACCAGCCAGGACTGCGAAGGATCTGCGCCGGGAAGGAAAACCGCAAATTCCTCGCCGCCGATCCGGCCGACGATATCGGCGCGGCGTAGCTGGCCCTGGATTGTCTTGGCGATCAGCTTGAGCGCCTGGTCTCCGCAGTCGTGGCCGAGGCGGTCGTTGACGGATTTGAAATGGTCGGCATCGACGATAAGCAAGGCGCCGGCATTAACGACAGAATGGCTGCGGGCCTGTTCGAGATAGGCCTCGACGAGCATGGAAAACGCACCCCGGTTGAACACCGCCGTCAGGCTGTCGGTCGCCGCGACGACGGCCAGTGCCTTTTGCGCGATCGCCAGCTGGCGCATTTTCCACATCAGGAAAAAGAAGAACGAGCTGGCCAGGATAAGCGGCAGCAGCAGGTCGGTCAGCTGCGCCCGCCACAGCGCTTCCGGCGACAAATATGGGAAATTGAAGGAATCGACGAGGAATGCGGCTGCAATGCAGACCGCCGTGCCCGCAACGGTAACCGCCACGACCCTGCCCCAGCTCGTCGGGGACACATCGATCTGCATGCTTTTGCTCCTGCTTCAGCCGGCTACCTTGAAGCAACAGCACAAACGAAGTCCTAAGACTTTGCTTTCAATTCGATCGCAGTCGAAGCGAACCAGCCGTCGAGATGGCGGCCAGATAAGAAGATCGGTCCTAAATCAGCTGCCTTCTGATGCTCATCCGGGTCACCGCAGTCACAAGAATGGCGCCGATCATGAAATAGATGGTCGCGACAATGTCGCCCTGGTGGAAATAATAACCGGAGTTGAGAAGCGCCAGGACCACGGCGAAGAACGCCACAAGGCGCAAGGGTTCATTGGGCATGCGTGCCAATTCTCACTGTTGCTGCTGAATGCTGCTGAAGCGGCCGCCCTCACGACCATGCGCTCCATAAAATGTTTTGGCGCTTTTTGCAATCTCGGCAGATCGTCCGCTATCGACCATCCGCTTCACCAGCCGCCCCAGGTTCAGGCGAATGCCCTGCCCTCCTCGCTGCGCTGGAACATCGTCAGGTCCAGTCCGAGGCTTGGCTTGCCCAGAACGGTCAGGATCGCATGCGCCTGGCCGCGGTGGTGGGTCTGGTGGTTGAAGAAGTGGTCGAGCGCCGGCGCCAACCGCTGCGAGACGGTGCGCATATCCGAGACGGTCATGTAGGAGAAGCGGCCCGACAGCGCCTTGTCGCTCAAGCCGGCAACCCAGTCGATGATCCGTTTGTCCTCGGCCTCGCGCGCCAGCCGCAAGCCTGGCAAGGCGCGGTGCAGGATCGTGTCGAGCCTTGCCGGCGCGTCGCCCTCGCCGGTGAAGCGTTTCATCCAGATACGGTCGGCTGCCAGGAGGTGGTTGAGCGTTCCCATCATCGAGCCGAAGAAGACGCCGACATTGCGGTCGAACTCTTCCTCGTCGAGATCGGCGGCGGCATCGTAGATGCGGCCGTTGGCCCATTGATTGTAGGCCGCAAACATCCTGAAATGCTGTTTCATTCTTCTCTCGACCTGCGGGACCCTGTTTCGCGCGGGTCTGTTTCGGCCATAGTTAGACTGCAAGGACGCTGCCGCCAATGACCATTCTGCTCTACGACCTTGTTGGACGCGACGCCGCCCGCCCATTCAGCCCACATTGCTGGAAGGCGGTGATGGCGCTGGCCCACAAAGGGCTCGACATCACCAGCGTGCCGACCCGTTTCCTCGAAGTGCCGAAGGTGGAAGGCGGTGTCTCGAAGCTCGTTCCGGTGATCCGCGACGGCGAGACGGTGGTCGCCGATTCCTTCGCCATCGCGCTCTATCTCGAGGAGGCCTATCCCGAGCGGCCGACATTGTTTTCCGGCGACGGCGGTAAGGCGACGGCGCGCTTCATCGAACGCTGGTCGCAGCTGACCATCCATCCCTACGTCACCACCGCGGCGCTACTGGACCTGCATGCCATGCAGGACGAGGCGAATGCCGCCTATTTCCGGCAGAACCGCGAACAGCGCTTCGGCAAGCGCTTGGAGGCGGTTTACGCCACCCGCGACGCCGGGCTCGCCGGCTTCCGCGCCTCGCTGGAGCCGCTCCGCTCGATGCTCGGCTATCAGCCCTTCATTGGCGGCCCGTCGCCGCTATTTGCCGATTACATCGTTTTCGGCGCGCTGCAATGGGCGCGTATCGCCACGCCCTACCGGCTGCTCGACGACAGCGATGTCGTGGCTCAATGGTTCGAACGATGCCTCGATCTGCATGGCGGCCTCGGCCGCACGGTCGCGCCGGCAGCGATCGCACCTCTCGCAAGTTGAGCTCGGCAGCTTCATCGGCAACGCCACATTTTGTTCTTGCTTTGTGCCGGCAGCTATGCTACTAATTTGGGTATGGTGCTGATTCGTACCGACGACCCGCCCGGCTTGCCGAGGCGGGTTTTGTTTGCCGATCAAGGTTCAACGGCGTAAATGACGGCAACGTCGCCCGGCCTCTAAAGCGCGTCGCGTTTGGCCTGCCTCATGTGACGCGCTTTAGGTTCTTGTTTTGATGCATGTCGTTACCGCAAAACCGCTGCACACCTTTGCGCGACATGCACTTGTTTTGACGCATGTCGTTGCCGCAAAACCGCTGCACACTTTTGCGCGACATGGATTAGAATTCCCGCCCGGCGAAATGCGACAACGCGGGTAGACGACGTGTCGCTTGAGGCGCCGCATCACTGCCCGGATCGAAGCAAACAAGACGAAAATCCGGCGAACCGGGCAACCACAACAAAGGCAGCGCGCCATGACCGCAAACCCAGAGTTCCCGGCCGACTTTCGCGCCGGGCTCGCCAAGCTCTTCCTGTGGCGGCGCGACGTCAGGCGGTTCAAGCCGACGCCGCTCCCGGAAGGGGCGCTGGAGCGGCTGCTCGAGCTTGCCAGCGCCGCGCCGTCCGTCGGGCTGAGCCAACCTTGGCGCTTCGTCATCGTCGAGAGCGAAACATGCCGCGCCGCCGTCAGGGCATGCTTCGAGCGCTGCAACGCGGAGGCACTCGCAAATTTTTGCGGTGAACGCGCCGCGCTCTATGGGCGCCTGAAACTTGCCGGCCTGAACGAGGCGCCCTGCCAGCTTGCGGTTTTCGCCGACCGCGCAACCGAGCAAGGGCATGGGCTTGGCCGCCAGACCATGCCAGCCACCATAGACTATTCCGCTGTCATGGCGGTCCACACGATGTGGCTGGCGGCGCGCGCCGAGGGAATAGGCATGGGCTGGGTCTCGATCCTAGATCCGGCCGAGATGGCGACGATCCTGGACGTGCCGCCGGAGTGGACACTGATCGGTTACTTCTGCATCGGCTACCCCAGCGAGAACCACAGCGTGCCGGAACTGGAACGGGAAGGCTGGGAAACGCGGCGGCCGTCTATCGTGACAAGGCGGTAGTGGAATGGCAGCGCTGCCATCCTCCTTGCGGGGAAGAATGACTCCTCCCCAGCAGGGCTGTGGATATCATGGATGGTTCGCCGATCGTCAGCATGCCAGCAAGACACCATGGCAAAGCCGGTCGTGAAGGCCTTGATCTGAGGAAGTGCATAGAATGTTTCGCTACGACATGCAGGCCGAGATCTGGGTCTATCCGGGCAAGGGCGGCTGGCATTTCGTGACCCTGCCGCCGGAGCTTGGAGCCCGGATCAAGGCGGCGATGGTTGGGATGGCAAGGCCCCTGGGGCTCCCTTGGCGTGGAGGCCGTCATCGGCCAGACCAGATGGCGGACATCGCTGTTTCCCGACAAGAAATCCGGCAGCCTGCTCTTGCCGATCAAGACCGCGGTGCGGGTCCGCGAAGGCCTCGGGGCTGGCGACACGGCCAACCTGACGATCGAGATGCAGTTATGACGACGTCGGGTCAGGCTGACGACGACGCGCTATAGGGCGGCCAGTCGATCGGACCCAAGTGGGTACCGATTGTCGGAAAATCCGATCTCAACAAAAAGATGAGCGGCGGCATGGTTCGACTTGAAAGTCCGCCGCCCCAGCGCAGAAATGCGCGCTGCGCCGGCCTCCCCTTGGCAAGGCGGCGGGCGGCTTGTATAGAGCCCGCCACCCTCAATTCCACTCTCCATCACAAGGACGACCCCATGGCGCTCGAACGCACCTTTTCCATGATCAAGCCGGACGCGACCCGTCGCAATCTCACCGGCGCTATCACCAAGATACTGGAAGATGCCGGCCTGCGCGTCGTCGCTTCGCGCCGGGTGTGGATGAGCCGCCGCGAGGCGGAAGGTTTCTATGCCGTCCACAAGGAACGTCCGTTCTTCGGCGAGCTGGTCGAATCCATGTCGTCGGGCCCGACAGTCGTGCAGGTACTGGAAGGCGAGAACGCCATTGCCAAGAACCGCGAAGTGATGGGCGCCACCAATCCGGCAAGCGCCGCCGAAGGCACGATCCGCAAGCTGCACGCACTGTCGATCGGCGAGAACTCCGTGCACGGTTCCGATGCGCCGGAAACCGCCGCGCAAGAGATCAAATACTGGTTCTCGGATACCGAGATCGTCGGCTAAGCCGGCATTTCGAACCCCATCAAAAGGCCGGCGCAACGCCGGCCTTTTTCGCTAAAGCGCGTCGCGTTCGATCGGTCTCATGCGATGCACTTCAGGTTCTTGTTTTGATGCATGCCGGTATCGCAAAACCGCTGCACGCTGCTGCGCGATATGCAGTAGCGGACATTTTCAGCTTCAGGCTCCTCGACGGGTCACCGGTGCGTTAAGCTCGGAGGGCGGATCAAACGCCGTCCCGACAATGAGGATTTTGGGGAGCCGACAAGGCCATGACCAGCGCCATTCCCGGCTTCTTCCAGGGCACCGAAATGCCAACCAGCGGCTGGTGGGAAGCGCTGTGGCCCGAGCCCGCCAGCGTCCTGGCGGCAGTAGGCATGAAGCCCGGCACGGACGTGGTCGATCTCTGCTGCGGCGACGGCTGGTTCACGCTGCCAATCGCCAGGGTCGCCCGTCATGTAATCGCTATCGACATCGATGCCGATCTGCTCGAAGTCGCAAGGCGGCGGTTGGCCGAAGGCGGCGCGGGCAATTGCGAGTTTGTGGCGGGCGACGCCTATGAGCTTGCCGGGCTGGTGCCTCAGACCGTCGACTTCGTTTTCATGGCCAACGCTTTCCATGGCGTTCCGGACCGGCCGCGCCTTGCCCGCGCCGTGCGGACGACGCTTGACCCTGCCGGTCGTTTTGCCATCGTCAACTGGCACCAGTATCCGCGCGAGCAAACCACGCTCTTGGGCGAGCCGCGCGGGCCAAAGACCGAGCTGAGGCTGTCACCCAAACAGACCATCGCGGCGGTGGAAGCGAGCGGGTTCAAGCTTGCCGAATTGGTTGATGTGCCGCCCTATCACTATGGCGCGGTATTCAAACAAGCGACAAATTGAGAATGCCGGGCGTATGCGACTTTGTCGCTAGGATGTGTGTCGCCCGCCGCCCCCTAGCGGCGGGTTCTGTCAGTCTATTTCGCCTGGCGTTCCTTCACGTTCGCATGTTCATTCGCCGCCTCCGTGTCGGTGGACGGGGTCTTGGTCTCTTCACCTGAAAACGGGCTGCCCTGCCCCGGTGCGAGATCGCCGCTATGGCCGGCCTTGTTGGTCTGGAACGGTTGGCTGTCCGCTTTGAGACCGTGGTCAAGAGCATTGACAAGATGGTCGTCCGCCTTGGCAAGGCCGGTAAAGGCAAGGAGCGATGCACCGGTGGCGGCAAGGATAAGCGTGTGCGTTTTCATGTCTGGACTCCTTTGAGTTAAGGCCAGAACGAGCCGCAGCCATTCTGGCGGCTTCAACGAAGGGACAAATGTCCCTTTTGCCTTACCCGCCATTTTATGTGGAACTAACGCGCCCTCTGCCCGGCCTCTTCCCGCTGAAACACATCGTGATCGACATGCGGCTGCCGCGCGGGCCAATCGGCGCGGACTAAGCGCTAGCTCGCGGCATTGAAGCGCAGGATGTCGCGGCCATCTCTGTCGGCGATGACAAGCTTGCCGGCGTCGACGTGGTAGGATGCTGCTTTGGCCAGCGCCTCGAACAGCGCCTTTTCCTCGGCCATGACCTGAGGCGCGCAGGCCTTAAAGGTCGAGCCGATGCCGCTGATAGCGATCGTCGAGCCGTTTATCCTGGCGGTGGCGAAATAGACGTTGCAAGGGCCGCTGCCGCCGGCCTTGCCGGCTTCGCTGATGCGGAATGTCGCCCGCGGCTCGGCAATCACGCCGACGCCGTCGATATATTCGACCAGCCAGCTTTGGCCGAACACGGAAGGTGCCGCCGGCTCGTCGCCCGGCGCCGCCATTTTCAGCATGATGGTCTGTGGCGCGTCGCTGAGCGGGTCGACCTGATGGCGCGTATCGGTGACGAATAGCAGCCGGTCATCGACGGTGATGCGCGCCTGCAGCGCGTAGGTCATATCAGGCCGGATCACCCGCGGGTCGAAGCTGATCTCGAACTTGATCGGCACCTGGCCGGCCGGCACCACCTTGCGCTCGCCGATGATTGCTGCCGGCGCGTCGGCCAGCGACACGTCGGCAAGCTGCACGGAAAGCACGGCATTGGGCGGCAGCGCGATGCGCTCGCGATACATCACCTCGCCCTTGAGGGTCTTTTCGGCAGCCACGGAACGATCCGGAACGGCAAGTATGCCAACGGCCAGCGGCACCAGTCCGAAGATGAAGAACTCGGCGATCCTGTCCAGCATGATCCTGCTCCCCTTCGGCAAAGGGTTTCGCAGGATTGCGGTCAATGAATGGCCGGCGGCGTATGGGCATGGCTGTCCCAGGAATTTGTTTGGACGGCGGGGCGCTTCCAGCGGCCCGCCGCCTTGTCGTCGGCCTTCTTGGCCGCTCCGCAAACTCTGTTCAGTCCACGCTCGGCGACTGTCTCGGAAAAGCCCATGCCGCAGGATGAGCTCCAGTCGGGCGATCTCGGCCGCCGGTTTGACTATGCGGCGGCATTCACCGCCGGTTTGCTCGATCCTGACCGTGCCCCGCCTGACTCTGTCTCGGGGCCGAACGGGAAGGCTGCGATCAAGCGATATGCCGTCTACCGCAACAACGTCACGGTCAGCCTGATCGATGCGCTGGCCGCCAGCTTTCCAGCGACGCTGCGCATCACCGGCCCGGATTTCTTTCGCGCGATGGCGCGCTTTCACATCCGCGAAACGCCACCCACCTCGCCGCTTCTATTCGAATATGGCCGCGACTTTCCCGATTTCATCGAGCGCTACGAACACGCGCAGTCGATGCCGTGGCTGGCCGACGTGGCGCGCATCGAGCGGGCCTGGCTCGATGCCTATCATGCCGCCGACGCGGAGGCGCTGTCGGCTGAGGCACTGGCGTCGATCCCTCGCGAGAGGCTTGCCGACACCGTGCTGCGGCCGCATCCGGCGACGCGGATCGCGCGCTCCCGGTTCCCGGCAGTCACAGTCTTCGCGGCAAACCGGAACGACGCTCCTGTTGGGCCGATCCGGGCAACGGGCGCTGAAGATGCGCTGGTCACGCGGCCCGGCCTCGAGGTCTTCGTCCGCCACCTACCGCCCGGCGGCGCAGTATTTATCTCGCATCTGGTCGCGGGCGAGTCGCTCGGTGCAGCGGCCGCGGCAGCGTTTGCGGAGAGTGCCGAATTCGAGCTTTCCGCCAACATTGCCGGTGTGCTGGAAGCGGGAGCCTTCACGACGGCACATCAGGAAAGGTGAGCACGATGAGCCATAGGCAGAACGCGAGCACCGAACCGCGAGGGTTCGCCGCTCTCGTCGAAAGGCTGAATGCCGCCCTGCGCACGATCGCGACGCCATCGCTGACGCAGCTTGTCCTGCGCTGCGCGCTCGCTGTCCCGTTCTGGCGGTCCGGCGTCAACATGGGACGGTTTTCTACAGTTGAACGATGTCGCAGTGCTGCTTTTCAGCTCGGAACTCAAATTGCATCTGCCGGGCGGTCCTTATGATTTTCCGGCACCCGCGCTGGTGGCGTTCGCTTCAGGGTCAGCGGAGATCGTGTTGCCAGTTCTCCTTGTTTTCGGCCTGGCGACGCGACTGGCGGCGTTCGGGTTGCTGCTGATGACGCTGGTCAATCGAGCTCACCGTGCCGGACGGCTCGCCGCTGCACATTACCTGGGCGGCGATGGCGCTTGGCATCATGGCCTGGGGACCCGGCCGGATTTCGCTCGATCATCTGATCGGCACTGACAAAGGTTGAGGGCTCGCGGAAGCCTGGTCAGTCTCGCTTCCAGCGGCTCGCCGCCTTGTCGTCGGCCTCCTTGGCGTCGACCCAGCCGCCTTCGGAACCGTCGCTATGGTGTTCCTTTTTCCAGAACGGCGCCCGTGATTTCAAATAATCCATCAGGAAATTCGCGGCCTCGAACGCCGCCTGCCGGTGGGCGGAAGCGGACACCACCAGCACGATGTTTTCGCCCGGCGCGATCTTGCCGTGGCGATGGATGACGGTGAGCCCCTGCAGCGGCCAGCGCTCGATTGCCTCGCCGGCGATGCGGGATATCTCGGCTTCAGCCATTCCGGGATAATGTTCGAGCTCGAGCGCGGAGAGCCTGCCTTGCTCGTCGCGGCAAAGGCCGGAGAAGGTCACCACAGCGCCGATGTCGTTGCGACCCCTGGTCAGCCTGGCGATCTCGGCGGCGACGTCGAAATCCTCCGCCTGGATGCGCACGACAGGCACCACCGCGGACATGGTTCAGCCACCGGTCATCGGCGGGAACAGCGCGATCTCGCGCGCGCCGGCGATCTTTTCGCGGTGCTCGACATGTTCCTGGTTGATGGCGACGCGGATCACGTCAGGATATTGCAGCGCGTGCTCGTATTCCTCGCCGCGCGATTTCAGCCAGCGCAACAGGTCGGCGACCGTTTCGATGCCGGCCGGCAACTCGACGTCTTCTTCCGGTCTGCCGATCCGCTCGCGCACCCAGGCGAAATAAATGAGCTTCGTCGACATGCTACTCGTCCATGATGTGCTTGAGGCCGGCGCGGAAATAGTCGTAGCCAGTGTAGAGCGTCACCAGGGCGGCGATCCACAGCAGCACCAGCCCGGTCTGGGTGGTCAGCGGAAAGAGCTTGTCGCCGGCCGGGCCCGCAAGCAGGAAGGCGATGGCGATCATCTGGATGGTGGTCTTCCATTTGGCGAGCTGCGTCACCGGCACCGAGACCTTCAAAGCCGCCAGATATTCGCGCAGGCCCGAGACCAGGATCTCGCGGCACAGGATGATGATCGCCGCCCACAGCGACCAGCCGGCGATGCCGGCATGGCGGTCGGTGTCGGCGGCAAGCAGCAGCAGGCAAGTGGCGACCAGCAGCTTGTCGGCGATCGGGTCCAGCATCTTGCCGATGTTGGAGGTCTGCTGCCAGGCGCGCGCCAGATAGCCGTCGAAGTAATCGGTGATCGAGGCGAGCAGGAAAATGATGAGCGCCGACCAGCGCGCGAAGTCGCTCGATTTCAGATGCCCCTCCAGGAAGAAGCACAGCACCACCAGCGGCACCGCCAGGATGCGGGCGTAAGTGAGCATGTTGGGCAGGTTGAACGCGCGCTGGGACATGTTTTGGGAACTCTTTCTGCCTGCTTAGTCAAATCAGAAGCGAATGTGGGGGGTCAACAGGCCAGAATCGATTAGCCAGCCGAAATATCGGCAATAAGTCTTAGCTCTCGTGAAAATGATTGTAGACCAATTTCGCCACCTGTTCGGAAATGCCATCGACCTTGACCAAGTCCTCGACGGCGGCACGGCTGACCGCCTTGGCCGTACCGAAATGCATCAGCAGCGCGCGCTTGCGGCCCGGGCCGATGCCGCTGATCTCGTCGAGCGGGCTCTTGACCATCTCCTTCTTGCGGCGGGCGCGGTGCGAACCGATGGCGAAGCGATGGACCTCGTCGCGCAGCCGCTGGACGAAATAGAGCACCGGATCGCGAACGGGCAGCGAGAATGGGGCCCTGCCCTTGACGAAGAAGCGTTCGCGGCCGGCATCGCGGTCCTGACCCTTGGCGATGCCGATGGCGACAACGCGATCCTCGATGCCGAGATCGGCCAGGATCTTGCGCACCGCCGTCATCTGGCCCTGGCCGCCGTCGATGAGGATGACGTCGGGCCAGGCGGGGAAGCCGCCCGCGTCCTCGATATCGTCGCCCGGTTCGGTAGGGCCCGCCTCGCCCGCGCCCTCGGTTTGCCGGGCATCGCCATGTTCCTTCAACAGCCGCGAGAAGCGCCGCTGCATCACCTCGCGCATCATGCCGAAATCGTCGCCCGGCGTGATCTCGGTCGAGCGGATGTTGAACTTTCGATACTGGTTCTTCACAAAACCTTCCGGCCCGGCGACGACCATGGCGCCGACGGCGTTGGTTCCCATGATGTGCGAGTTGTCATAGACCTCGATGCGCACCGGCGGCTTTTCCAGGCCGAAGGTCTCGGCAAAGCCAGTGAGCAGCCGCGCCTGAGTTGAGGTTTCGGCCAGCCGCCGGCCGAGCGCTTCGCGCGAATTCTGCAGCGCATTGTCGGTCAGGTCCTTTTTCTCGCCGCGCTGCGGCACCGAGATCGACACCTTGCGGCCGGCGCGGGTGGAGAGCGCCTCCGCCAGCAATTCCTGGTCCTCGACGCCATGCGACAACAGGATGGTGCGCGGCGTCGGCTTGTCGTCGTAGAACTGCGCCAGGAACGATCCCAGCACCTCGCCGGCTTCGAGCGCCGGATCGGCCTTGGGAAAATAGGCGCGGTTGCCCCAGTTCTGGCCGGTGCGGAAGAAGAACACCTGGATGCAGACCTGGCCGCCCTCCTGATGGATGGCGAAGACATCGGCCTCGTCGACGGTCTGCGGATTGATGCCTTGATGGCTCTGCACATGCGACAGCGCCGCCAGCCGGTCGCGATAGATGGCGGCGCGTTCGAAGTCGAGGTTCTCCGAAGCCTGCTGCATGGCGGCGGAGATCTCCGTCTTCACCTTCTGGCTGCGGCCGGAGAGAAAATCCTTCGCCTCGGCGACAAGCCTTGCGTAATCGCCGTGCGAGATTTCGCCGGTGCACGGGCCGGCGCAGCGCTTGATCTGGAACAAAAGGCAAGGCCGGGTGCGGTTCTCATAGAAGGAGTCGGTGCAGCTCCTGAGCAGGAAGGCGCGCTGCAGCGAGTTGATGGTACGGCCGACGGCGCCGGCCGAGGCGAAGGGGCCGAAATAGTCTCCCTTGCGTGAGCGCGCGCCGCGATGCTTGTAGATACCGGGCGAGACATGATCGCCGGTCAACAAGATATAGGGGAACGACTTGTCGTCGCGCATCAGCACGTTGAAGCGTGGCCGCAAGCGCTTGATGAGGTTGGCTTCAAGCAGCAGCGCTTCGATCTCGGTGCGGGTGACGACGAACTCCATCGTCGACGTCTCGCGCACCATGCGGCCGATGCGGCTGGTGTGGAACCGGCCTTGCGCGTAGCTGGTGACCCGCTTCTTCAGGCTGCGTGCCTTGCCGACATAGAGCACGTCGCCGTTGGCATTCATCATGCGGTAGACGCCGGGCGCATTGGGCAGCCGCTTGACCAACGTCTGGATCACCTCGGCGCCGACCATGCCGTCGGCGTCGCCGGCATGCGGGGTCCAGTCGATGGCGGTGAAGGTGACGTCCGAACCGCCGGCTGCAGGCTCGACGACCTCTTCGGCCGCCTCGTCCTCGAGGTCGATTTCGGGCGGCAGGTCGTCGGCGCCACCGCGCGTTTTTTGTTTCTGGTCCATGGGGCTCATTCCGCCATGCCTGTCACATCGGGCGTCTGCCATGCAAGGTGCTGGCCGCCGTCAAGCGCAATCATCTGGCCGGTGACCGAGCGTGCCGCCCAGAGATAACGGATAGTGGCACCGAATTCCGGCAATTCCGGGCCGCGTTTCAGGATCAGCCCGGCAATCTGGGCATCGAAATCGCTGTCGTGCTGGCGCGTGTTCTTCAAGGTCGGGCCAGGACCAATAGCGTTGACGCGGATGCGGGGACCCAGCGCCTGCGCCATCATCTCGGTCGCCGCCCACAATGTCGACTTCGACAGCGCATAGGAAAAATAACGCGGCGTCGGGCGCCAGACGCGCTGGTCGATCATGTTGACGATCAGCCCCTCACCGTTTTGCGGCAAGGCCCGGGCGAAAGTCTGCGCCAACAGCGCCGGCGCCTTGACATGCACGGCGAAATGGCGATCCCAGGCCGGCCAGTCGAAATCCTCAACACTGTCGTGCTCGAACAGCGAGGCGTTGTTGACCAGCAGCGACACCGGCCCGAGCGCCGCCGCCGCGCGGCCGACTAGGTCGCCGACCGCGTTCATGTCGGTCAGGTCGGCAGCAACCACCGCGGCCCGGCCATGTCGACCAAAATGACCACTGTTGATTTCGGCGGCCAGTACCTCCGCCTCGGCCAGCGAGCGATTGCAGTGAATGGCGACGGCAAAACCATGCGCGGCAAGGTCCTCGACGATCGCCCTGCCGATCCGCTTCGCCCCGCCCGTCACCAGTGCCGTCGCGGCGACCTTGCTCATCTGTCAATCCTTAATCCGATGCCGATTCCGACCTGCCGGGATCGCGTCGGCAAATTATGGCCCGCCAAGCGTTAAATCCCATTTCCACCTGGGGCAGGATTGTGGCAAAGTGGCCAGTGGGCGTTCTGGCTCGACCGGAACTCGGACCAGCCCGCCGCAATATAGGGCGCTGGAGCCCTTACACCAAGCCGTGTGCAGTGCAGCACGGCGAACCTGCTGACATTGGCTGTTGCGAAGATGCAACGTCAAGGTTCTGCCTCATTCGTGCCAGGGAATGACCCAAGTTCAGGTTCGCTTCAGCCGCATTTCGACACGACATTTGGAACCGTTGAACGCCGGATCCGTTTCACCCCCCGGACGGGTTGAGGGCGCTCATAAACAACAAGCCTGTGTCCTGTGGCTTAAGGAGTAAAGAACAATGCAAGCCAATCTTAAATTTGCGCGACCGCTCGCGGTGGCGTTTGGGCTGTTCGCCCTCGGCGGAACCGCCTATGCCGCGGACGTGGTTCAGGAAGAGCCGCCGGCACCTGCCCCGATTGCAGAGCTTCCGGTCGCATCCTGGGCCGGTCCCTATGCCGGTGTGAGCGTCGGCTACGGCTTCGCTGGCCACGCCAAAGCCAAAGACATTGGCGTCGACGTCGACACCAAGGGTTTTGTCGGCGGCGTCTTCGGCGGCTATAACTGGCAGCAGGAGAACTTCGTCTACGGTGCCGAAGCCGATATCGGCTACAACGGCGTCAAGGGCGACGATGCCGGCATCGAGGCCAAAGGTGGCTTCGAGGGCTCGCTGCGTGCCCGCCTCGGCTATGCCGTCAGCCCGGACATCCTGCTCTACGGCACCGCCGGTGGCGCGCTGAAGAACCAGAAGATTGAAGCTGCCGGCGTAAGCGACACCAACACGCAGTTCGGCTGGACAGCCGGCGTCGGTACCGACATCAAGATCACCGACAATGTGTTCGGCCGTGTCGAGTATCGTTACACGGACTTCGGCAGGAAGGACTTCGACGGTATCGGCAAAGTTAAGTCGACCGACAATCGCGTCACTTTCGGCGTCGGTATGAAGTTCTGAGTCGTCCAAGCCACGACACGAAAAAGCCGGGCCTCGCGCCCGGCTTTTTTTGTGGCACCGGTTGAGGCCGCCCGCCCTCAAGCCGGGATGGCGGGCTTCAGTTCCGGGAACTTCTCGTCGAAGCGTGCCGCCCAGCGCGTCAGCCGGCCGCGGCCCTTTTCCCATTTTCCGGCGAAGCGCAGCGAGAGATAGCCAAGGCAGGCGCGCAATGCGATTTGGCCTAAGGTGATTTTCTTCGGCAGCTTCGGCGGATTGGCGTTGAGCAGATCGAGCGCGGCCGAAATCTTCGTCCACTGGCGCTCGAGCCAAGGCTGGTAGACCATCTCTTCCGGCCGCGTGCGCCGCTCATAGACCATCGACAGCGCGCAGTCGCAGATACCGTCGGCCAATGCCTCCAGCACCTCCGCCTCAAGGCGCCTGTCGGGATTGCGCGGAAACAATGCGTTCTTCGACATCCGATTGAGATGCTGGGTGATGGCGCGGCTGTCGTGGACCGAGCGGCCGTCATCGAGCACCAGCACCGGGATCTTGCCGAGCGGATTGGCGCCGATCAGTTCGGCCGGCCTTTCCTCCGTCTTTATCGGCACGAGATCGACCGCGATGCCAGCATAAAGTGCTGCCATGCGCACCTTGGAGCTGTAGGGGGAAGTAGACGCGTAGAGCAGTCTGGGCATTGTCGATTCCTGTTTGGCGGCTACAGCTCCATATGCCCCGTTGGACGCGCAAAAGGACGCGGTAGCATTGTGACTTCGCACATGACCCTCACCGAAAATCGATTCCGACAGGGGCTCGTGCGTGGGCACTGTTGACCGATCATGCAGGGTTCATCAACGGCCAGAGGCGGAAAACCGCGCCGCCAGCGTACAACCATTGTCTCGACGTCAATCGCGATGCGATAAGCCGCAGTGCGGCGGCAGACGCGAGCGGGTCGGACAATCCAAATCCGATTGGCTACCAACTCGGCCTTGCACCGAAGGTTAGCCTTTGGCAGCCACGAAAATCCCACCGGACTTCGCCGCATGGCGAAGCCCTGGGAGCTGCGAAAAGACGTCTTCCTCCCGCCTCTTTCTCGTTCTGCCCGACCGTCAACCAAGAAGCGAGGCGCCTGTCCGGCATCCCGCCCTGACTGTCTTGAGTATTGTCCCCGACGGTAGCAGGGCGGCGACTACTTCTTGGCCTTCGCCTTTGCGGGCGCTGCTTTCGGCTTGGCCGCGGGCGCTGCTTTCTTCACTGCCGCAGAAGATTTCGCAGCGGCGGCCTTTGCCGGTGCTGCCTTCTTCGCAGCTGGCTTCGCGGCCGCCTTTGCAGCCGGCTTCTTGGCCGGTGCCGCCTTCTTTGCGGGTGCAGCCTTGGCCGGTGCTGCCTTTGCCTTAGCAGGTGCTGCTTTCTTCACGGCCGGTTTTGCCGCGGCCTTGGCGGCCGGCTTTTTGGCCGGCGCTGCTTTTGCTTTAGGCGCGGCGGCCTTCGCTTTGGCAGCGGGTGCCGCTTTCTTCACAGCAGTTGCGGCCTTTGCCGCGGCTGCTTTTGCTGGTGCTTTCTTTGCCGGTGCCTTGGATGCCGGCGCCTTGGATGACTGCTTAGCCATATCATGCCCCTTCCGTTGTGCCGACGGCCGTTATTGACCCGGCGCGCATTGCATATCTGACTCGCGGCTTGCTAGCCAGCGAAGCATTAGAATGATTTTTGCAGCTTAAGTTTCGGTTACGGCGAGCGCACGACCATTTTACCCTCGCAAAAACCGGCTGCGAATCTTTGTCTCCCGCAGTGAAGTTCTGCGACAGAAATTCTGGCCGCTCTATCTCGACCGGTCTTCTCGTCAAGCTCAGGACCTTTTCGACCAGCTTTGCGCTTCAACGTCCGGCGCTCAGCGCGAACATTGTCCAGAACGAAGGCGGTCGCCCGCCTCGTCTTGTTTGAAAAGATAAACTACAGGTAAGTAGGAAGCAACGCGACGAGCACGCCGCTGCACTATCTTGCACGGCGCGATGAAAGTAAGCAGACAGCTCACATTTCTGAAGGACAGGATATCGTTCGATAGATCCGGTCGAGCCGACCGGCGTGATCGAAAGCGCTTGGCCGTTCAGGCGCCGGGCGGCTCACGGCTCATCTGCAGCCGGCGCGAAGGCTCGGCCCTGTGGAGATGGACGGCGAAGGTATCCCATGGCGGCATGACGGAAATCTGTGCCAGGATGCGCCCCGCTTCACCGCGATGATAGCCGCCGTGCAGTACGACGTGGGTCAGCATTTCCTGTCGCGACATCAATACCTTATCCCCGTCGGTGAACACGAAGGCGAGGGGCTCGGACAGCTGCCGCGACGAAACGGTTTCGAGATAATCGGGATACCAGCGATCGGTCGCTGCGACCGCGGCGCGAAGTTCGTCGAACGCCGGCGTGTCCTCAGTGGTGGCGGCGGAGTAGCCATGGCTTGCGTCAACCAGGTGCGCCGAGAATATCCGCGACACCACATGGCTGTGATCGACGAGCCGTATCACGGCCTGCCGTTCCTTGCCGTGAACATGCGGGTCGAGACTCGCGAGCTTTTCCAGCAGTTCGTCATGGCCCAGGCCTGATAGGCAAACAGGCTGCGAACCAGAGCGAGCGCACTCATGGTCGGTGTCCTTTTCCGGAAATGCGAGTATGTTGTTTATATTTTCAGGAGAATGAGAGGGCGTGTCTACTCGCATTGCAAGACCGCATCCGCGCATGCGCAAGCAGCCGCGCCAGGCGCGTTCCAGGGCAACCGTCGAGGCGATCATCGAGGCAGCGGCTCATGTTCTGAGCGGGCTGGGCTGGGCCGGCTTCACCACCAACAAAGTGGCCGAGACAGCAGGTGTGAGCATCGGCACGCTCTACCAGTATTTTCCCGACAAGCTCTCCCTGCTCGCAGCCGTCCGGCGCCGTCACTTCGATCATGTGCTGTCGGTCATTCGCGATTCGGCGGAAGACCAAAAGCCGCTCAGGACATTCGCGCAGGAGCTGGTGCGCGGCATGATCGCGGCACACAGCATTCACCCGACACTACACCAGGTGCTGCTCGACGAGGCGCCTGGCGATCGTGGCTCCAGGGCCGCCCATGCTTCGTTCCAGGCACAATACCTCAATCACTATGCGGCTGCTGTCGCCAGTTATCGCAAGCCAAGGAAAGGCGCCGACACGGAGGCCGTGGCGCGGGTGCTGTCGTCAGCGATCGAAGGTGTGATCCACAACGCGGCACGCCGGAACATGCTCGCCGCGCCGGAGCTGCAAAAGCAACTCGTCGAACTGATCTGCGCCTACCTATCGGGAGCGGGCCGTACCGGTCGATAGCGCATGGCACGGCGGAAGTCGGGATTTCTGTGTGTCGTTCAAAGCCGGCTTATGAGGTGCGGCAGGGACGATGCCAACAATGCCGCACCTGATGCGGCCAAGAGTGTGAGGACGATCTTTCGAAAAGTCGCCTCGCTAACGCCGATGTAGAGTCTCGCGCCAAGGAGTGTCGGTATCAACATCGCCGGCGCGACGACGGCAAACATCGGCAGCATTTCGAGCTTGATCTTTCCGGCCGCAAGATAGGCGGCCATCGTCATGGAGAGGGTCACAAGGTTGAAATTCTGGATGACAATACGCTGCCTGTCCTTTTCCCATTGGCGCAGCACGCACCACAGCGTTGGAACCGGGCCGGTGAAGCCGCCAAGTCCACCCATGATGCCACCGACCAGACCTATTGCACCGTCTGCAACAGGACCCCCGACCTTGATGGGAGGGAGGCGACGCGCAAAGAGCATCAAGGGACACCAAACGACCAGCAGCGCGCCGAAGACCAGCTTGAACAACTGCACATCCAGCAAGGGCAGGATGGCGACACCGACCGGAATCCCTATGGTCCCGCCAATCAGGAAGGGCAGCAGAAGCCTGAGGTCGAAACCCCGGCGGACGGTGACGGCAGCGATGATCTGACCGGTGAGCGCCCCAAAGACCGCCATGGCAGCAGCCAGTTGGGGTTCCACGGTCCAAACCCAAATCGACATGGCAACCAGGCTGAAAGCGAACCCGGAAAGCCCCTGGACGAAGCCAGCAACGACCGCGCCGAGAGCAACAGTATAAACAAGCAAATCCATGTGGTGCTGTTTCCCCGCAAACTCGTGACAGCAGATCGCGCTTCCCGCGAATGCTGCGCCGCATGGAAACGGTGACGGTCGATCAGGTGGCCGGTGCTAAAAAGTCGGAATCAGCGAGTGCGCGATCAGCGCAGGACGCGGCAGCGGCCGTTGTAGACCATCCAGCGGTCGAAGCCCGACACGCAGAATTCGACATTGTCGCCGATCGAGGCAAAGCCCTGGCCTTCCTCGATCAGGTACCAGATGGTGCGGGCGCGGCCGTCGGAGAGGCTGACGGTGGCGCCGCAATAACGGCGGCCGATCGGCCAGGTGTCGTCGGCCGGCAGATAGCGATGCTGGTGGATGCGCTGGAAGTCGACGATCTGCACATCCGGCAGATGCGGCACGTGATGCACCTGATAGGAGAAGCGGTCGGTGATTTTGTTCAGCACCCAGGCCTCGCCGCACACGCCGCTGTCCTCATCAGTATAGATTGCAAGGTCGGCGGCCTGCACCGCCTGAGTAACGCCAAGAGGCGCAGCCAGCGGCGTGCAAACGGCGAGCAGTGCGGCAAGGGCGGATTGGGCGAAGCGAGTCATGGCAGCCTCTCAAGGTCGACTGCGCGCACTGTGCGGATTCGCTGACGCGCGGTCAAGCGGTTGTAGCGACTATGGTTGTGGTGACGCGGTTGCGCTGAGGGAACGACAACGACCGCATCTCAAACTACTCTCCCGCCAGCCAGTCCAGCGTCCAATGCGATGGCTGCTCGACAGCAAGCAGCCGGTGCAGCGCCGGCAGCAGCGTCCGCAACTCGCCCTCCAGGGTGAAGGGCGGATTGACCACCACCATGCCGCAGCCATCGAGGCTCGGCTCGACAGAGGCCGGCCTGATCTCAAAACCGATGTCGAGCAGCCTGGGAACGCCCGTCTGCTTCAGCGCCTTGCGGAAGGCGGCGACCGCCTTGCGGTCCTTGAACGGATACCAGAGCGCGTAAATCCCTCCTGGCCAGCGCCGATGGGCTCTTTGCAGCCCGTCGACCAAGCGACCGAACTCGCCCTCTTCCTCGAAAGGCGGATCGATGAGGACGAGGCCGCGCTTCTCCTTTGGCGGCAGATGCGCGCCGAGCGCCAGCCAGCCGTCGAGCTCGATCACCCGGGTCTGGAAGTCGCCGTCGAACAGCGACTTCAGCCTGGCGGCATCCTTGGGATGCAGCTCGACCGCCGACAGCCGGTCCTGCTTGCGCATCAGGTGCCGAGCGATCAGCGGCGAACCCGGGTATTTTTTCACGCCGCCGTCCGGATTAAGCGAGCGGACGGCTTCAAGATACGGCGCCAGCAGTGCTGCCACCGGCGCATCGAGGGCCGCATCGACCAGCCGGCCGATGCCGCCTTGCCATTCGCCGGTCTTTTGCGCTTCGGTCGAGGACAGATCGTAACGGCCGATCCCGGCATGGGTGTCGATGACCCGAAACGCCTTGTCCTTCTGCTTCAGATATTCGATCAGCCGGCTGAGCACGACATGCTTGACGACGTCGGCGAAGTTTCCGGCATGGTAGGCGTGGCGATAGTTCAATTGGAGCCCCTGCCCCAGCGAGGCGCTGGCGGCTGCGAATTCGGATTTTCCGGCCGACGGCCGCCGAAACGGAATGCCAGCACCAGCCCGGCCAAGCCGGCCGCCATCAGGGAAAAACCGACCGGTCGCGCCCGGCGGTCGACCTCGCCGGCAGCCGAGCGCAGGACGAGGTCGACGGCCCGCATCGGAATGCCCTCGGCGTCGCCCGGACCAACGGTAAAAATATAGGGGCCGGCGGTAACGGTCGGGATCAGGCCGGCCTCGTCGCGAAAGATCCTGTCCGGCAGTTGCGGACTGACCTGCCGAGGATTGTCGGAATGGTTGAACTGCAGCGTCGAGGCGAGCACCGTCCTGCCGGCGGTGGCGGCAGTGAGGGTCAACACGGTGCGCTGCTGCGAGACGATACGCTCGGCTCTTGCCGTAAGGTCGACCAGCACGCGTAGCGGCCCGTCGCGTGCGCTAAGGGCCACCGTCACTGGCTTGAACCGGCCCTGGTCGTAAACCCTCCAGGTGCCGATCTCACGGCCGGAGAAATTGGTCATCGCCCAGGGATAGACGACGCCGATGCCGGTACCGATGAGCAGTATCAGGGCGAACAGAGAGCGCATGAGGTCAAGACCCGGTATTCGGCGCGCTGGTGCCGTCGCGGGCGCGTTCCATTTCGTCCAGGAGCATATCAAGGCCGAGATCAAACGTCCGGTCAAATTCGGCGGTGCCGAAATAACGCCCGGCCGCAGCTACTTTTGGAAAATCCTGCGCCAGTTGCTCATCGCTGACCGTGGTCACGGCCGAAGGCCCCTTCGCATAGCCGGCAGTCTCGTCGAGGATGGCACCCATCAGATAATAGCCGGTGGTACGGAACAGCCGCGCACCAAGTTCCGGTCCGAAGCCGCCGGCCTCGAACAGGCCGAGGATGCCGTTCAGCCACGCAAGGCAGGTCGGCGAGTTCATCCGGTAGGTAACGAAGAAGCTGGCGAAAGCCGGGTGCTCACGCGCGACGCGGCGGAAATCCTGCACGGCGATGCGCAACCTTTGTCGCCAAGGTAGGTCCGTGTCGGGCATTTCGAGGGAGCCGATCAGCCGGTCCACCAAGGCTTCGAAGAGATGCGCCACCGAAGGAAAGTGGTGATAGATGCTCATCGCCTCGCAGCCGAGTGCAGTCGCCAGCTTGCGCATCGAAAAACCGGCGAGGCCCTCGCTCTCGATCACCTTCAAAGCGGCAGCCTCGATCATCTCGCGAGACAGTCTGCCGCGCGGTCGCTTTTTTTTGATCGATGTGTCCATGGTGCCGCTTGACAACTTACACTGTAAGGTTCATTTTCGACATTACCTTACACCGTAAGGTCTACAAACGCCAGAGGAGAACGTCATGTCTGTGTATCGTACTCTTTCATCAACGCATTCTTCCATCCGCCGTGCCTGCCTGCTCGCCGCCGCCTGTGTGCTGACGCTGGCTGCAACTCCTTCTTATGCCGATGAGTATGACGCAACCGTCAAGGACATCCAGTCGACCATGGGCGGGGTGCCCGGTTTCGTAAAGCAGTTCCCGAAAGCCGGTCTGCCCGGTGCATGGGCCGAGGTCAAGGCTATCCAGCTCAGCGACAAGACGGCGCTGCCGCCGAAGGTCAAGTCACTGATCTCGCTGGCGGTGGCGGCGCAAATCCCGTGCAACTACTGCATCTGGTCGGACACGCAGGACGCCAAGCGGGCCGGCGCTACCGACGAGGAGATCCAGGAGGCGGTCGCCGTTTCAGCGCTGACCCGCCACTGGAGCACCATCTTCAACGGCATGCAGGTCGATTTCGATACATTCAAGAAGGAGATGGGCGGGCAGTAATGCCTTTCGTTGTTAGAGCGGGATGCATTCAGACTGAATTAGCCATCCCGCTCCGACTGTTTGTGTGATCCGCCAGCACCTCATTGATGACCCGCCACGATTTTTCCGCCTCGCGCTGGTTGCCGTCATGTCCCGAAGCGACGATCAGCGCCTTCCACAACGCCCAGCCCCGAGCGCGCGCCCAGCTGTGCTCGTCAAGCGCAATGGCGTCGCGGAACGCTTGGCGGCTCTCGCCGTAAAATTCCGTCCACGCGATCACCAGATCACAGGCAGGATCGCCGATAGCCGAACTACCGAAATCGACCACCGCGCACAGCTTGCCATCTTCGACGAGCAGATTGCCCGAGGCGACGTCGCCATGGACCCAGACCGGCGGCCCTTTCCATCCCGAGGCAAGGGCCGTCGCCCACACGGCCTCGGCTGCGGCCTTGTCGATGCGGCCACCGAGCGCCGAGAGCGCGGCTCGGGTCTCGGCGTCGTAGACCGAAAGCCGGCCGCCGCGGTGGAAATTATGCTGCCCTGCCGGTGGCCCATCGGCAGCGTCGATCCGGTAGAGCGCCACCAAAAAGCCGGCCAGCGAACGGGCGAGCTCAGTAAGATCGGCAATCAGTCCACCAGCCGCCGGTCTGCCGCCAAGCCAGCGATAGACGGACCAAGGCCATGGATAGCCTTCCCCGGGCGCGCCTTTGGCCAGCGGCACGGGTATGGGCAGAGGCAGGTGAGGCGCCAGGCGGGGCAGCCAGCGATGCTCCTTCTCGACCTGGGCGACGTAGGCGGCGGCGCTCGGCAGCCGCACCGACATGTGATCGCCCAGTCGGAACGTGCGGTTGTCCCAGCCGCCAGGCTCGACCGGCTCTACCGGCAGGTCCGCCCATTTGGGGAACTGCGCGGCAATCAGCCGGCGAACAAGTGCGGCATCTATCGGCATGCCTGGTGTTCGTTCATCGGGCGGCATCGGGCTTGCTCAGGTCTTTTGAATAGCCGGCAGTCCATCTTTTTGGCGTCGCATTCTTGCGGCGCCAGTGATTCCACTAGGCGGCAAATTCCCTAAGCCTTGCGTTCCCAGCGCCGGTCGGGCGTTTGCTGCCAGTAGGTCACGGTGTGGCCCGCCTCCTTCATTGTCTTCCAGTGCGTGCGTGCCGCCTCTAGCTGGGCTGCATCGTGACCGTCGAACAGGAACACGGCGCGCTGGTAGCCGCCAAGCTCCGGCGGCACCGCCCCATCGACCAGGAAGCGTATCTGCGCCTGGTTCGGATTGTCAGGGCTGACGGTCAGAAGCACCGGCTGCTCGGCGGGACGGGCTTCGCGGTCCGTTGCGTGGGCCAGGAATGAATCGTCCCGGAAAGTCCACAGATGCTGGTCCAGCGCGTCGCGCCGTTCCTCGGTGCCGGTCTGCACCACGGCGCGCCAGCCGCGATCGATACTGCGCTCCAGGAGGCCGGGCAGCGCAGCCTCCAGCGTCGATTCGGTCAGGTGATAAAACAGAATCTCGGCCATGCGTTCAGTCTACATTTTCGGACCCCCGCCCCAGCCGCTCATTGCTCGTAATGATCGCGCAGCAGCCGGTCGAGCAGCCTGACGCCGAAGCCGGAAGCCCATGACTGGTTGATCTCGTTGGAGGGCGCGCCCATAGCGGTGCCGGCAATGTCGAGATGCGCCCAGGGCGTGTCCTTGACGAAACGCTGCAGGAACTGCGCGGCGATGATGGCGCCGCCGTGGCGGCCGCCGATGTTCTTCATGTCGGCATTCTTGGAATCGATCAGCTTGTCGTATTCGGCACCGAGCGGCATGCGCCACACCCGCTCCTGCGTCGCCTGTCCGGCCGCCGTCAGCCGGTCCGCCAACTCGTCATTGTTGGAAAACAGGCCGGCA
Organism: Mesorhizobium sp. M0208; assembly: GCF_040322015.1. Taxonomy (NCBI): domain Bacteria; kingdom Pseudomonadati; phylum Pseudomonadota; class Alphaproteobacteria; order Hyphomicrobiales; family Phyllobacteriaceae; genus Mesorhizobium; species Mesorhizobium sp. M0208. Next base: position 92,800 of record NZ_JAMYSP010000016.1, on the reverse strand, counting down.
TAATGCTGGCCGAGCGCCACCATGATGGCGCCGGTCAGCGTCGCCAGATTGATCATGAATTTCGGCTGGAAGCGGTCGTTGCAGTACCACAGCGCATCGGCCAGCACCAGGCGGCCCTCGGCGTCGGTATTGAGCACTTCGATGGTCTGGCCCGACATCGAGGTGACGATGTCGCCCGGTCGCTGAGCGTGGCCATCGACGGCGTTTTCGACCAGCCCGACAATGCCGACGGCATTGACCTTCGCCTTGCGCGCGGCTAGCGCGTGCATCAGCCCGGTGACGGCAGCAGCGCCGCCCATATCCCCCTTCATGTCCTCCATGCCCGAGGCCGGCTTGATCGAATTGCCGCCGGTGTCGAAGGTGACGCCCTTGCCGACGAAGGCGACCGGGCTTTCCTTGGCCTTGCCGCCGTCCCACCGCATGACCGCGATGCGGGCGCCACGCGGCGAGCCCTGCGCTACGCCCAGCAGCGAACCCATGCCGAGCTTCTTCATCTCCTTCTCGGCCAGGATCTCGACCGTGACGCCGAGCGCCTCCAGTTCGGCGATGCGGGTGGCGAATTCCACCGGCCCCAGAACATTGGCCGGTTCATTGACCAAATCGCGCGCCAGCAAGACACCGTCGATCACCGCCGCTTCATCGGCGAAGGCCTTCTTTGCAGCTGCCGGATCGGCGGTGTGAATAGTCACCTTGACCGGCTTTTTTGGCTCGCGCTTGTCGTCACCATTGTTCTTTTTGGTCTTGTACTTGTCGAAGGAATAGCTGCGCAGCAGGATGCCTGCTGCGAGCTGAACGGCTTGCCTGCCGCTGATGGCGGCACCGGGAAGATCGAGCACGACGGCCACTTCGGTTGCCTTGCGAAAGGACGCGGCAATCGTGCCACCGAGCTTCAGCCAACCATAATCATCGAGATTGGAGCCCTTGCCGGCACCGACCGCTACCAGCCGATCGAGCGATGTCCCTTCCGGTGCCAGCACTTCGACCAGGCTGGCGAATTTGCCGCTGAAGTCAGCGACCGGAAAAGCCCGCTCAAGGGTCTTTGCCGGATCACAAGCCCTGGCGGCATCGCTGAGGTCGCCCTCGTCGGCCGCCAGAACGAAAACGCTGCCCTTTTTGGGCGCGGCGAATTTGGCGAAGGCGATCGAGGGTCTCGAATTCATGATGTCCTGCTTTCGGGAAGTGCGTTGGATTATCGCGAGAAGCGTTCGATTGGTCGGACCGAAAGGTGCCGTGTTGTTGCGTCAGTGAGCGGCGGGTTGAAACAGCTCGATGACATTGCCCGATGGGTCTTCGAGCAGGGTCTGGGAACCGCCGACGCCCGTTATGATATCGTTGCGAAAGACAAGTCCAGCACTCTTGAGGCGCGCAACCTCTTCTTTCAGGTCCGGCACCACCAGCAGGATGCGGTTCCAGCCTCCCGGCACCGGCTGCCGGCCATCCGGCATAGCCCGTGCACCCGAACTGCCGGGTCCGCTCAGAAGGAGCCGTAACGCGCCGCGCGTGACGGAAGCAAAAGCCGGTCGCGCGTCCTGTTCGACGGTAAAGCCCAGTTGTCCACAGTAGAAATCGATCGAGGTGGCGACATCATCGACCATGTAGCGAATGCTGACTGGCGTCATGATCATTGACCTTTCGGTTCGAGCACGCTCCAACAAGGCGTGTCTATTGCGGGCGGAACAATCGGCATAGTCCTGCTCACTATCGCTGCTTGACAATCCGCGCCGCTATCGCCCTGGCCTGAATGCGGGCATTGGCGAAACAACCGCGAATGCTCGGCCGCATGCCGGTAAACCACAGGCCGGGCAATTTCGGATCGGCATCGCCGCCGTTGAAAAGCGGAACGCCCTTGCCGTCGAGAACGCCGAGCTTGCCGACCATCTGCTCCAGACCGGTGCGATAACCAGTCGCTGCAATGACGATATCGGGCGTGATAAACCTGCCGTCATTCAACACGACGCCGTCTTGGCTAAATTCCCGCAATGGTGGCACCACCACGATCGTGCCTGCCTTGATGGCGCGAACCGCGCCGTCGTCGGCTGCGATCGCGGTGTAGTCGGCGCTCAGACGGCTCGCACCGCCTGTGGGAGCCGGCGGAAGCCCAAATTTCGTCAGGTCGCCGAAAACCAGGCGCTGGGTTGTCGCCATCACCGCATCGGCCAGCCGCACCGGCAAGCTCGCCATTAACGGTGAAAGCCTGTGGACGGCGACCTTGCCGATGCGTTTCGGCAGCAGAGAGGGGCCGTTGCGGGCCGACAGCCAGATGCTTTGGGCATCTGCATTCGCCAGATGATTGAGTGCGTCGAAACCCGAATTGCCGGCACCGACCACCAGCACCCTTTTGCCGGCGTAGTCCCTCGCATCGCCAAAATCGGCCGAATGGATAATCCGGCCTGCAAAATCCTTCTTGCCTTTCCACGCGGGAATAAACGGCTGCCGGTCGCGCCCGGTGGCGACGACGACATGGCGCGCCAGACGACGTCCGGCGTTCGTCCGCACGGTCCAGTGATCGCCGTCGAACGTGACCTCTTCAACGGCAACGCCGAATGCGACCGGCAGACCATGCGTCTGGCTGAAATCGTTCAGATGGCGAATGACGGCCGATTTATGCGGAAAAGCCGGGGTGCCTGCGGGATAGCCGACACCGGGGAGCGTCGAGAGATCGCGATGGGTATTGAGGTGCAGCCGCTGGTGGCGCCGATGCCAGGGTTCGGCGAGCCGGCTCTCCTTTTCCAGGACGAGCGTCGGTACGCCGGCCTTCATCAAGGCGTGGGCGGCGGCAAGGCCGGCCGCGCCGGCGCCGACCACGATCGCGCCGTCCAAGACGGTTTCCCGACCGGTTTGACTGCGCAATCTTTCCGCTTCCATGCTGGGGCTCAACAGATCCTGACCCGTCTTATCACGCCGCGGCGGTCGCGACCGGCGCGACATTTGGTCGTTTTGCCGCATTTGACAAGACTTTGGCCGAAATCGCTCCCATATGCGATATCGAACCACCTACGATTCGTCGCGGCACGGCCCCGCTTCCCGCCGCAACCTGTTGTTAACCAACAATGTTCGCCCTTTCTTATCCATTGCCGCCGACACTCCGGCCCAGCGGAATGTACGATACGGGACAGAACCCGGATCGAACCGTCAAACTGAGCCAGTTGTACAGCCGGCGCCGGACGACTACCTTGTTCCAAGGCATGATGCCGTTCGAAATCGCCGAGAAAAGCCTTCATGAAGGTCGTTGAACGTTACATCATGCGCCGTGCCTTCGCGGTATTCGCGCTGGCGCTCGTCTGGACGCTGGCGATCGTCTGGACGACTCAGGTCCTCGCCCGCATCGACCTCGTCACCGATAGCGGTCAATCGGCCCTCACCTTTTTCGAAGTCGCAGCGCTGATCATCCCGACGATCGTTCCGATCGTCGTGCCCTTCGCCCTGGTGGTCGCGGTCGCCCAGATCCTCAGCGTGATGAATTCGGATTCGGAGCTCGCCGTCATCAATGCCGCCGGCGCTTCACGCTGGACAATAGTCAGGCCGATCATGCTTCTGGCACTCGCAGCCAGCATTTTTTCGTTCGCGGTCGACAATGGCGTTGACCCCTACGCGCGCCAGAAGAACCGCGAGCTGATAGCATCTTCGCGTGCGGATCTGTTGTCGTTGATCATCCAGGAAGGCACCTTCCGCAAGATCGATGACGGCCTGTTCCTGCAGGTTGGCGAACGGCTTCCCGACAATCGCCTCGGCGGCATCTTCGTCGCCGATTCGCGCGAAGAAGGCGTCAATCTCGTCTATTATGCCAAGTCCGGCAGCATCATCGAACGCGGCGACGAGAAGGTGCTGATGATGAATGACGGGGTGATCCATCGCAAAACCATGACCGGCGACCTCTCGGTGATCCGGTTCACCTCCTATGCCTTCGATTTGTCCGCTTTCATGTCGGCATCATCCGACATCCTGCTTTTGCCGAAGGACCGGACGACCCAGTATCTGCTCAATCCCAGTCCGAACGACAAGATGTACCAGCAAAAGCCGAACAGGTACCTGGCCGAGCTCGACCAGCGTTTTTCCGAGTGGTCCTATTCGCTCGTCTTCGCGCTGATCGCGCTCGCCGTCGCCGGAGATGCACGCTCGCATCGTGAGGCGCGTGTGCACCCGCTGATCACGGCAATCGCGATCGCGCTGTTCGTGCGCTGGCTCGGGTTCTTTGCCGCCGGCAAGGCCGACAAGGTGCCGCAATATGCCTATATGGTCTACGGCGTCCCGATCGTGGCATCGGCGATCGCCATCTGGTTCATTGTTTCCAACCGGACCATGGAACTGCCTGTTGCCTGGGCCGACTGGGTGACCAATCTTGCCGGCCGCTCCAGTGAGGGCTGGAGCGCCATCAAGCTCCGTTTTGCTGGGCGCGGCGCTTCCGGACAGGGAGCCGGCTGATGGGCTGGACTCTGGGTCGATACTTCTTCTTTCGCTATGTGACGATCACCATTTGGTTCTTCATCGGTCTTTTGGCGCTGGTGTTCCTGATCGATTTCACCGAGCTTTCCGGCCGCACGACCGGCGTGCCAGGCTTCACTTACGGAACTGCCTTCGCCATTTCCGGGCTCAGGATGCCGATGATCATGCTGCAGACGGTGCCGTTCGTCGGCCTGTTCTCGGCGATGGCGACCCTGGTGTCGCTCAACCGCAAATATGAATTGGTAATCGCCCGTTCCGCCGGGGTTTCAGCATGGCAGTTCCTGCTGCCATGCTGCATCGGGGCGCTGCTGTTTGGTGCCTTGACGGTCGGCGTCATCAATCCGATAGCCGCGCACGCCTATTCCTGGTCCGAGCAGATCGAGACCCAGCTCCGTTCGGGCAAGTCGAATACGGTCTCGGCCGATGCCGCACCCTGGATCAGGCAGAAAACCAGTTCCGGCGATACCATCATCGGAGCGCGCGCCATTCTCAATCAAGGCTTGGAGATGGCCGACGCGGTCTTCTTCAGCTTCAGTCCGCAAGGCGATATCATCGAGCGCAAGGATGCGGCGCGCGCGTTTTTGCGGGACGGCTACTGGGAATTGCAGGACGTCAAGGTGTTCCGGGACGGCACCATCCAGTCGTTACCCAGCGATCGGCTGCCGACCAATCTCAAGCCGGAATTCGTGCAAGAGCGGTTGGCGCGCCCTGAGACTATCCCCTTCTACGATTTGCCCGGCAAAGTCGAGGTGGCCCGCTCCTTCGGCCTCAAGGCAAATGCCTTCGCCATGCAGTTCGATTCCCTGGTGGCGCTGCCCTTCCTGCTCGTGGCGATGACGCTGATTGCGGCAACGGTATCAATGCGATTTGCGAGGATGGGGCAGTCGGCGACGATGATTCTGGGTGGCATCGTGGCCGGCTTTCTGCTTTATGTCGTTTCGGTGCTGGTCAAGGCATTCGGCGTAGCGGGATTCGTACCCACAGCCGTAGCGGCTTGGGTCCCGGTTGTCGTGGCTATGTTCTTCGGGGTGACATTCCTGCTATACAAGGAAGACGGCTAGTGAGGGAGGCGGTTTTGCGCAGCCATAGGCACGCCGGTTTGGCACGCCTCTCTGCGGCGAGCGCCTTGGCATGCCTGCTTGCCAGCGTCGCCCCGGCTGCTCCGGCTTTTGCCCAGGACGTCAGTGAGCTGGCAACGAAGGTTCCGAGTGGCACGCAGATGCTGCTGGCAGCCGATACGCTGGTCTACGACAACGACAAGCAGACCGTGACGGCCGTCGGCGGCGTCCAGATCGACTACGGCGGCAACCGTCTCGTCGCCCAGCGGGTCGAATACAACCGCAACACCAAACGCCTCGTCGCCAGCGGCAATGTCGAACTCGTCAATAGCGACGGCACCAAGATCTATTCGCAGCATGCCGACATCACTGACGATTTCGCCGACGGCTTCGTCAACGCGCTGCGGGTCGAGACCATAGACAAGGCCTACTTCGCCGCCGAAAGCGCGGAACGCATGGGCGGCGTGCTGACGACATTCCACAATGGCGTCTACACCGCGTGCGAGCCGTGCGAGGACAAGCCCGACAAAGCGCCGATCTGGCGTATCAAGGCCAGGAAGATCATCTGGAACGGCGAAAAGAAGACGGTTCGCTTCGAAAACTCGAACTTCGAGTTCTTCGGCTTTCCGCTGGCCTATCTGCCGGCTTTCGAGATCGCCGACCCAACGGTCAAGCGCAAGAGCGGCTTCCTGATTCCCGGCGTCGCCTACAAGAGCGACCTCGGCGTGGGTGTTAAAGTCCCCTATTATTTCGCGCTCTCGCCGACCTACGATCTCACTGTCACCGGCAGCGGCTATACCAAGCAAGGTTTCCTCGGTGAGGCCGAGTGGAGGCAGCGCTTCAACAATGGTCAGTACAGCCTGAAAATTGCAGGCATTCGGCAGGAGAATCCCGACGCCTTCATCGACGACAATGGTCACAACGTGAATTCGGGTACCGAAGGCGACCCGAACAGGTTCCGCGGCATGATGGGCACCCAGGGCCAGTTCGCTATCAACCCGCGCTGGGACTTCGGTTGGGACATCCTGCTGCAGAGCGACAAGAATTTCGCGCGCACTTACGACATCGATGGCTTCAACGACAGCGTGCACCGCTCCGAGGTGTATCTGACGGGACTCAACGATCGCAATTACTTCGATGTGCGCGCCATGCACTTCGACGTTCAGGAAGACACTCTCGCCAGCGATCCGACCGCACGCGCCGCCAAGCAGCCCTGGGTGCTGCCCTCGCTCGACTACGCCTATATCCCCGACATGCCGGTGGCCGGCGGGCAGCTCTCGTTCGACGTCAACGCGCGGGTCATAGACCGCGACAGGCTCGATACGGCTCTTGCAGATTCGGGCGTCCCTTCGTCCGTCAACAACGTTCGTGGCATCGACGGTCAATCCGGCCGTCTTACTGCGGAAGCCGAATGGAAGCGCACCATCACCACCGATGGCGGGCTGCTGCTGACGCCGCTCCTGGCGCTGCGCGGCGACGCCGGCTATGTCAACGCCTCCTCCGCCTCGCTCGACGCCATCAACCAGATGGCGACCAATCTCGGCGTTGAGGACGATATGCGTTCATCGCTTGCCCGCTTCATGGCGACCGCCGGCCTTGAGATGCGCTGGCCGGTGCTGTTCTCGATGACCAGTTCCAGCCATGTCTTCGAGCCGATGGCGCAAGTATTCGTGCGTCCGAACGAGCAATATGTCGGCGGGCTGGCGGTTCCCAACGAGGACGCCCAGAGCTTCGTCTTCGACGCCACGACGCTGTTTGAGCGCGACAAATTCTCGGGCTATGACCGCATGGAAGGCGGCACACGCGCCAATGTCGGGCTCCGCTATTCCGGCGCATACGACAATGGCTGGGGCACCAATGCGGTGTTCGGCCAATCCTACCAGCTCGGCGGCCAGAACTCGTTCGGCACGCCGGATCTGGTCAATGTCGGCGCCTATTCGGGTCTTGAAACTGCAACCTCCGACTATGTCGGCCTTGTCGGCTTCAACAGCCCCAGCGGATTTTCCGGCTCGGTCAGCGGCCGTTTCGACGAGCAGAGCTTCGAGATCCGCCGCGCTGAGGTAAAGGCCGCCTTTTCAGGCCTGCCGGTATCGCTGAGCGCCAAATATGCCTTCATCCAGGCACAGCCGCTCTATGGCTTCTCCACGGATCGCCATGAGGTCACGCTCGGCGCCTCGACGCATCTTGCCGAGAACTGGCGCGTCTTTGGCACCGGCACATATGATCTTGAGCAGAGCGTGCTGGTCAAGGACGGCGTCGGCTTTGCCTATAGTGATTCGTGCTTTACCTATTTGATGACGTTTTCGGAAAGACGTGACCTTAACACCAGGGAAGTGTCGCAGAACGTCGGCTTCAACCTGTCGTTCCGCACGCTCGGCGATTTCGGCTCGTCGCAACGCTCCATCGACACCATCCAATAACGGCAGTATCCAATAACGGCAGTCGGCAACGGGGTGGCTGGCGGACGACATTGTTTCGCCGCATAGAGCAGGCACGGATTTCGGCGACCTGAACTGGGATGGGTTGGGTCGAATCGGGATGGAACTGGGATGCTTTCGATGAGGAAATACCTCTTTTCGGCAGGGTTCGCGCTGCTGGTGGCGTTCTCGACCACCGCAGTGACGCGGCCGGCTTTCGCCACCGAGATCAAATACGTCGTCAACAACGTACCGATCACCACCGGCGACATCCAGCATCGGGCCGCTTTCCTGCGCCTGCAGCGCAGAAAGGGCGATGCCGGCCAGGAAATGATAGATCAGACGCTGCGCTCGGCCGAGGCTCGGCGCCTAGGCATCCGCATCAGCGATGCGCAGGTCGATGCCGCCTATCAGCGTTTCGCCACGAACAACAAGATGCAGCTCAAGCAGCTTGACGGTGTAATGGCGCAATCAGGCGTCACCAAGGAGCACTTCAAGGAATTCATCCGAGCGCAGATGGCCTGGAACCAGGCGCTGTCCGCGCGCTACCGCTCCGCCGACGGGGGCGGCGCCATAAGCGAGCAGGACGTCGTCAAGCGCATGCTCGAAAAGGGCGGCAGCAAGCCGAGCGCCACCGAATACATGCTGCAGCAGGTCATCTTCGTGGTGCCGGCAGCCGAGCGCAGCGCGACGCTGGCCAAGCGCAAGCGCGAAGCCGATGCCATGCGCGCCCGCTTCAACGGCTGCAACACCACCCGCGAATTCGCCAAGGGCCTGATCGACGTCACCGTTCGCGACCTCGGCCGGGTGCTGGCGCCGCAACTGCCGCCGGACTGGGCCGAGCAGATCAAGGCCACCAAGGTCGGCGGCGCCACCGCGACGCGCGAGACCGACCGCGGCGTCGAATTCGTCGGCATCTGCTCGTCGCGCGAAGTGTCGGACGACAAAGTCGCGCAGATGGTGTTCCAGAGCGAGGGCTCGAGCGACAAGAACGCCGACGAGCTCTCAAAGAAATATGTCGAGGAGTTGCGGAAGAAAGCCCGCATCATCGAGCGCTGAAGTCGGCATCGCCGTGCCTGACACAGAGCTTCCGCTGGCGTTGAGCGTCGGCGATCCGTCCGGTGTGGGGCCGGACATCGCCATCGCCGCTTGGCAGGCCCGCGACAGCGCCGGCGTTCCGTTTTTTTATCTCCTTGCCGATCCGGCGCTGATTGCCGCGCGGGCGCACGGGCTCGGCACCGATATCGCGATTGCCGAGACGACGCCGGCGCTAGCGCCTAGTGTGTTTTCGCGCGCGCTGCCGGTGGTGGCGCTTTCCGCCCGTTTCGTCGACAGTCCCGGCCGCCCGGATCCAGCCAACGCCGCCGGAATCATCGAGGCGATCGACCGCGCCGTTGCCGACTGCCTGGCCGGCCGCGCTGCCGCGGTCGTCACCTGCCCGATTGCCAAGAAGCCGCTCTACGATGCCGGCTTTCGCTTTCCCGGCCACACCGAATATCTGGCGCATCTGGCATCACTTCACACCGGCACCGAAGTGACGCCGGTGATGCTGCTTGCCGGTCCGGACCTGCGCACCGTGCCGGTCACCATTCACATCGCACTGGCCGAGGTGCCGAAGGCGCTGACGACCGACCTGATCGTCGCCACCGGCCGCATTACCGCCGCCGACCTTGCAAACCGCTTCGGAATTGCCAAGCCGCGGCTCGCCATCGCCGGCCTCAACCCTCATGCCGGCGAAGGCGGCGCGATAGGCACCGAAGACGAGCGGATCGTGCGCCCGGCGATCGACAGGCTGAGGCAGGAAGGAATAGAAGCCTTCGGGCCATTGCCGGCCGACACCCTGTTTCACGCTCGCGCCCGCGCCGGCTATGACGTGGTGCTCTGCATGTATCATGACCAGGCGCTGATCCCCGCCAAGGCGCTGGCGTTTGACGAGGCAGTCAACGTCACGCTCGGCCTGCCCTTCATCCGCACCTCGCCCGACCACGGCACCGCCTTCGACATCGCCGGCAAGGGCATTGCCCGTGCCGACAGCCTGATTGCGGCGCTGAAACTCGCTCGCCTGCTTGCCGATACCGGGAAAAGGCCGTAGGCCACTGGGCCCAATGAGCCCAATTCGATGGCCTTAACCCGACGAGCCCAGCCCGATGAGCCCAGCCCGATGAGCCCAACCCTATGAGCATAGACGGCCTGCCGGCACTGCGCGAGGTGATCGAGCGCTATGGGCTGCAGGCGAAAAAGGCACTCGGCCAGAATTTTCTGCTCGACCTTAACCTGACAAGCAAGATTGCGCGGACCGCCGGCGACCTGAGCGACGTTACGGTTATCGAGGTCGGTCCCGGTCCGGGTGGGCTGACTCGGGCCCTGCTCCTCAACGGCGCCCGCCGGGTCGTCGCGATCGAGCGCGACGAGCGCTGCCTGGCGGCCTTGGCCGAGATCGCGAACCACTATCCGGGTCGGCTCGAGATCGTGGCCGGCGATGCGCTGAAAACTGATTTTGCAGCGCTTGCCAAAGGAGCGCCGGGAAGCGGGGGGTCGGCGAAAATCGTTGCCAACCTGCCTTACAATATCGGCACCGAATTGCTGATCCGCTGGCTGACCGTGACCGAGTGGCCGCCTTTCTACGCGTCGATGACGCTGATGTTCCAGCGCGAGGTCGCCGAACGCATTGCAGCCAGCCCCGGCAGCGAGGCCTATGGCCGGCTCGGCGTGCTTGCAGGCTGGCGGACGGAGGCGAGGATTGTCTTCGACGTGCCGCCCCAGGCGTTCACGCCGCCACCCAAGGTGACGTCCTCGGTGGTGCATCTGGTGCCGCGCGCCAGCCCCTTGCCGGCAGAGGTCAAACGGCTTAGCCGCGTCACCGAAGCGGCGTTCGGCCAGCGCCGGAAAATGCTGCGGCAGAGCGTGAAAAGCCTCGGCGGCGAGGCACTGCTCACCCGCGCCGGCATCGATCCGACCAGGCGTGCGGAGACGCTCAGCGTCGAGGAATTCATTCGCCTGACCAACGCGGTGTGATGCCGGGAAGCGCCCGCGTGGAATTTCCGCTCTCATGGCATAGATAGCCGGACAAACCCTGCCCGGAGACAAACAGTGGCCGCCTATGTCATTTCCGACGTCACGATCCGTGACACAGAGGCTATCGATGCCTATCGCGCCCGCGCGGCTGCCTCCATCGCCCAGCATGGCGGGCGCTATCTGGTACGCGGCGGCGAGGTGGAAAGGTTGGAAGGCGACTGGTCTCCCGGGCCGCTGATCATCGTGGAATTCCCCGACATGGACACGGCGCGGCGTTGGTACCGCTCCGCCGAATATGCCGCGGCATTGGAACTGCGCGACGCCGCGCTCAGCCGCAATCTGATCCTGGTCGCGGGGACAGCGCCTTGATCAATCCGTCTTCTCATCGAGCAGCCCCGAGACGAAATCGAACAGGCCCGGCCGGCGATCGCGTCTGAGCCGTTCGGCCGTAACGATGCCGCGCACCTCGGCGAAAGCGCGGTCGAGATCGTCGTTGACGATGACGAAATCATACTCCTTCCAGTGCTCGATCTCGTTGCGGGCGTTCTTGAGCCGCGTCTCGATCACCGCTTCCTGGTCCTCGGCGCGACGCTTCAGCCGCGCCTTCAATTCCTTCATCGATGGCGGCAGGATGAAGATCGAGACGATGTCGGCGCGCATCTTCTCCTTGAGCTGCTGAGCGCCCTGCCAGTCGATGTCGAACAGCATGTCGCGGCCTTCGGCCAGCGCCTGTTCGGCCGGCTCGCGCGGCGTCGCGTAGCAATTGCCGTGCACCTCCGCCCATTCGAGCAGCGCATCGGAATCGCGTAGCCGCTCGAACTCGCGCATGGTGCGGAAGTGGTAATGGACGCCCTCGATCTCGCTGCCGCGGCGTGGCCGCGTGGTGACCGAGACCGACAATTCGAGGCTGGAATCGCTCTCCAGCAGATTGCGCGCAATCGTCGACTTGCCGGCGCCTGACGGCGACGACAAGACCAGCATCAGCCCGCGGCGCCGAATGCGGGAACCCAAATCCCTAGCGGTCATGGGGCTTGGCAGTCATGTGGCTTGGCATCGGGATCATTCCAGATTCTGGACCTGTTCGCGAAACTGGTCGACAACCGCCTTCAGTTCCAGCCCGATGGCGGTGACCGCGGCAGCATTCGACTTGGAACACAGCGTATTCGATTCGCGGTTGAATTCCTGTGCCAGGAAATCGAGCTTGCGGCCGATGGCGCCACCGCCGGCGAGCAGCGCCCGCCCCGACGTCACGTGCGTCTTCAGCCTGTCGATTTCCTCGCGTATGTCGGCCTTGGTGGCCAGAAACGCCGCTTCCATATGCAGCCGGCTGGCGTCCAGGTTGGCGGACGCGTCCATCAACAGGCGGATCTGCTCGGCGAGCCTTTCGCGGATCGTGGCCGGCTCGCGTGATGGATCGGCCTCGGCCCGCAGCGTCAGCGCCTCGATGGCATCGATATGGCCGGACAGCAGGGAACGAAGTGCGGCACCTTCGCCCTGGCGCGCCTGCTGCAGCCCGTTCAGTGCTGCTTCCAGCGCCGACAGTATCGCGGTATCGAGCGCACTGCGCGCCTCTTCGGTTTCGATGGTTTCGGGAATGTCGAGCACGCCGCGCAGCGCAAGCAGCCCGTCGGCCGCCGCAGGGGCTACCCCGAACTGCTCCTGCAGCCGCTTGGCCAAGCCCGCCAGATCCTTCAGGAAAGCCTCGTTGACCACGGGTTGCGCTTGTGCGCCGGCGGCGCGGCCAATGGTCAGCGTCATCTGAAAATTGCCGCGCGCAAAACGCTTTTGCACCGTCTGCCGGACGGCCGGCTCCAGCCGGTCGAAACCTTGCGGCAGCCGCAACCTGACCTCGACGCTTTTGCCGTTGACGGACTTGGCTTCCCAGGCAATCGAAGTACCGTCGTGTTCGGCGACACTGCGCGCAAAACCGGTCATGCTCTGCAAGTTCATGTAGCCGTGCGTCCCTTTGCCGAATGCCCTCAAGCCGGAGCGATTTTCTCCGGGCAGGATCATGTGAATTTTAATGCCATAGCAGCCCTTGCACATCCACCCGGACATGCACAGGGCCAACCTGATGGCGTCCGGCCCTACTGGGCGGCGGTGGCGCCCGCATCGTCAACGATGGCTCCCGCCGGCGTGTCGGCTCCGGTATTGGTTGCCCCGGCCTTGCCGGCGTCCTGCGCCTGCTTTTTCAGCAGTGCCCGGTAGCGAGCGACATTCTCGTTATGCTCATCGAGCGTCGAGGCAAAGACGTGGCCGCCGCTGCCGTCGGCGACGAAGTAGAGATCGCTGGTCTTCGACGGATTGGCGACGGCCTCCAGCGCCGCACGGCCGGGATTGGCGATCGGCGTCGGCGGCAAACCGTTGATCAGATAGGTGTTGTAGGGCGTCGGCTTCTGGATGTCCGACTGATAGATCGGGCGGTCGATGGGTTTGCCCTTGCCGCCGAAGAGGCCGTAGATGATGGTCGGGTCCGACTGCAGCCGCATACCCTTGGCCAGCCGATTGAGGAAGACGGCGGCTACGCGCGAGCGTTCATCGCCCTTGCCGGTCTCCTTCTCGACGATCGAGGCTAGGGTGACAAAATCCTCAACATTGGCGATAGGCAGATCCGGCGCTCGGCGCTGCCAGACCTCGTCGACCAGCTTCTTCTGGTCGGCCAGAAGCTTGTCAACCATCTGCTGGCGTGTTGCGCCGCGGGTGAAGCGCAGCGTGTCGGTGGCGAGGCTGCCCTCAGGTGGGGTGGTCGACGGCATATCGCCGGTCAGCGCGTCCTGCTCGGCGATCCGTTGCAGCGCCTGCTCCACCGTCAGCCCCTCGGGGATAGTCAGCGAATACATCACCGACTTGCCGCTCTTCAGCAGTTCCATGATTTCGTGCATCGACGCCTGCGGCTTGATCTCGTATTCGCCGGCCTTCAGGGCGGAATCATTGCCGAAGGCGCGCACGCCAAGGCGGAAAATGCGGGCGTCGCTGATCAGTCCTCGCCGCTCAAGCTGGTCGGCGATCTCCTGGACGCCGCTATTCGGCTTGACCAGGAAAGTGTCCCCATTGGCCGACGGGCCGGGCTCGTTGAACTCCTGCTTGCCGAAATACAGCGCAACGCCTGCCGCCAGTACCATCAGCATCACCGAAGAGATGACGAAGTTCATGAACACGACCAACTGGCTGCGCGAGGCACGCGAGCGCTTCGGCGGCGGCGTGCCGGCCTCGGGCCGCAACGCCTCGCTGGCCGTTTTCGGCACGATCGGGCCGGACGTTGCTGGCCGTTGCCCGAATTCCCCGTTATCGGCCGGATTTGTGTTCATAGCGCCCTACCATCTGATCTTGCGACGAATCCCCTCGGGCAGAGTAGGGGCGAATATGGCAAAATTGACGGCAGACGGAAACCGGCAGAGCGGTCAGCCATTGTAGCGCTGGAAGACGAGCGAGGCGTTGGTGCCACCGAAGCCGAAGGAGTTGGACAGCGCCACGTCGATCTGCCGGGCCCGCGGCTTGTGCGGCACCAGGTCGATCGCCGTTTCGCGCTCCGGATTGTCGAGATTGATGGTCGGCGGCGCGATGTTGTCGCGAATGGCGAGGATCGAAAAGATCGCCTCGGCAGCACCAGCCGCGCCCAGCAGGTGGCCAATCGACGATTTGGTTGACGACATCGATATCTTCGAGGCGGCGTTGCCTACCAGCCGCTCGACGGCGCCGAGTTCGATCGTATCGGCCATGGTCGAGGTGCCGTGCGCGTTGATGTAGTCGACATCGGCCGGCGTCAGCTTCGCCCGGTTCAGCGCCGCGGTCATGCAACGGAAAGCGCCGTCGCCGTCTTCGGCAGGCGCGGTGATGTGATAGGCGTCACCGGTCAGACCGTAGCCGGTGACCTCGGCATAGATCTTGGCGCCGCGGGCCTTGGCGTGTTCGAGCTCCTCGAGCACGACAACGCCGGCGCCCTCGCCCATGACGAAGCCGTCGCGATCGCGATCATAGGGGCGTGAGGCCGTTTGCGGCGCGTCGTTGCGCTCGGTGGAGAGCGCGCGGCAAGCGGCGAACCCGGCGACCGACAGTCTCGTCACCGGCGCTTCGGCGCCGCCTGCGACCATAACGTCGGCATCGCCCCAGATGATCAGCCGGGCGGCATCGCCGATGGCGTGCGCACCGGTCGAGCAAGCGGTGACGACGGCATGGTTGGGGCCTTTCAGCCCATGGCGGATCGAGACCTGACCGGAGACGAGGTTGATGATCTGGCCAGGGATGAAGAATGGGCTGATGCGGCGCGGACCGCGTTCCTTGAGGATCATCGCATTCTCGGCGATGCCTTCGATGCCGCCGATGCCCGAACCGATCAGCACGCCGGTGGCGCACTGTTCCTCATGCGTCTTCGGCTGCCAGCCGGAATCCTTGAGTGCCTCGTCGGCGGCCGCGATCCCGTACAGGATGAAGTCGCCGATCTTGCGCAGTTCCTTCGGCTCGAGAACGGCTTCAGGATTGAAAGTGGCGTTGGAGCCGTCACCGCGCGGAATGACGTGGGCGACCTTGCAGGCAAGGTCTTCCACCTCGAATTCGGTGATGCGCTTGGCTGCGCTGCGGCCGGTCAGAAGCTCCTTCCAGCTGTGCTCGAAGCCCATGCCGAACGGCGAAAGCAGCCCAAGGCCCGTGACGACGACACGCCTCATCGCAGGTCCTCCCCGGTGATGACTGCAAATAGCGTCAGGCGGAGGCCTTGTCGATGTATTTCACCGCATCGCCAACAGTCAGGATGGTCTCGGCGGCGTCGTCCGGGATTTCGACGCCGAACTCTTCTTCGAACGCCATGACAAGTTCGACCGTGTCGAGGCTGTCCGCGCCCAGATCATCGATGAAGCTCGCCTGCTCCGTCACCTTGTCGGCATCGACGCCAAGGTGCTCGATGACAATCTTCTTGACGCGCTCTGCGGTGTCACTCATTTGGGCATCCTCGTCTTTTGGTTGTCTGTCTTCGTTAGCGGGCAGAATGCCGCTAATCAAGCTGAAAGATGGTCCTGCCGGAAACGCAGCGGAACAGGACCGGTTTTTGCCCGAACCGCCGGGTTGCGGGCGGCATTACACGAAAAATCCCGTGCATCCAAGACGGAATGAAGCGTTTTCCCAAGTGTTAGATCATTGCCATGCCGCCATTGACATGAATGGTCTGGCCGGTGACGTAGGCTGCCTCGTTGGAAGCTAGGTAGGCGACGGCAGAGGCGACTTCGGCGCCCGTGCCCATGCGCCGGGTCGGGATCGCCGCCATGATCGCCTCTTTCTGCTTGTCGTTGAGCTTGGCGGTCATCGCCGATTCGATGAAGCCCGGGGCGACGCAGTTGACGGTAATATTGCGGGTGGCGATCTCCTGCGCCAGCGATTTGGAAAAGCCGATCATACCGGCTTTGGAGGCGCAGTAGTTGGTCTGGCCGGGATTGCCGGTGACGCCAACCACTGAAGTGATGTTGATGATGCGGCCATGGCGGCGCCGCATCATCGGATGGGTAAGCTCGCGGGTCAGCCGGAACACGGCGGTCAGGTTGACCTCGAGCACGCTATCCCAGTCGGCGTCAGCCATGCGTACGAACAACCCGTCCTTGGTGATGCCGGCATTGTTGACGAGGATGTCGACGCCTTCGAGGTCGGCCTCCGCCTTCTGGCCGAGCGCCTTGACGTCGTCGCGGTTGGAAAGATTGGCCGGGAAAAGCTTGACCCGGTCGCCCAGTTCGGCGGCCAGCGCCTCCAGTTTCTCGATACGTGTGCCATGCAGGCCGACGATGGCGCCCTGGCCGTGCAGCACCCGGGCGATCGCCTCGCCGATACCTCCCGATGCGCCGGTGACGAGCGCCTTGCGGCCGGTCAATTCGAACATTCTTGCCTCCTGATCTGAGCGAACACCCTTCGCATGGAGCGGGGTCAAATCGCCAGTTGATTATGCAAGCGCCGCCAGCGCCGCCTCGACATCCGCCGCGGATCCGATGGCAGTGGTGGCAATATCGCGGTTGATGCGGCGGGCCAGTCCCGACAGCACCTTGCCGGCGCCCACTTCGTAAAGCGTCGCAACGCCGTTGCTGCCGAACCACTCCACCGTTTCGCGCCAGCGCACGCGCCCGATCACCTGTTCGACGAGTCGGCGGGCGATCTCGTCGGGATCGCTCGTCGGGGTCACCGTAACATTGGAGACCAGCGGCACGACCGGCGCACTCTTCGTCACGGCGGCCAGCGCCTCCCGCATGATCTCGGCCGCAGGCTTCATCAATGCCGAATGGAAGGGCGCCGAGACCTGCAGCATCAGCGCCCGCTTGGCGCCCTTCTCCGTGCATAGCCTCGCCGCCAGTTCGACCGCCGGCCTGGCGCCGGAGATCACCAGCTGGCCGCCGCCATTGTCATTGGCGATCTGGCAAACCAAGGCTTGTGCGGGATCTTTGGCGGCGCCCTGGGCGGCCTCTGCGCAAGCGGCTTCGACGTCGGCCTGTTCCAGCCCGATGATCGCCGCCATGGCGCCCTCGCCGGCCGGCACAGCCGCCTGCATGGCATTGCCGCGGATGCGCAACAGCCGGGCGGCGTCGGCGACCGAAACGAAACCTGCGGCCGCAAGTGCCGAATATTCGCCGAGCGAGTGGCCGGCGACATAGGTGACCTTGCCGTTCAGGGAGAAGCCGCGCGCCTCCAGCGCCCGGATTGCGGCAAGCGACACCGCCATCAGCGCCGGCTGGGCGTTGGCGGTCAGCGTCAGCGTCTCTTCCGGGCCTTCCCAGATCAGCTTCGATAGGTTTTCGCCGAGCGCGTCGTCAACTTCCTCGAAGATCCGCCGCGATTCCACAAAGGTATCGGCGAGGTCCTTGCCCATGCCGACAGCCTGGCTGCCCTGCCCCGGAAAGGTGAATGCGATGGCCATCGGCGGCTCCCAGCTGCTGGTTCACGTTGCCTGTGACGCAAGGCGTGCGGCCAAGTCAAGTCCAACCTTGATCGCGTAATATCGGCCGAGTGCCTGTTTCGGCAGGCTTTTTGGCGATCACTCATGATGAAAACCGCTCACGATTTGTTTGCTGGCTCTTCTTATTTCCGCCACAGGCGCTAGGCTTTGCGTGACAGTTCGATGACAATCGAGTGACGCTTTTGTTGCGGGCCGGGGAACTATTGAAGTGGCAAAGACCAAGCAGAGCGCAGCCGAGGCGGCGCCCCAGTTTCTTGAAGGCGATCCGTCGACCGGCTATCTGCCGGCGCGCAAATGGCCTGTCATCCGCTATGGCCTTATCAGCTTGCTGGCTGCGGCCATCCTTGTGTTTGCCATCGAACTGATCGTGCGCGGCAACTTTGCCGGCACCATTGATTTCTTTCTGCAGCCTTTCAAACCCGGCTGGACCACGATCATCATTTTTGCGCTGATCCTCATCGGCCTCGACGCCGTGCTCGGCCGCAGTCATCAGAGCCTGATGATCGTTGCGCCGCTGACATTGTCGCTGGCGTTCGTCGGCCACCAGAAGTCGCTGTATCTCGGCGATCCGCTCTATCCGACCGATTTCCTCTATTCCCGGCAGATCGTGGCACTGATGCCGCTTCTGGTACGCGATCGCCCGGGAACCGCCATTGCCCTGGCGATCGGCATCGTCGGCGGACTGTCGCTGCTCGTCTACGGTTGGCGGCTATGGCGCCGCCGCGTTCCGGCGCTCAGCCACAAGGGCCGCCTTGCCCGGCTGACGCTGACAGTACCGCTGATCGCCTTCTTCGTTTCCATCATGGACTATGCCACTTTCTCGTGGACGCGCGACCGGCTGCAGATCATCCCGATCATGTGGGACCAGAAGGAAAACTATGCCTCGAACGGTTTTGCGCTCGCCTTCGCGCTGAACGTCCCGATGGCGCATGTCTCGGCGCCGCCCGGCTATTCCGACAAGGCGATCGAAGCGATCGGCAAACCGCAGGTGATCGCCTCGGTACCCGCCGAGAAGCCCGACATCATCGTCGTGATGAGCGAATCCTTCTGGGATCCGACCAAGCTGCCCGGCGTCACCATCACACCCGACCCTATCCCCAATGTGCGGGCACTGCGCACGGGCTACATGTTCTCGCCCGAGTTCGGCGGGATGACGGCCAACATCGAGTTCGAGGCCCTGACCGGCTTTTCCAACGCCTTCCTGCCGGCGGGCAGCATTCCCTACCAGCAATATGTGCGGACACCGACTCCCTCGCTGGCGACCTTCCTGAAAAGTCAGGGCTACCGGGCACGCGCCATCCATCCCGGCACCAACTGGTTCTGGAACCGGGGGGCCGTCTATGCCGATTTCGGCTTCAACGACTTCAAGTCCGAGGAGACGTTGCCGCCCATGCAGAAGCGCGGACCGCTCGCGTCGGACGCAGCGATGACCGACGAGATCATCCGCGAAGCCGATACCAGCGCCGAGCCGGTCTTCTTTTTCGCCGTCAGCCTGCAGAACCACGGGCCGTATGAGCCGTATCGCTATACCAATCCGACCCACAAGGTGCAGGCGCCGATCAGCCAATGGGCACGTGAATCGCTGTTGAGCTACGCCGAAGGCTCTTCCGACGCGGACCGCGGCCTCGAGCGGCTGATCGAATGGGCGAAGAAACGCGAGCGGCCGACCGTCATCGCATTCTTCGGCGATCACCTGCCGCCGCTTGGGCCGGTCTACGTCGAGACCGGTTTCCTGAAGGACAATGTCGCGCCGCGCAAGGAGCCGGCCGACCAGATGCTGCAGCACCACCAGACGCCATTGATCGTCTGGTCGAACCGCAGCGGCCCCTCCGAGGATCTGGGCGCCGTCAGCCCGGCCTTCCTGCCCTACCATATCCTGAAAACGGCCGGCATCAGCCATCCCTATTACACCGGCTTCCTCGGCCAGTTGCGAGAGCGCTACCGCGTCATCGACCGTAATTTGCTGTTGGCACCGGGGGGCGAGGCCACCCCCGATTGGTCGCGTCAGAAAGAGATCGACCCGGCAATCCGCGACTTCCGTCTGCTGCAATACGACATGATGTTCGGCAAGCGCCATGCGGCGCCCGATTTCTTCCCCGAAACCACAGGCAAAGTGGCTGCACACACGAGCTGAGGCAGCTGAAGTTGCAGCGTGATGCGCGAACTCCGATCGTGTCGTCGAGAGACGGGAATTGTTGCAGCTGATTGCCGACTGCGTAGAGCTGTTCGATTTGTTGGCGTTACCTCGACCGTCTCCCGCGATTATACGAACAGGGCATCCGGTTTGTTTTGTCAGGCGAAATGCAGGAAAACATTCTTGGGTCCGGGCAGGGAATCCGTAAGACCTTGCGAATGAGGCCAGCAGCCCAATAAGACCGGACAACTCATGTGCTACCTAATCCGGACAACTCATCTGCTTACGACACGTCGGCCGTTTGCCCTTGCCTTGCGGCCAAATTCCTGTATAGACGCCCGCAATCTGCCGGTCCTTGCTGGGGGCTGAACGGAGGGCCGGAGGTTTTTCGAAACCTTCGCGTGAAGCCAGAAGCGCTTCCGCCTCCCGTGTCTCCGCTCTCGACCGTCTCGTCATGCTCCTTTCTTCCCCGCCTTCGCAAGGATTGCGGGTCAGAGAAGTTGCAGAGGCTTTTGCCGCCGGGAACCGGGAGAGAAACGAAGAAAGGCACGAACACTATGGCTCTATACGAACATGTGTTTCTTGCTCGGCAGGACCTCTCGCAGCAGCAGGTCGATGCGCTTGTCGAACAGTACAAGGGCGTCATCACCGCGAATGGCGGGTCCGTCGGCCGGGTCGAGAACTGGGGACTGAAGTCCCTCACCTACCGGGTCAACAAGAACCGGAAGGCATATTATACACTCATGGACATCACCTGCCCCCCGGCCGCGCTCAACGAAATGGAGCGCCAGATGGGTCTGTCCGAGGACGTACTGCGTTTCCTGACCATCAAGGTCGATGCGCATGAGGAAGGTCCGTCGGCAATGATGCAGAAGCGCGAAGAGCGCTCGGAACGCGGCGGCTTCGGCGACCGCGACCGTGGCCCGCGCTCATTCGGCGACCGCGATCGCGGTGACCGTGGTGATCGTCCGCCGCGCAGCTTCGGCGATGGCGGTGCCGATCGTGGCCCGCGCCGTCCGCGCGAAGGCTTTGAAGGAGCCGCAGAATAATGGTCGACATCAATCAGATCCCAACCCGGCGCCCCTTCCACCGCCGCCGCAAGACTTGCCCGTTCTCTGGCGCCAACGCGCCGAAGATCGACTACAAGGACGTGCGGCTTCTGCAGCGCTACATCTCCGAGCGCGGCAAGATCGTGCCATCGCGCATCACCGCCGTCAGCCAGAAGAAGCAGCGCGAACTCGCCAAGGCGATCAAGCGTGCCCGCTTCCTCGGCCTGCTGCCCTACGTGGTCCGCTAAATCTACGCGGGCGGTTCGCCGCCCGCTTTTTGTCACCGGCCACGACGGGCGTAGCCGGATCGAACACCAAATCCCGGGTTGGATTTCGACACGAGATCCTAACTGCCGCGACAGGCAGGACAGCGACACAGGCGGTGACGCCCCAGCTTTCTGACCTGTTCCAGACAACTCGGCGCCGATCCTGAGGATAGCGCCCAAGCGAAGGAACAAAACCATGGAAGTCATTCTTCTCGAACGCGTTTCCCGCCTCGGCCAGATGGGCGACACCGTCAAGGTCAAGGACGGATTCGCCCGCAATTTCCTGTTGCCGCAGGGCAAGGCGCTGCGCGCCAACGAAGCTAACAAGAAGAAGTTCGAGGGACAGCGGGCGCAACTGGAAGCCCGCAACCTGGAGCGCAAGTCCGAGGCCGCGCAGATTGCAGAAAAGCTCGACGGCAAGAGCTTCATCGCCGTGCGCTCAGCCGGCGAGACCGGTCAGCTTTATGGTTCGGTCTCGACACGCGACATCGCCGAGCTGGTGACGGCGGAAGGTTTTTCGGTCAACCGCAACCAGATCCTGCTCAACCAGCCGATCAAGACCATTGGCGTCACCAATGTGGCGATCGCGCTGCATCCGGAGGTCGAGGTTACCATCACGCTCAACATTGCCCGCACGGCCGACGAAGCCGAGCGCCAGGCCAAGGGCGAAACGCTGACAACCGCGGAAGCCATCTACGGCGAGGACATCAACGATAATGCGCGGCCGGAAAACTTCTTCGATCCGAATGCGGAGTTCGAGGGCGGCGAAGACAACGGCTGATCGTCATTCGTCGGCATTCGCCGGCTAATCGCTATTCTGGACCAATGCCCGGGCCTCGTACCCGGGCATTTTTATGCCAAATGGAACTTTTCGAACCCCTATATCTTGATGCAGAATAAGACAGCCTGTCTGACCGAGAGGGGACATTTGGTCATGAATATTCTGCTGAAACGCATTCTCGACCGCCTGGTCCGCACAGGCAATCTCAAGGTGACAGGGCCGCAAGGCTCGATGGTGACTTTCGGTGACGGCAGCGGCGAACCGGTGCACATGCACATCAAGACCAGGCATGCCGAGCGCGCCATCACTTTCGATCCGATGCTGGCGGTGCCGGAAGCCTACATGGACGGTGAACTCGACATTCTCGAGGGCGGCGTGCTGGGGGTGATGCGGATTGCCTTCCAGAACATGGGCAGCGGCGGTATCGATGCCACCTGGTCGAAAGCGATCGAAGGTCTGCGCCACGCCTTCCGGCGCCTGCAGCAGATCAACACGGCGTCGCGGGCGCGCCGCAACGTGCAGCGCCATTACGATCTGTCGGGCGACCTCTACCGCCTCTTCCTCGATGAGGACATGCAATATTCCTGCGCTTATTTCGAGCAGCCGGATATGACCCTCGACGAGGCACAAGCGGCCAAGAAGCGCCATATTGCCGCCAAGCTCAGGCTGAAGGCCGGCCAGACGGTGCTCGATATCGGCTCCGGCTGGGGTGGGCTTGGCCTTTATCTCGCCAAGGCGTTCGACGTCGACGTACAGGGCGTGACGCTGTCGACCGAGCAGCACGGCGTTGCCACCGACCGCGCCCATGCGCAGGGCCTGCAAAACCGGGTTCATTTCGACATTAAGGACTATCGCGAACTCAATGAACGTTTCGATCGCATCGTCTCGGTCGGCATGTTCGAGCATGTCGGCGTCAATCATTTCCGCACCTTCTTCGACAAGTCGGCGACGCTGCTGAAACCGGACGGCGTCATGCTGCTGCATACGATCGGCCGCTCCGGCGTGCCGTGGGCGACCAGCGCCTTCATCCGCAAATACATCTTCCCGGGCGGCTATATTCCGTCGCTCTCCGAAGTGATGCCGGCCATCGAAAAATCGGGGCTCGTCGTCACCGACATCGAGGTTCTGCGGCTGCATTATGCCGAGACGCTGAAGCATTGGGGCGAACGCTTCGCGGCCAACCGCGACAAGGCCAAGGCGATTTATGACGAGCGCTTCTGCCGTATGTGGGAGTTCTATCTTGCCGCCTCGGAAGCTGCGTTCCGCTGGCAAGATCTGGTGATCTTCCAGATCCAGATTGCCAAGAAGAACGACACGCTGCCGATGACGCGCGACTACATGGCCAATTGTGAGAAGGCGCTGGAGATGCGCGATCTTGGACGTCGTGAAAAGGCTCCGGCGGCCAAGCCCGCTCGCCGCCGCAAAATGGTGGATCCGGAGTAGACGGCCGGCGATCGCGCCATTGCCGCTTGCCATTTGCCGACTGGCACGCTGAAAAGGCTCCCGTCAACGCGGGACCTTTTTATGACCTACCTCCTCTACGTCGCTGCCGCACTTGCCGAGATCGCCGGCTGCTTTTCGTTCTGGACATGGTGGCGGCTGGAAAAATCGCCGCTGTGGTTGGCGCCCGGTCTCGTCTCGCTGGTGCTATTCGCGTGGCTGCTGGCGCTGGTCGACACCAGCGCCGCGGGCCGGGCCTACGCCGCCTATGGCGGCATCTACATTGCCGCCTCGCTGGCCTGGCTGTGGCTGGCGGAAGGCGTGCACCCCGACCGCTGGGATCTTGCCGGTGCCGCGATCTGCATCGTTGGCGCCTCGGTCATTCTGCTCTCACCTCGGACTGTCTAAGCGATGGAACTGCCCGTCCCGCTTAGACAAGGCGTCGATCGCCTTCTCGAACAGGTGCCGTTGCCGATGCTTAAGCAAGCGGCAAAGACGCTGTCGGACCGCTACCGCGCAGAGTTGCGCGACGGTCGCCTGCACATGGCCGAAGACATGGCGGTGAAGGCCTATCTGGCAACGCGGCTGCCGGCGACTTATGCTGCCGTCCGCGCCAGCCTCGACGCGGTAAGCGAGGCGCGGCCCGATTATGCTCCGAGAACGCTGCTCGATGTCGGCGCCGGCCCTGGCACGGTGCTTTGGGCCACAATCAATCTCTGGCCTGATCTCCAGCAGGCGGTGCTGCTCGAGGCCGGCGCCGCGGTACGAAGGGTCGGCGAAGCACTTGCCGCGCATGCGATCACGGCCAGGACCGCCTGGCGGACCGGCGACGTCACCGTCGACCTGGTCGATCTGGAGCCGGCCGAGTTGGTGACTTCAGCCTATGTGCTGGATGAGATCGCGCCGGCATCGCTGGCAAAACTCGTCGACCGGCTCTGGCAGCTGACCGCCGACACGCTGCTGGTCGTCGAGCCGGGCACGCCGGCCGGCTGGCAGCGTATTCTTGCCGTGCGGCGGCAGCTGATCGATACGGGGGCGCACGTGCTTGCGCCCTGCCCGCATGAGGCGCCCTGCCCTCTCGTCGCTCCCGACTGGTGCCATTTCGCCCGCCGGGTCGCCCGCTCGCGCCTGCACCGTCTGGCCAAGGATGCCGAGGTGCCGTGGGAGGACGAGAAATTCATCTTTGTCGCGGCTTCCCGCCATCCGGCCACTCCGCCTCGAGCGCGAGTGATCGCACCGCCGAAGTCTGGCTCCGGCAAGGTCTTGCTGAAGCTTTGCCAACAGGATGGAAGTGCTGCCGAGCGACTGTTCACCAAGCGCGATGGCGAGACGTTCAAGGCCGCACGGCGACTGGAGTGGGGTGATGCCTTGCCGGAATGACCGGCAGCTATTTTCCTGTTTTGTTCTCGCCCAAGAACGGCTAGGCTCGCCATCTTGATTCGAGTCAATTGAGATTCTTTCCACCGAAAGAACCTGGCTGTGAATCGCGGGCATCAAAGTTGGTTGGTTGGGGACTGATGCAGATAAGTCATCACCGACTTGTCTCGTTCTGATATCGAGAGACCGGGGATCAGGACCGGGGACATCATGGCAGAGGCAGCACGAAAATTCGGCGTGGCGGAAACACCGCTCTATCGCGAGGCGCCGAACAACATCGAGGCCGAGCAGGCGCTGCTCGGCGCCATACTGGTCAACAACGATGCCTTCTACCGCGTCTCCGACTTCCTGAAGCCCGGCCATTTCTACGAGCCGCTGCATAGAAAGATCTTCGAGGTCGCGGCCGAGCTCATCCGCATGGGCAAGATCGCGACGCCAATCACGCTGAAGACCTTCCTGCCGGCCGACGAGAAGGTCGGCGACATGACGGTGGCGCAATATGTCGTGCGGTTGGCGGTCGAGGCCGTCACGGTCGTCAACGCCACCGACTATGGCCGCGCCATCTACGATCTGGCCACGCGGCGCGCGCTGATCACCGTCGGCGAGGACATGGTCAACATCGCCTATGACGCGCCGGTCGACATGTCGCCCTCCGACCAAATCGAGGATGCCGAGCGGCGCCTGTTCGAGTTGGCCGAGACCGGCCGCTATGATGGCGGCTTCGAGAGCTTCACCGACGCCGTCAAGACCGCCGTCGACATGGCCAATGCCGCCTATATGCGCGACGGGCATCTGTCGGGCGTCGCCACCGGCTTGCGCGACCTCGACCGCCGCATGGGCGGCCTGCAGTCGTCCGACCTGATCATCATTGCGGGGCGCCCCGGCATGGGCAAGACCTCGCTCGCCACCAATATCGCCTTCAATATCGCCGAGGCCTACGTCCCGGCGCAGCAGGCCGACGGGTCGTTCAAAGCGGCCAATGGCGGCGTCGTCGGCTTCTTTTCGCTCGAAATGTCGTCCGAACAGCTGGCCACCCGCATCATCTCCGAACAGACCGAAATCCCGTCGTCGAAAATCCGGCGCGGCGAGATCAGCGAGATGGATTTCGAAAAGCTCGTCGCGTGCTCGCAGACGATGCAGAAAATCCCGCTGTTCATCGATCAGACCGGCGGCATTTCCATTGCTCAGCTGTCCGCCCGGGCACGTCGCCTGAAGCGCCAGCGCGGCCTCGACGTCATCGTCATCGACTATATCCAGCTGATGCAGGGGTCGAGCGCGAAATCATCGCAAAACCGCGTCCAGGAGATCACCGAGATCACCACCGGGCTCAAGGCGCTAGCCAAGGAGCTGGCGGTGCCGATCATTGCGCTGTCGCAGCTGTCGCGCCAGGTCGAGAGCCGCGACGACAAGCGCCCGCAGCTTTCGGATCTGCGCGAATCCGGTTCGATCGAGCAGGACGCCGACGTGGTGCTGTTCGTCTACCGCGAGGAATACTACCTGAAGAACCGCGAGCCGAAGCCGGGCACCGACGAATACATCAAATGGGAACACGAGATGAACGAAATGCGCGGCAAGGCCGAAGTCATCGTCGCCAAGCAGCGCCACGGCCCAACGGGGTCGGTCAGCCTCGCCTTCCAGGGCGAGTTCACCCGCTTCTCCGACCTTGCCGAGGAACATCATTTGCCGGATCGGTTTGAGTAGCATGGGTAACCACTTCAGACGCGCCGCCGTTCTTGCTTTTGCGCTCATTGGCGCGGTTGCCGCCCTCGCAACCGCCTCTGCTTGTTCCATGCCTCCACATTGGACGCCGCAGCGAGCGTTTGCGGAGGCCTCCCTGGTATTCCGAGGCATGGTTACTGAAACTGAGCTTAGCCCAATCAAACTTGGAACTGTTCCGCCTGATGAGGGTGATGGCCGAATACTGGTTAACGTACGATACGAGATTGCCGAGGTGTTCAAGGGCAAACCGGAACCGAATGGCGTGGTCTCCACGACCACTCTGATCATGGGTGGATGCGGTGTGCCTGTTCTGGCCGGGCAGAATTTCCTGTTTTACGTGGATGCGATCACTGAGGAAGCGCGGAAAGCGGAGCCGGAGTTTGCCACCCAGACACAGGGGATGATTTCCATCTACAACTCGCAGATGCTGCCACCCAACCCGGAATTGCTCGACGAGGCGCTTGCCGAAGTTCGCGCTCTCGCCAAGAAGCACTGAGTTTGAACCAGCTCGCTAAACCACGCCCCGAAAATGCGGTCGGCGCTCTACGGCGCCCCCCTCTGTCCTGCCGGACATCTCCCCCACATGGGGGGAGATTGGCCGTCACTCGCGACGCCACTCTTTTTTGCGACGCGGAAAATTGGCGAAATCCTACGTTCAGTCCGATCTCCCCCCTCGTGGGGGAGATGTCCGGCAGGACAGAGGGGGGCGCTGTCCCGCCTCCCTATCCTGCGCTGGCACCTGCCACACCCGAACCGGGCCACGCCTGATGGCCAAATCGCGCGTCCAGTTCATCTGCCAGAATTGTGGTTCGGTGCATCAGCGCTGGGCCGGCAAATGCGATGCGTGCGGCGAGTGGAACACGCTGGTCGAGGAAGGTACGTCCGGCGGCATCGGCTCGGGTCCGGCCAATAGCCGTAACGCGCGCAAGGGTCGCGCCGTAGTGCTCACCACCTTGTCCGGCGACATCGAGGACGCGCCGCGCATCGTCTCCGGCATCGGCGAGCTCGACCGCGCCACGGGCGGCGGCTTCGTGCGCGGCTCGGCGCTGCTGGTCGGCGGCGATCCCGGCATCGGCAAGTCGACGCTGCTCACCCAGGCCGCGGCCGCGCTGGCGGCAAAGGGCCACCGCATCGTCTACGTCTCGGGTGAAGAGGCGGTCGCCCAGATCAGGCTGCGCGCCCAGCGGCTCGGCGTCGCCGACACCCCGGTCGAGCTCGCCGCCGAAACCAATGTCGAGGACATCCTCGCCACCATCGCCGATGGCAAGCGGCCGGATCTGGTCATTCTCGATTCGATCCAGACGCTGTGGACCGACATGGCTGATTCGGCGCCCGGCACGGTGACCCAGGTGCGTGCCGCGGCCCAGGCGATGATCCGCTACGCAAAATCCACAGGGGCGGCGATCGTTCTGGTCGGCCATGTCACCAAGGAGGGCCAGATCGCCGGCCCACGCGTCGTCGAGCACATGGTCGACGCGGTGCTCTATTTCGAGGGCGAAGGCGGCCACCACTTCCGTATCCTGCGCACGGTCAAGAATCGTTTCGGGCCAACCGACGAGATCGGCGTCTTCGAAATGTCGGACAAGGGCTTGCGGGAAGTCGCCAACCCGTCCGAGCTTTTCCTCGGTGAACGCCACGCGAAGTCGCCGGGCGCCGCGGTTTTCGCGGGCATGGAAGGCACACGGCCGGTGCTGGTCGAGATCCAGGCGCTGGTAGCACCGTCGTCGCTCGGCACGCCGCGCCGCGCCGTCGTCGGCTGGGACGGTGCCCGGCTGTCGATGATCCTGGCGGTTCTGGAAGCTCATTGCGGCGTCCGCTTCGGCACCCACGACGTCTATCTCAACGTTGCCGGCGGCTACCGCATTTCGGAGCCGGCGGCCGACCTGGCGGTGGCTGCGGCACTGGTTTCCTCGCTCACCGGTCTTGCCCTTCCCGCCGATTGCGTCTATTTCGGCGAAATCAGCCTTTCGGGTGCGGTGAGGCCGGTTGCACATGCGCAGCAGCGCCTCAAGGAAGCCGAAAAGCTGGGTTTCGGAAGCGCGGTTCTGCCCTTGGGCAGCGAGGAACTTGTCGGTTGTAATGGGGTCGGGGGGATCGGAGCCGGCGCTTTCCAGCCCACCGAGCTTGCCGATCTCGTGGCGCGCATAGCCGGCTCACGGCGCAGCCGCGTCGACGAGCGAGAGTGATGCGGCTCGTCGAGCCGCGAAAAAGAGATCGGAGTGGGGCGAAAACATGCCGATTACGCTGCTTGACGGAATTCTCGTCGGCTTCACCCTGGTCTCGGCGATGCTCGCCATGGTTCGCGGCTTTTCGCGCGAGATCCTGTCGATCATCTCCTGGGCAGCCGCCGCGGCGGCCGCCTTCTTCTTCTACAAGCCGGTGCTGCCTTACATTCAGCCCTATATCGACAACGAAAAGGCCGCCATGGCCGCGGCCGCCGGTATCGTCTTCATTGTAGCGCTGATCGTCGTTTCGGTCATCACCATGAAGCTCGCCGACTGGATCATCGATTCCAGGATCGGCGCGCTCGATCGTACACTTGGCTTCCTCTATGGCGCGGCGCGCGGTATCCTGGTCGTCGCTGTTGCTCTGCTTTTCTTCAATTGGCTGGCCGGCGCCAAGGCCCCAGGCTGGATTGCCAACGCCAAGTCAAAGCCGCTGCTCGAATCGATCGGCGCCAAGCTCGAAAGCCTGCTGCCCGAGGATCCGGAAAACGCCATCCTCAACAAGCTCAATCCGAATCAGCCAGCCACCGAGACGCCTCTGGCCCCAGACGCGCCTGCAGCGGAAGCACCTGCCGCCGGCGACGACGCCACCGCACCGGCACCCGACGACAGTGACGCGCCGCCAGCAGACAATGCGCCCGCGACGCCGGCACCTGCAAACCCGGCGCCGGCAAACTGATTTCGACAGACTTGCCAATCTGCAGACTTGGCGAGGCATCAAGACTGACGATCATGTGAACGCCGCACGACGTGCGTTGCTTTCGATCCGCTATGGCCTTATATGGCGACTTTAGCGGAGCTTGAGCCCCCAATGGCAGCCTCAATGGCAGACGCAGACGACGTGCTTTCCGCCGAAGCCGACGACCATTTCCACGACGAATGCGGCGTGTTCGGCATTTTCGGCCGGCAGGACGCCGCAGCCATCGTAACCCTCGGCCTGCATGCGTTGCAGCATCGAGGCCAGGAAGCGGCCGGAATCGTTTCCTACGACGGCACCCAATTCCATGTCGAACGCCATGTCGGCCTGATCGGCGACACCTTCACCAAGCAGCGTGTCATCGACAGCCTGCAAGGCAACCGTGCCATCGGCCACACGCGCTATGCCACCACCGGCGGCTCCGGCCTGCGCAACATCCAGCCTTTCTTCGCCGAACTTGCCGATGGCGGCTTTGCCGTCGCCCACAACGGCAATCTCACCAACGCCATGACCGTGCAGCGCGCGCTGCAGAAGCAAGGCGCCATCTTCTCTTCCACCTCCGATACCGAGACGCTCTTGCATCTGGTTGCCACCAGCAAGGAGCGCGACCTGAATTCGCGCTTTATCGATGCGGTGCGCCAGGTCGAAGGCGCCTTCTCGCTGGTGGCGATGACGTCCAAGAAGATGATCGGCTGCCGCGACCCGCTCGGCATCCGCCCGCTGGTACTCGGCGATCTTGACGGTGCCTGGATCCTCGCCTCGGAAACCTGTGCGCTCGATATCATCGGGGCGCGTTTCGTGCGTGACCTGAAGCCCGGCGAAATGGTCGTCGTCACCAGCAAGGGGATCGAAAGCCTGTTCCCGTTCGAGCCGCAGAAGACCCGCTTCTGCATTTTCGAATATGTCTATTTCGCGCGGCCGGATTCGTCTGTCGAAGGCCGCAATGTCTACGAAGTGCGCAAGCGCATCGGCGCCGAGCTGGCGCTGGAAAGCCCGGTCGAGGCGGACATCGTCGTGCCGGTGCCGGATTCGGGCACGCCGGCGGCGATCGGCTTTTCACAGGCCGCGGGCATTCCGTTCGAGCTCGGCATCATCCGCAACCACTATGTCGGCCGTACCTTCATTCAGCCCGGCGATTCGATCCGCCACATGGGCGTCAAGCTCAAGCACAACGCCAATCGCCGCATGATCGAAGGCAAGCGGGTGGTTCTGGTGGACGATTCGATCGTGCGCGGCACCACCAGCCAGAAGATCGTGCAGATGGTGCGCGATGCCGGCGCGAAGGAAGTGCATATGCGCATTGCCTCGCCGCCGACGCGCGCCTCATGCTTTTACGGCGTCGACACGCCGGAGAAATCGAAGCTGCTGGCATCGCGCATGTCGGTGGAGGAGATGGCCGAGTTCATCCGCGTCGATTCGCTCGGCTTCCTGTCGATAGACGGGCTCTATCGCGCCGTCGGCGAAGCCGGCCGCGACAACGAGCAGCCGCAATTCTGCGACGCCTGCTTCACCGGTCAGTATCCGACCCGGCTTGCCGATTTCGAAGGCTCCGACAATGTGCGCACGCTGTCGCTGTTGGCGGCAGGTGGGTCGTAGGCCTTGCCGGTCCGTTTGTCTCCGTCCCCTTGGCCCCTTACGGCGGTTTCACCTTGCCTGTCGGAATCCATCGTATGAGCCTTGACCTCTCCGGCCGCGTTGCGGTCGTCACCGGCGCGTCGCGCGGTATCGGCTATTTCATCGCCAGGGAGCTTGCCGCGGCCGGTGCGCATGTGATTGCAGTTGCTCGCACCGTCGGCGGCTTGGAAGAACTCGACGACCAGATCAAGGCAGATGGCGGGCAGGCGACGCTGGTCCCGCTCGATCTTGCCGACATGGCGGGGATCGACCGGCTGGGCGGCGCCATCCACGAGCGCTGGGGCAAGCTCGATATACTGGTCGCCAACGCCGCTGTGCTCGGCGTCATCGCCCCGATCGGCCATGTCGAGGCCAAGACCTTCGAGAAGGTGATGACCATCAACGTCACCGCAACATGGCGGCTGATCCGCTCGGTCGACCCGCTGCTCAGGCTTTCAGATGCCGGCCGTGCTATCGTGCTGAGCTCCAGCCTTGCCCACTCCGCACGCGCCTTCTGGGCGCCTTATGCGGCGTCGAAGGCGGCGGTCGAGGCCATGACGCGTTCATGGGCGCATGAGACCGAAAACCTGCCGCTCAGGGTCAATGCCGCCGATCCCGGGGCAACGCGCACCGCGATGCGGGCGCAGGCCGTACCCGGCGAGGATCCTGAAACACTGCCGCACCCTTCGGAGATCGCCAAGCGTATCGTGCCGCTGGCCAGCCCTATGCTCAAGGAGACCGGGCTGATCTTCCAGGCCAAGCACAATCGCTTTGTCGCCTACCGGCAGCCGGAGTAGCCACACATCGCATTTTGCCGGAAGAATTGCGCCGGCACCAACGTTGTTCGGGTGCCACAATTCGAGGAACGGAGGACCATATGCGGAGACTGCTTCTCTTGACTGCCACCGCGCTGCTTGCAGTTATCGGCGCCACGTCGTCGCAGGAGGCAACGATGAGCTTTTTCGTCACCAGCGTCGGCTCCGGCAAAGGCGCCGATCTCGGCGGTGTGGCCGGCGCCGACGCCCATTGTAGTTCACTGGCCGAAGCCGCGGGCGTTACCGGCAAGACATGGCGCGCTTATCTCTCGACCAGCGATACCGATGCACGCGACCGTATCGGCAAAGGCCCGTGGTTCAACGCCAAGGGCGTCAAGATCGCCGATGATGTCGCTTCCCTGCATAGCGATGCCAACGCCATCACCAAACAGACGGCACTCGACGAAAAGGGCCAAATGGTCAACGGCCGCGGCGACACGCCCAACCGGCACGACGTTTTGACCGGCTCCAAGCCGGATGGCGCGAAAATAGCCGACCAGACCTGCGGCGACTGGACGCTGAGCGGAGCAGAAGGTGTGGCGATGATGGGTCATCACGATCGTACCGGCCTCGATGATTCGGCAGCCGCCAAATCGTGGAATTCCTCGCATGCGTCACGCGGTGGCTGCAGCCAGGAGGCGCTGAAGGGCACCGGCGGCGACGGCCTGTTCTATTGTTTTGCGGTGAACTGAACCACAGCCGGAAAACGACCGACATCACGCGGCTGTGATGCCGTGGCTTAACGCCGCGCTTTGGCCCAGCTTTCGCCGCTGGGCCGGAGTTGCTAGGATCGTGCGACTCCCAAACAAGCAGAGCGAGGAAATACTCATGGCGGCACCGAGCGTAGCGTTAGTCTGGTATCTGGTGATCGCCGGCCCGCAAGGCGGCATGGTCGTGCTGCCCAGCACATTCGACACCCGCGAACAGTGCGCCTTCGCCATAACCGAATACCAGAAGCAACCGACGCCGGCCGGCTGGTCGGTGCAGTGCGTGCCGAGCGCCTCGCCCTTCGCCGACGAGGGCGACGCCGAGGAGCCGTCGGCGCAGTAGGACAGCGTGATCTCCCCCCTTGAGGGGGAGATGGCCGACAGGCCAGAGGGGGGTTGGTCCGATCGGGCTCGGCCTGCTGCAGCGGTTGGCGCTTCACGCGAGACAACCCTCTGTCGCCTTCGGCGACATCTCCCCCTGAGGACCCTCAAGGGGAGATCGTCAGCGTCGCGCGCTGACCGTCAGCTCCGGCTTCTGGCTGATGGTCTGAAACACCACGCAGTAGCGCTCGGTCAGCTTGAGCAGCGCATCGATGCGCTCCTGCGGTTCGTCGGTGTCGAGCCCAAATGTCAGCCGGATGGCGCGGAAGCCAACCGGCGCATCCCTCGCCACGCCAAGCGTGCCGCGAAAGTCGAGATCGCCTTCGGCTTCCACCGTGGCGGCTCCAAGCTTGAATTCCAGCGCCGTCGCCACTGCCTTCAGCGTGACACCGGCGCAAGCCACCAGCGCCTCCAGCAGCATGTCGCCGGAGCAGAGTTCGAGCCCGGTGCCGCCGGTCGCCGGATGCAGCCCGGCAATGGCAATCGCCCTGCCCGTCTCGACCTTGCAGGCGATCGATTGGTCGTCGATCGAGCCCTTGGCCTTGAGGGTAATCAGCGCGCGCGAGGCGTCGTCGCGATAGGCCTCCTTCAGCGGCGCCTGCATGGCCTTCAATGCGATCGCGTCCATTTCATTTCTCTCCCATAGTTGTCTGGCTTCGCCGCTTAACGGCGGTGTCGCCTGCCCCAAACGCAAGTCCCCGCTGGCGTAGCGCTTGGCAGGGTTTCGCCCGTATAGCCTGACGATACGGGTGCCCGACATCCAACGCCTTCACACCCTCTCTCGCAACACATTCGTAAGGCCGCCGGACATATGGCCGATATCGCCACCCTGGAAACCCGCGAAAGGGTTCTTGCGGGCCTCCTGTTCAACGGCGCTGCCGTCTGCTGTTTCGATGCACGACGCCTCGATCAAGCTGACACTATGGTGTCAGGACGGGGCAGCGTAAGCTGGTAAAATGACGGAATCGCTGGACATGTCAGGCACAGTGGAAAGCGCCCGCGAACGTACCCTCGGCATCATCCTGGTCTCGGCATCGGCGGCCGTCTTCGGCCTCACCGGCGTGCTGACCAAATCGATCCATGCCGACCCGCTGACCATCACCTGCTGGCGCGGCTTCGTCGGCTCGATCCTGATCAGCCTTTATGTGCTATGGCGTCGCCAGCGCTCCGGCGGTCGCGACAGCCTGCGGCTCGGCTGGCGCGGCTGGCTGCTGGCGATCGAGGGCGCGCTCGCCAGCATCGCCTTCATCTCGGCGTTCAAGTTCACCTTTGTCGCCAATGTCGCGATCATCTATGCCACGGCCCCTTTCGTCACCGCGCTGCTTGCCTTCATGCTGGTCCGCGAGCCGTTCCGGCTGCAGACGCTTGCCGCCGCCGCCGTGTCACTGTGCGGTGTGGCGATCATGGTCTGGTCCGGCTTCGGCACCGGCCATCTGTTCGGCGACGGGTTGGCGCTGCTGATGACGATCGGCAGCGCGCTCTACATGATCATGGTGCGGGCCTTCCGCGATACGCCGGTGGTGTGGGCGGGTGCCATGTCGGCGTTCCTCCTGTTCGTGCTCGGCTGGCTCATCACCGATCCGCTGGCCGTCTCGGCCAGGGACGCTGTGCTTCTAGCCACCTTCGGCGCCTCGTTCGCGCTGGCCTCGATCCTGTGGACGGAGGGCACCCGGCTTATTCCGGCGGCCGAGTCAGGATTGCTGGGCTCGGCCGAAGTGCCATTCGCGATCCTGTTTGCCTTCCTGTTCCTCGCGGAGATCCCGCCGGCAGCCAGCATGCTCGGCGGGGCCATCGTGCTTTGCGCGGTGTTCGCTCACGCCGGCCGAGACTGGCTGATGGCCAAGCAGCGCGCAGCGGATGCATGACCAATCCTCGCCGCGTCCGAGGGCGAGTTGGCGGTCCGATCACGAGAAGTCCGTTCCTCAAAATAAATTTGAAAAGTCATGGAACCATCATAGGGCTCAGTCATTATGGCTGCGACGGGCCACCCCAAGTCCCCCCAAACCCCTCGGCCCGTCCTACTCAGAGCCGACCGCAAGGTCGGCTTTTTCTTTGCTGGCTCAGTTGGCCAAGGCCAGGTTGCCGCTGAACAACGCGGCCAGATCCTGCGCTGGTCGATCGGCATCCTCACGCAAGCGGATGGCGAATTCGGCGACCGGCACTGGCGGCAGATCAAGATCGCGCGGCGCCTCGACGATGCCGGAATGAGCGAAGCGCGCAGTCCTCAACGTCAAGGCGATGCCGGCGTGCACTGCCGTGCGCAGGCCGGCAAGGCTGGCACTGCCGGCAGCAATACGGTAGCGACGGCCGGCCGCATCGAGTGTACTGGTCGCCGCTTCGCGAAACCCGCAATGAGGATCGAGCAGTGCCAAGGACAGTTCGTCATGGCGGGTGGCCAGCCCATTCTGTGAGCAAAGCCAGATCATCGGTTCCTTGAGCACGCCGATTTCGTCGCGTGTCGGCACCTGCCGCATGGCAATGGCCAGATCAAGGGCGCCGGCCTGCAAAGCCTGCGCCAGTTCGGCGGAACGGCCGACGCGCAATTCGATCCTGACGCGAGGATGGCTGACAGCGAAAGCCCTGAGAAGCTGCGGCAAGCCGCTGTCGGCGAAGTCCTGCGTGGTGCCGATGGCGACGCGCCCGTCGGCACGCGCCCCTTTGAGGGCCAGCCACGCCTCGCGGTGCGCGGCAAGGATGCGACGCGCGTGGCCGACAAGATCCTCGCCTGCCGGCGTCAGACCGCGTCCTCGCCCCTGCGGTACCAGCAGCGCTTCGCCGACAACATCCTCGAGCCGCTGCATCTGCGCGGTCACTGCGGACGGCGAGCGGCCGACGATCGACGCAGCCCGCGCCAGGGAACCGCCATCGACGAAAGCGAGGAAAGTCTTGAGGAGGTCGGGATCGAACACCTGCATAATTCGATATTATCAAAGTGTTTATCAAAAACAATTCGATTTTTTTGATTTAATAATGATGGCACGATTTTTTGGACGGCGAGAAACGCCGCTTGAAGCCGAGGAGAAGAAACATGCCGATCATCAATGTCAGCGTTACCGGCAAACCCGATGCCGGTTTGTCAGCCGCCATTGCCAAGGAGGTAACCGAACTGACGGCCATGCATCTGCGCAAAGACGCAACGATTACAGCTGTTGCCATTTCCTATCACGACCCCGAGCACTGGTTCGCCGGCGGCAAGTCGCTGGCCGAGCATGGCGCCAACACGGCTTGGCTCGACATCAAGGTTGTCGACGGCACCAACACCAAGCTCGAGCTGGAGGCGTATCTGCAGGCAATTTTTGCCGCATTCGGCCGGCTTCTGGGCAAGGTGCATGAGGAAAGCTACGCCCTCGTGCATGAAGTACCTGCGGCGGCCTATGGCTTTGGCGGCAAAACGCAGGAATTCCGCTTCATCAGCGGAAGGATGAAAGCGGCGTAGCTGCGATAGGCAGCCGAATCCAGTGATGACAGGAGAAAAGGAAAATGGAGCCGCATTGACGTTGATCCAACTTCGGCTAGGTTCTCACCCGAAGCGGCCACTGAAGAGCCGTGACGTGAGATTGTTGGGAGATGCGGCGATGATCCTGACACTGGCGCTGCTTGCGGGTCTTGTCGCGGAGTGGCTGCTGATCGGCGTGGTGGAGACGTTCCGCCTCGGCCTGCGTTTGAGCCAGGCGCTGCTCTACGTGCCGTTCAAGCTCGCCTACCGGATCAGCGACGAGCGCATCAAGATTGCCCGCAAGTCGGCGGCCCCGGTCATCTACGTCGTTTGGCATCAGTCACGCATCGAGCCGGCGCTGATGCTGTCGCTGCTGCCGGAGGACACGCTGCACATCCTCGACCAGGCTTCGGCCAGGTCGCCGTGGCTGGAGCCGTGGCGTGAGCTCGGCCGCACCATCGCCTTCAACGCCGAGCATGTCTTCGTCAGCCGCAGATTGGTGCGGGTGCTGAAGGGCAAGGGCCGGCTCGCCGTTTACCTGCCGGATGCGGTCGAGCCCGACGTCAAGTCGTTTCGGTTGTTTCGCGCCATCACCCGTATCGCCATGCAGGCCGACGCGCGCATCATGCCGATCTTCGTTGCCGGCGCACGCAGCCTGCCGGCTTCACTGACGCCAGCGGACAAGGCGCCCCGCCACTGGTTTCCGCAGCTGTCGATCAGCGTGCTGGAGCCGATGACCATTGCCGAGTTGGTGGCGCGGAATCCTGATCAGGCCTCCAACACAAATGCGTTGTTCGATCGCTTCGCTGAGGCCAGGCTTTTCGGCAACGATCTCGATCGCGGCCTGTTTCTTGCCATGCGCGATGCCGCCGACCGGGTTGGCGCTTCCCATCCAATTGTCGAGGACGTCATTGGTGGCGCGCTGAGCTACCGGAAAATGTTCATCGGCGCCAGGGTTTTGGGCCACCGCTTCGAGGCAATAACAGCGCCGGGCGAAGCGGTTGGGCTGCTCCTGCCCAACGCTAATGGCGTCGTGCTGTCGTTCGTCGGACTTTTGTCGGCTGCGCGGGTGGCAGCAATGATCAACTATACCGCCGGCCCGGCCAGCGTCACCGCCGCCGTCCGCACGGCGATGATCCGCACCGTGGTCTCCTCACGCGCGTTTGTCGAAAAGGCCAACCTCGCCGACATCGTCGAGGCGGTGGAAAAGGGCGGGGCGAAACTGTTGTGGCTGGAGGATGTCCGCGCAAGCGTGACCGTGCTGGACAAGGCCGCAGCCGCCTTGCTGTGGCGCTGGCCGCTGCAGCGCCAGGATGCGGCCAAGCCGGCGGTGATCCTGTTCACCTCCGGCTCGGAAGGCACGCCCAAGGCAGTGGTGCTGTCGCACCGGAACCTTCTTGCCAATGCGATGCAGGCGGAAGCCCGCATCACCATCTCGCCTGCCGACATCCTGCTAAACGTGCTGCCGGTGTTCCACTCGTTCGGGTTGACCGGCGGCACCATCCTGCCGCTGGTCACCGGAGTAAAGCTGTTCCTCTACCCGTCACCGCTCCACTACAAACTTATTCCGGAGGTGGCGCGCAAGGTCCGGCCAACGGTGATGTTCGGCACCGACACGTTCCTCGCCAACTATGCCCGCACCGCCAAGGACGGCGATTTTTCCAGCCTGCGCTTCGTCGTCGCCGGTGCCGAGGCGGTGAAGCCGGAGACGCGCCGGGTGTACCGCGAGCGCTTCCAGGCCGAGATCATCGAAGGTTTTGGCTTGACCGAGGCCGCACCGGTGGTTGCCGTCAACACCGCCATCCACGGCCGCGACGGAACGGTCGGGCGGCTGCTGCCGGCCATGCGCATGAAACTCGAACCGGTCGAAGGCATCAGCGACGCCGGCCGGCTGTGGCTCGACGGGCCGAACCTGATGATGGGCTACATGACCGCCGATAGGCCGGGCGAGCTGCAGCCGCTCGAAGGCTGGCACGACACCGGCGATATCGTTTCGGTCGATCGCGAAGGCTTCATCACCATTCGCGGCCGCGCCAAGCGCTTCGCCAAGATAGCCGGCGAGATGGTATCGCTTGGTGCGGTCGAGATGCTGGTGCAGTCGCTGTGGCCGGAAGAACATCACGCCGTGGTGGCAGTGCCGGACAAGCGGCGCGGCGAGCGCCTCGTTCTGGTCACCACCGCCGACAATGCGGATCCCGACGAATTGCGCGAATTCGGCAAAAAAGCCGGGGCGGCCGAACTGATGGTGCCGAACGACATCGTCAAGGTCGAAGAGATCCCGGTGCTGGGCTCCGGCAAGACCGACTATGTCTCGACTAGAAAGCTGGCGCTCGAGAGGCTGGGACTGAGCGCAGCCGCCTGAGGTTTGCTGTCGAAACTCCAAAGCGCGTCGCGTTTGACCGGCCTTGTGCGACGCGCTTAGATTCTTGCTTTTGTATGCCGTTATCGCAAAACCGCTGCACATTTTTGCGCGACATCCATTAGAAGACCACTACCGACAACAGCAGAATGATGCCGACGGCCATCATCAGCAGGCCCGGCCAGTTCTGCGACAGGCCGAGAAAACGGAGCCCGCGTCGTCGCGGCTCCAGAGTCGGACCTGGTGTTGCGAGATTGGGCGTCGGACTATCCGGCGCGGCGGAGACAGCGGCCGGCTCACTAAGCCGCCCGCGCATGATGGCCGCAACCGCCATATAGACGAGGCCGGCGACAGTCAGTAACGCGCCGATGAGGATGACAGCCATTTCTCCTCGTTTCCGATGGTTTGCGCCCGATGCGGCAGCTTGCGCGACGTTGACGATGTATCACGACCCGCCGCTCAAACGGACCTACCAACACAAACGATCTGGCCGCCCAGCAAGTTCCGAAAACGGGTTTTTGAGCTGCGTTCCACAGCGCCGCGTGCTCTGCGAGCCGCTCCCAAGTCAAAATCCGTCAGCCAATGTCCGACGACGGCACCTTCTCGCCTTCGCGCTTGGCGCGTCTCGAATAGGCGCGCACGCTGAACGGCAAGAAGACCAGGTAGCCGGCAACCGAGGCCGTCAGCGTATACCAGGGATAGGTCATCAAAAGCAGGACGTAGAGAACGACTGCGAGAATGATCGGCAGCACCCTGTCGCCCGGTATCCTGACGCTCTTGCCGGAATAGACGGGCAATCTGCTGACCAGCAGGAACGCCACCAATATTGTAAAGCCGGTGGCAATGAAGGCCGCCAGGCGGCTGGGTTCAAGCCCAAGCCTGAGGAAGAACAGATAGAGCGGCAGCATCACCAACACCGCACCCGCCGGCGCCGGCACGCCGACGAAATATTCGGTCTGCCACTGCGGACGGTCGAGCTCTTCGTCGAGCACGTTGAAACGGGCAAGCCTCATCCCACAGGCGATGGTGAACAGCAGTGCGGCGATCCAGCCCGGCGAACCTGCCCTATCGAGCAGAAAGGCATAGAGCACCAGCGCCGGTGCCACGCCGAAATTGACGATATCGGCCAGCGAATCCATCTGGGCGCCGAATTTGGAAGTCGCCTTCAGCATTCGCGCCAGACGGCCGTCGATACCATCAAGGAAGGCGGCGAGCAGCACCATCACCACCGCTGGCTCGAAGCGGCCTTCGAAGCCGAAGCGAATACCGGACAGGCCAGCGCAGATGGCAAGCACCGTGACCAGATTGGGCAGCACCATGCGCATCGGGATTTCGCGAATGCGCGGGCCACCGCCGCCATGCGCCTCGAATTTCTTGAACGGCGGCGCCACCGGTCAGGAGACCCGCACGAGCGGCGTTGCAGCAACGCCGCCGAATTCCGCCAGCACCGTCTCACCGCCAACCGCGGTCTGGCCGACGGCGACACGCGGCGTCGCGGTCGAGGGCAGGAATACATCGACGCGCGAGCCAAAGCGGATCAGCCCGAAGCGCTCGCCGGTGCCGATGGCGCCGCCGGGCTCGGCCCAGCAGACGATGCGCCGCGCCACCAGGCCGGCAATCTGCACCGCGGCGACCGTTCCATTGGGGCTTTCGATGACCAGCCCGTTGCGCTCGTTCTCGGTGCTTGCCTTGTCGAGTTCGGCGTTGAGGAATTTTCCTGGCCGATGCTCGATCCTGGAAATGCGGCCACGCACCGGAGAGCGGTTAACGTGGCAGGAAAAGACGTTCATGAATACCGAGATGCGGGTCATTTCGCCGCCGCCGAGGCCAAGCTCGCGCGGCGGCACGGCCGGGCCAACCGCCGAGACGATGCCGTCGGCCGGGCTGACAACCAGCCGCTCGTCGATCGGCGTGACACGCTCGGGATCGCGGAAGAAATAGGCGCACCAG
This sequence comes from Mesorhizobium sp. M0208, assembly GCF_040322015.1. Taxonomy (NCBI): domain Bacteria; kingdom Pseudomonadati; phylum Pseudomonadota; class Alphaproteobacteria; order Hyphomicrobiales; family Phyllobacteriaceae; genus Mesorhizobium; species Mesorhizobium sp. M0208. The sequence goes on along the minus strand of NZ_JAMYSP010000016.1, from coordinate 51,992 downwards.
GCTGTCAGGATGAGACCGATCCAGAACAGGGTCGAGGAGAAATAGCCAAGAAAGAGCGTCGCCGCGCCGAACGCAGCGATAAAGGGATAACCCTCGCGATGGATCGGAACGAACGCATTCTTGATCGTGTCAACGAGGCTCATGGGATCAGGACAACCTTGGTTCCAAGTCCGGCCTCAATAGCGGAAACACCCCGCGGTCGCAACGCGACAATGGGGGCGGTTGAGGGTTTGGCGGTCGCGCCGCCGTCTCTCAGAACGACCAAGCGAAATCCACTCAGGCACCCGCTGCCGCCGCTTGGTCGAAATACTCGTCGAGCTCGCGCCGATCGGCCTCCGCCAGGCTCTCTTCGTGGCTGCCGCGCAGCTCGGCGCCGTTCGGGGTCGACTGGAGGAAGAATACGTCCCCGTCGGCCATAACCACCCAGTTCACAACCGTGTCGCCTTCCCTGGCCACGACCGAGTTCGCCGAGACAATTGCTTCGGTCGGATCGAACCCGGCCCTGCGTAGCAAGAGGTCGACAGCGACCGGCGCATGATAGGCTGCGGCCAATTCGAGCACCGTTTCTATTGCCTGCGCTTCAACACGGGCAAGTCTCTTGCCGACGCGCGGGGCGCCGGCAGCGAATGGATTCTCGCCCGGACGCGCGACGTACGAATCCTTCGGGGCGATATATTCATAGACGGCCGCATGCGTGGGCGTGGCGACGGCTAGACGCGGCTCCTTGGCATTGGTGCGCAGCTGAAAAGCCAACAGTTTTTCGCCCTCGACGTCCAGCACCCTTGCCATGCCGAGCGCCAGCTTGACCTCGGGCCTAGGCGCCTCGGCGCATGCAAGGCCGACGCCGACATCACGCCAGCCCGTCATTTGATTGACCAGCTTGCCAACAGAACGATGGAGTAGCCTCGGCTGGCGCCGGGGATTGGTCACGGCCAGCTGATGAATGGCTTCTCGGTAGTCGGCATCCTCAACGATTGCGAGTTCAGGCCACGAGCTTATCCAGCGCGCCGATAGAGCGAGCATCGATGCGGCCTGATCGGCTTGGTAGAATAGACGGTCGAGAGTACTGAGCTTATCGTCAGTACCTCCTTCGAAGCCTGTCTGTTCCTCAGTCTCCTCGGGGTGCTCCGCGACCCAGGCAGCCATTTGGTCCAAAGTCGCCAGTTGTCCGTGCGCGCCCATCTCAGCGAGGGCGGTGCGTGCGTCGGCAATGACGGTGTCGAGTTCTTCGCCAGAATTATAGATGAACTGGCTATGGCCGCCATTGTTGACCTCAGCCAAATAGTCATCGGCATGACAGGCCTGCATTGCCTTGGGGCTGATTTCCGTGGAACGGTAAAGGCCTTGCGAGACCATGGCTTCGACGAATTCTCTGACGGCTACAATGAGACCGAAAGGATTGTCGGCCGCGTCTTCCACGACTGAGCGCGGCACGATCACCGAAGATGATGGCTTGCCTGGGAATGACTGTTTGGACCGAGTCGGTGAAATGGTCGCTGATCGCTGAAATTTCTTCTTAGCCCAGCGGGAAAATCTTTCAAACACGCCAAACGCCCTTCCTGCTTGCCACTACAGGATTCTGCGGGCCAACGTGATTCTTGCATTTGACTTTCTCGTCCGCAAGCACCGGCCGGTTATACTTCATTGAAGAAGGATGAGTGGAGGCGCACGGCGCATCGCGCGGTTCCGTGCGGCTACTCAGGTCAAATATAAACGACGCCGTCGCCATCCTCATTTGTCGGAACGCAGCACTCTCGCCCGTCCTTGGCAAGACAGCGCCTCTCATCGGCCTTTCGGCCTTGACGATTTGCGCAAACTCGGAGGTTCTCGGCCCATGCAGAAATCAGCAGCTAGGCAAGTGCAAGTGGTGATGAACGGCTTGGCCTTCGGCGAGTCACCGCGCTGGCACGATGGCCGGCTGTGGTTCTGCAACTGGGGTACGGGCCAGATCATCGCCGTTGACGCCCTAGGCAACAGTGAGATCGTGCTCACCGTGCCGGCCACCCTGCCCTATTCCATTGACTGGCTGCCGGACGGGCGCCTGCTTGTCGTGTCCGGCCGCGAAGGGCTGATCCTCAGGCAGGAGGTAGACAGGACATTGGTCACCCATGCCGATCTGAGACAACTATCAAAGAGCCCGTGGAACGAGATCGTCGTCGATGGACGCGGCAACATCTATGTCAATGGTGGTGGGCCTGCTCCGGGTCCCGGCCAGCAATTCGGCCCCGGCGCCATCGTGCTGGTCGCACCTGACGGCTCGGTTCAACAAGTGGCTGAGAACCTCGCCTTCGCCAATGGCATGGCGGTGACGCCTGACAATAAGACGCTTATCGTTGCCGAGTCCCACGCCAACCGGCTGACCGCCTTCGACATCGCTGCCGATGGCGGCCTTTCCAACCGCAGGATCTGGGCCAATCTCGGCAACGGTTTTCCAGACGGCATCTGCCTCGATGCCGAAGGTGCGGCCTGGTATGCCGACGTTCCGAACCGGCATTGCGTGCGGGTGCGCGAGGGCGGCGCGATGCTCGAAAGCGTCGATGTCGACCGCGGCTGCTTTGCCTGCATGCTCGGCGGCAGCGAGGGAAAAACGCTGTTCATCGTCGCCGCCGAATGGCGCGGCTTCGAACATATGATCAGCGATGCCCGTAGCGGCCATGTGCTCAGCGTCGACGCTACTGCGCCGGGCGCCGGCTGGCCGTAGAGAGCTTACATCCCGGGAATCCGCTGATAGTTGGCAATATCGGCCTTGACGCCAAGTCGCGCGATGGTCTCCTGAGGATTGAAGCCGCTGCGCTCATGCGCAGCCTTGATGATCGGCACGACCTTGTCGACAGCGGCCTGCCCTTCCCATTCGACAATGGTCACGAGGTTGAACTCGCCCGGCCCCGAGAATTGCTCAAGCAGGAAATCCTGGACGAACCCTTGCTGCTGGCGCAGCAATTCATGCGTCATCCGGACCTTGGCAAGAATCTCGTCGCGGGCGTTGGTCGGAACGACAAACTTGTCCACCCGGAATACGCTGCCGCCACTACCTGCCTGATTTATCCCATTCATATCGATGGTCTCCGTTTTTGAACGACGCATCTTGCTGCGATCCAAAACGGCCTACGATCTCAACTTAAGTTGAGGTCAAGCACGAATTTTCAGCTCACCTCCGAGGTGCGGCGGCGAACGACGACGCCGAACTCGTCGCTTTCGCGGGCAATGCGCAGCCGCTCCTCGGCCTCGCTTGCCTCGCGCTGGCGGTCCCACATCGATGCATAAAGGCCGCGCTTGGCCATCAACGCGGCATGGGTGCCGCGCTCGGCGATCTGGCCGTCCTGCAGGACGATGATTTCGTCGGCCGAAATCACTGTAGACAGCCGATGGGCGATGACGAGGGTGGTGCGGCCCTGGCTGACCAGGTCGAGTGCCGCCTGGATCTCCTGCTCGGTGTGGCTGTCCAGCGCCGAAGTCGCCTCGTCGAGCATCAGGATCGGCGGAGCCTTCAAGATGGTGCGGGCAATCGCCACCCGCTGCTTCTCGCCGCCGGAGAGTTTCAGCCCGCGCTCGCCCACCATTGAGCGATAGCCGTCGGGCAGCCGCTCGATGAACGGTCCGATCTGGGCCAGTTCCGCTGCCTTGCGCACATCCTCCTCGCTGGCACCGATGCGGCCGTAGCGGATGTTGTAGGCGATGGTATCGTTGAACAGCACCGTGTCCTGCGGCACCATGCCGATGGCGGCGCGTAAGCTCTCCTGCGTCACGTCGCGAATGTCCTGGCCGTCGATCAGAACCTTGCCGCGCTGGATATCGTAGAAACGAAACAAAAGCCGCGAAATGGTCGACTTTCCGGCTCCGGAGGGACCGACAATGGCCACCGTCTTGCCTGCTGGCACCTCGAAGCTGATACCCTTCAGGATCTTGCGGTTGGGGTCGTAGGAAAAATGCACGTCACGGAACTCGACATTGCCGGCGCTGACGACCAGTGGCTTGGCGCCTGGCCGATCGACGATCTCGCGCTTGACGTCAAGCAGATCGAACATGTTTTCGATGTCGGTCAGGCCTTGGCGGATTTCGCGGTAGATCATGCCGATGAAATTCAGCGGCACCGAAAGCTGCATGAGCATGGCGTTGACGAAGACGAAGTCGCCGACGCTCTGTGTGCCTGCCTTCACCTCGAGTGCCGACAGCACCATGACGACGGTCATGCCGATGCCGAAGATCACGCCTTGGCCGAAGTTCAGCCAACCAAGCGAGGTCCAGGTCCTGGTCGCAGCCACCTCATAGCGCGCCGTGGAACGGTCGAAGCGTTCGGCCTCCATGGCTTCGTTGTTGAAATATTTGACTGTTTCGTAGTTGAGCAGCGAATCGATCGCCTTAGTGCTGGCTTCATTGTCGCTGTCGTTCATCTCGCGGCGGATCGAAATACGCCAATCGCTCGCCCTGACGGTGAACCAGACATAGAGCCAGACCGTGACCGCGATCACCAAGACGTACAGCCAGCCATAGGTGACGGCGAAGATGCCGGCGGTGAGCGCGAATTCGACGATCGTCGGCGCAGTCGCCAGCATGGTGAACCGGACGATCGTCTCGATGCCTTTAGTGCCGCGCTCGATGACGCGCGACAGTCCGCCGGTGCGCCGTTCGAGGTGGAAGCGCAGCGACAATTCGTGCATGTGCACGAAGGTGCGGAAGGCGAGCCGACGCACGGCATACTGGCCGACCCGTGCAAACAGGGCGTCGCGCAGCTGGTTGAAGCCGAGCTGCACCAGCCGCACGGCATTGTAGGCGACGACCAGCATGACCGGCGCCAGCAGGAAGGCCGGCAGCGGCGGCGGCGATTTGCCATCGCCGGCCAGTGCGTCGGTCGCCCATTTGAAGAAATAGGGTCCGGCCACCAGGGTCAGCTTGGCGACGACCAGCAGCACGGTGGCCCACACCACCCGGGCCCTCAGGTCGGCGCGGTCGGCCGGCCACATATAGGGCCAGAGATTGCGCAACGTTCTGAAGGTCGAGCCGGAATCGGCGGAAACTGTTTTCTCGGCCATTCTTGTTTACCTTTTATATTTTAGCGGCTGGAGCAGCAGGAATCGACCAGCGCGGCCAGCGATGCCGAAACATCGGCGAGCGCGGCGCGGTCGAGCTCATAGCGCGAGCGCTGGCGGTCAGGCTCGAAGCGGATCAGCCCGGCCTCGACCAGGATCTTCAAATGCTGGGAAACGGTGGACTGCGCCAGATCGAGATGCTCGACGACCTCGCGACAGCAGCAGGAACGGCTGGCGGAAAGGTGTTTGAGAATTTCGATCCGCGCCGGATGCGAAAGGGCCGCGAGCCGGACAGCGACAGCGCGGCTATCCGGCGTGCAGTTGGCCGGCGTGCAATTGGCCGGCGCGCGTTCATCTGCCGCCCGGCGCCGGTCCATTACGGGGGGAGATTCGATCATCGTGCATCGGCGATAAACGATGACTGGCCCTGTCGCAAGCTATCCTGATGGGCAGAACGGCTACTCGGTCTTGACTGGCGCCGTCGTCATCTGGTCGCCCATTGCCTTGAGATCGGCGGGCTCGCCTTCCTTCGATTTCTCCGGCACCTTGAACACCTGCCCCGGCCAGATGCGGTTCGGATTGCTGATCTGGTCCTGGTTGGCGAGATAGATGGTCGAGTAGCGCATGCCTTGGCCATAGACTCGCCGCGAAATCCGCCACAGCGTGTCATGGCGGCGGATAATGACTGCGCCATCGGCATGTTCGAGCTTAGGAGCGACGGTCTCGGGAGACTCGCCCGGGGGTGATGCTACGGCCATTTCGGCCGGAGCCTCGGTGGCAGGAGTGGGGGTGGTTGCCGGAGTTTCGGCGGCTGTTGCCGGTGTAGCCGGCGCGGCTTCGGTCGCTGGCGCATTCGGCTCGGCCGGTTTTATTCCGGCAGGCTTCGGCCCGGCCGGTGCCACGGCGGCAACCGCCTCGCCTGGCTCGCGCTCGAACGGCACGGCGGCACGGGCCACCACCCTCACGCCGTCGGCGTCGAGCGCGTCGACATGGATGGTGTAGGTGCCGACCGGGATGTCACGTGTCGCTTCGACCAGGAAGTGGCGGTCGGGCGAGGTCTTCGCGTCGCCGAGCAGGATATCGTTGGCATAGGCGCGCACCTTGCGGCCGGGATCAGTGACGCCGGCAATGAAAATCTTGTTGCCGTCGATTTCGACGGCTTCGACGACGATCTTGGGCTCCGCCGCCGGAGCAGCAGGCGCTGCCGGTGTGGCGGGCGCCACCGGAGCCGGTGCGGCTTCAATGGCGGCCGGCGCGGCGGCGGCCGGCAGTTCGGTGCCAGTGGCAGGCAGCGCGGCATCAGATTTTGCCTCAGGGGCCGGAACAGTGAGCAGTTCGGACGGCTTGCCCGGCTCCTCGATCATTGCAAGCACTTGGCCGGTGGAATTCTGGGGGATCGAAACGACGGCGGTCTGCGCCGAGGCGGTCACGACATTGCCAGCCGTCGAGCGCAGCGTGATCGTGTAGTCGCCGGGCTTCAGCGGATCGTCGAGAATAATGGCAAAGGCGCCGTCGGGACCGGCGACCGTCGAGCCGAGCACAGTCGAACCGTTGAGAATCTCGACCTTGGCGTTGGGCGCCGCATTGCCGGCGACGACGACCGAGCCGTTGCTTTCGACGCGCACGATGTCGAAGGTCGGCACGATTGCACCTGCTGCGGTCGGCGCAGCGGGCGCTGCCGCATCGGTGGACGCCGCGGGCGCAGGCGGCAGCCGCCCCTCGGTCGCCGGAGCGACCGGTTTCGAAGCCGGCGGCGTCAGTGCCGCGACCTCCGCAGGCCGGGTAGAATTGAGATACGGGTCGAGCGCGCCCGATAGATAGGCGGTTCCCGCCGCAGCGACAGAGCCGCCAGCCGCGAACAAAAACGCCTTCAACGGATTAATTGCCATGTTTCCCTGCCCCTTAGCCACCTAATTCGGTCTAGCCTGTTTTACCAAATCCGACAAGAAAAAGCCCGCCCCAGGGCTTGACCATGCCAATAGTCCCTATCACCAATCATAACATGAACACGATTCGATCTGTCTGCGTCTATTGCGGCTCGTCCCCGGGCCGAGATGAAACCTATATCAAGGCCGGACATCTGCTTGGCCGCTCGATCGCCAAGTCCGGCCTGCGTCTGATTTATGGCGGTGGCACTAAAGGGATCATGGGTGCCGTCGCTGAAGGGGCATTAAAGGCCGGCGGCAAGGTAACCGGCATAATTCCGCGTTTCCTGATCAACCGGGAGGCGACCGAAACCGCGCTTAACCGGCTCGACGAGCTCGTCATCACCGACAACATGCACGAGCGCAAACATAGGATGTTCGAGAAATCCGACGCCTTTGTGGCGTTGCCCGGCGGCATCGGCACGGTCGAGGAGATCGTCGAGATCATGACTTGGGCGCAACTCGGCCACCACCGCAAGCCGATCGTCTTCGGTAACGTCGGAGGGTTCTGGGATCCGATGCTAGCGCTGCTCGACCACATGGCAACGGAAGGCTTCATCCACACGGCGCAACGGGTAAAGCCGCTGGTGGTCGAGGATCCGGAAGCAATCGTCGCCGCCATCATGGTGGCGGGATCGTCCGTCGATGCACCGACGGAGGGCGTACAGTCGGTGATTGATAAGATGTAGAGTGAATAGTGAATAGTGAATAGTGAATAGTGAAACACAAGACGTTCCAGACCGCGCCTGTCTATCCACTACTGACTATTCACTATTCACTCCTTTCCCTACTGCCTTCCTTAAATCCGCAATAACCGGCCAGCCGCCTTTCTTCGTTACGCGGCTCGAGCTGGTGCGGAAACGGTCTTGCGCACCGAAGAAAACATCGACCAGGAGTACATCGCCAGTGCCGCCCAGATCAGCCCGAAGGCTATGGCCTGAACGCTGCCGAAGGGTTCGCCGAAAATCAGCACCGCGATCAAAAAGACGATGGTCGGCGCGATATATTGCATGATGCCGATGGTGGAGAGGCGCAGCAGCCTGGCGCCGAACGCAAACAACAGCAGCGGCACGGCGGTGACCGGCCCGCAGCCGATCAGCAAGGCGGTGTCGTTCAACGAGCTGGAGACGAAATGATCCTGTCCTGTGGCGATCAGGAAGACGATGTAGCCGAGCGCCGGCACCGACAGCAGCAGCACTTCAAGCAGGAAGCCCTGGCTCGGGCCGATTGGCAGCGTCTTGCGGAAGAAGGCATAGGCGGCAAAGGAAAAGGCCAGCACCAGCGACACCCAAGGCAGCGTGCCGGCGTCGATGGTCAGCACCGCGACGGCGATTGCCGCGAGCACCACCGCCACGACCTGCAGGCGGTCGAGCCGTTCGCCGAGCAGCAGCGCGCCGACAACGACGCTGACCAGCGGGTTGATGTAGTAGCCAAGCGCGGTCTCGATGGTGCGGTCGACCGTGATCGCCCAGACATAGATGCCCCAGTTGACCGAGATCAGCGCCGCCGTCAGCACCGCCATCGAAATGATGCGCGACGAACGAACTGCCGCTTTGAAATCGGCAGTGCGACCGGCCCAGACCAGGACAGCGGCCGCGATCGGCACCGACCAGACGATGCGGTGGGCGATGACTTCGGCCAGCGGCAGATGTGCGACAGCCTTCATGTAGAAGGGCAGCAGCCCCCAAAGCAGGTAGGCGCCGAGCGCCAGCAGGAAGCCGCGACGAGCTTTGGTGTCGGCCTCGATGTGAAGTGCTTGGGTAGTCATGGGCGAAGGCTATGCGCCAGCGGCTTGCCCAAAACCATCGCAAATTGCTGATGGATCAATGGAGTCTCGCTGATGGTTCAACCCGACCACCAAACATTGAACAATCGCGCCGTGTACGAGAGGGTAAAAGGCCCAACCAACACGACATGCGGTCTCAACGCTGAGCTGGTTTCTTGTTAAGTTCGAAAAAAACGCTGTCGGGCGAAGCCTCATCGTGCCTGAAGCCCGTCAGCTCTGCCGCAAGATCGAGGGGAAGGTCAAAAACAAAATCGACCTCGGAATCCTTGGTATCTTCTTCATCCTGTTTGGAAAAACACTGCTGCTTCAGCGCTTCGAAAGAAGCGGGGAGATCACCCGTGACATGCAAGTCCCTCACAGTCTTGTCACCGCCGTGCCAGACTTTCCAAATGTTCCTTCCGTCGCGCCAGAGCTCGGCGCGGGCGAACATGACATGCTCTTCTATGTGCGCGATAACCACTTCCCGCCCTTGCGAGATCGCAGCCAGATATTGTTGAGGTGGGTTTGGGAAGCTGCAGGGATCGAGAATGATAATCGCCCAGTTCTTTTCGCTGGCATAGGCATTCACTGGCGCTTCGAAAATCTCCGAGGAATCGCCAATTTCGCGCCCGAACAGGGCCGCAGCTTCCTTTATTTCATAACCACGAAAACCAAGCCAGCTTATCGAGAAGCCCATCTCCCTACTCCGCCGCCGCCAATCCCGCCATGTCGCGGTTCTTCATCAGCTTGTAGACGATCGAATCCATCAGCGCCTGGAACGAAGCATCGATGATGTTTTCGGAGACGCCGACCGTCCACCAGCGCGCGCCGGTGCCGTCATGGGATTCGATCAGCACGCGGGTGATCGCCTCGGTGCCGCCATTGAGGATACGCACCTTGAAGTCGGCCAGCTCGAGATCGGCGATCTCGCTCTGGAATTTGCCGAGATCCTTGCGCAGCGCAATGTCGAGCGCGTTGACCGGACCATGGCCTTCGGCGACCGACATCTTCTCCTCGCCCTCGACCAGCACTTTCACAATCGCCTCCGAGACCGTCTTCAACTGGCCGTTGGCGTCGAAGCGGCGCTCGACCATGCAGCGGAACGAGGTGACGCGGAAGAATTCCGGCAGGCCATGCAGCATCTTGCGCGCCAGAAGCTCGAAGCTGGCGTCGGCGCCTTCGTAAGCGTAACCCTCCGCCTCACGGTCTTTGACCACGGCGATCAGAGCGTCGAGGCGATGGTCATCCCGGGGCACGTCGATGCCGCGCCGCTTCAGCTCGGCGAGGAAATTGGCCTTCCCACCTTGGTCCGACACCATGACGCGGCGGCGGTTGCCGACAGTCTCTGGCGGCACATGCTCGTAGGTCGCCGGCTCCTTGGCCAGCGCCGAGGCATGGATGCCGGCCTTGGTGGCGAAAGCGGAGGCGCCGACATAGGGCGCCTGCGCTTCGGGCGCGCGGTTCAGCAACTCGTCGAAGGCGCGGGACAGACGCGATATACCGGTCAACGCCTCTGCCGAAATGCCTGTAGCAAAGCGGCCCGAAAAGGCCGGCTTCAGCGCCAATGTCGGCACGATCGAGATCAGATTGGCGTTGCCGCAGCGCTCGCCGATGCCATTCAGCGTGCCCTGGATCTGGCGCACGCCGGCCTCCACGGCGGCAAGCGAATTCGCCACCGCCTGGCCGGTGTCGTCATGGGCGTGGATGCCGAGATGGTCGCCCGGTATGCCGGCGGCGATCACCTTTTCGACGATGGCGCGCACCTCAGAGGGCTGGGTGCCGCCATTGGTGTCGCACAGAACCACCCAGCGCGCGCCGGCTTCATAAGCCGTTCTGGCGCAGGCCAGCGCATAATCGGGGTTGGCCTTAAAGCCATCGAAGAAATGCTCGCAGTCGACCATCGCCTCCTTGCCGGCAGTGAGCGCCGCCTCGACCGAGGTCTTGATCGCCTCGAGGTTCTCCTCATTGGTGCAGCCGAGCGCGACGCGGACGTGGTAGTCCCAGCTCTTGGCGACGAAGCAGATGGCATCAGATTTGGATTGGATCAGCGTCGTGAGGCCGGGGTCGTTCGAAGCCGACACGCCTGCCCGCTTGGTCATGCCGAAAGCAACGAATTTGGCATCGGCCGTGCGGCGCTCGGCAAAGAAGGCGGTGTCGGTTGGATTGGCGCCGGGGTAGCCGCCCTCGACGTAGTCGATGCCGAACGCGTCCAGCAGCTTGGCGATGGCGATCTTGTCCTCGACGGAAAAGTCGATACCCGGCGTCTGCTGACCATCGCGCAGCGTGGTGTCGAACAGATAAAGGCGCTCGCGAGCCATGGTCATTTCCCGGCAAACATGTCCGTTGCGCGGATCAGCCTGTCGAGGATGCCCGGCTCCGAATAGGCGTGGCCGGCGCCTTCGATCAGATGGAAGTCCGCTTTCGGCCACGCCTTGTGCAGCGCCCAGGCATAGCGCGCCGGGCACGGCATGTCGTAGCGGCCGTGAACGATGGTACCCGGGATATCCTTAAGCTTCCATGCATCGCGCAGCAGCTGTCCCTCTTCCAGCCAGCCGGCATGGACGAAATAGTGGTTCTCGATGCGGGCGAAAGCCAGGGCATAATCATCCTGGCCGAAGGGACCGCTGGTTTCCGGTTCCGGCAGCAGCGTGATCGTCTCGCCCTCCCACAGGCTCCAGGCGCGGGCGGCCTCGACCCGCGCCACAGGATCGTTGCCGACCAGCCGTTTGCGGTAGGCGGCCATCATGTCGGCGCGCTCAGCCTCCGGAATGGGTGCCAAAAACCGCTCCCACTTGTCGGGGAACATCTCCGAGACGCCGAACTGGTAGTACCATTCGAGTTCGGCGCGGGTCAGCGTGTAGATGCCGCGCACGACCAGTTCGCTGACCTGCTCGGGGTGGGTCTCGGCATAGGCCAGCGCCAACGTCGAACCCCACGAGCCGCCGAACACCAGCCATTTGTCGAACCCGCACATTTTTCGCAGGCGCTCGATGTCGGCGACCAGGTGCCAGGTGGTGTTGGCTTCGAGCGACGCATTGGGCGTCGATTTTCCGCAGCCGCGCTGGTCGAACAGAACGAGGTCGTAGAGCTTCGGGTCGAACAGCCGCCGGTGCTTTGGCGAAATGGTGCCGCCCGGCCCGCCATGCAGGAATATAGCCGGCTTGGCCCCCTTGGTGCCGGAGCGCTCCCAATAGACCTGATGGCCATCGCCAACGTCGAGCATGCCGGACTCGAAGGCCTCGATCTCGGGATAGAGGGTACGGAATTCGCTGCTCATAATTTCAGGCCCTGCTGCGGCCAGTTGGCCGTCTCGTGATCGGGATGCTGGAAGGAGATGATGGATTCCTGTCGCGCGTAGAAATCCGGGTCGTCATGGATCGGCGCGTCGAAGATCGTCTCGACCCAAGGCAGCCTGGCGGCGTAGTTGACCTGGATCTGCGGCGCCAGATCGGAACGGTCGTCGAAGGCGCCGATGGCGATCTCCAGCGCGCCGGGCTGGCGGTAGGTCAGCGGTGTGCCGCAGCGGGCGCAGAAGCCGCGATCGATGTTGACCGACGACTGAAAGTAACTCGGCTCCTCGCGCACCCATTCGACGCCGTCGCTCGGCACTGTCACCAGCGCGCCGAAAAACGACCCGAACTGTTTCTGGCACATGCGGCAATGACAAATGGACGGGTGGCCGAGCGCCCCGTGGATGCGGAAGCGCACGGCGCCGCACTGGCAGCCGCCGGTACGAACGGTTTCGGTCATGATTTTTCCTCCGGCGGCCATTGTTCGGTGTCGTGGTCGGGATGTTGGTAGGAGACGAGGTCGGCGAGATAGGAGGCAGACGAGACGTCGGCCATCGTTTCCTCACTGGGTAATTCGTGAACATGATCCACATAGGGGAGCTTGGCTTCGACACCCCATTGGATCGTCGGCGCAATCTCCTCGGGGTGGTCGAATGCGGCGATGGCGAGCGCCACGCCATCGGGCGCTTCGAAGGTCAGCGGCGTGCCGCATTCGGCGCAGAAACCGCGCAAAGCCGCGTTGGACGAGCGGAAGCGTTTGGGCTCACCGCGCGTCCAGTCCAGCCTAGCGCCGCGCACCGAGACCAGCGGCAGGTAGAAGTTGCCGCTCGCCTTCTGGCACATGCGGCAATGGCAGACGGAAGCATCGCCGAGCGTGCCTTCGACACGGAAGCGCACCGCGCCGCACTGGCAGCCGCCTGTATACACCGGTCTATTGTCGAGGCTCATCGCGCACTACTCCGGAGCATGGCAGACCGCCTCGACATTGTTGCCGTCGGGATCGAGGACGAAGGCGCCATAATAGTTCGGATGGTAGTGCGTGCGCAGGCCAGGCCCGCCATTGTCTTTGCCGCCGGCGGCGATTGCGGCGGCGTGAAAGGCATCGACCTCGGCGCGGCTGCGCGCGGTGAAAGCGACATGCTGATGATGCTTCGACTTGTCCTTGCCGGCGTGCAGCCAAAACACCGGCCGGTCGCGGCCGTAGCCGCCGACCTTGGCGCCGCCGGTATATTCCTGCGGCACCATGTAAAGCAGCGAGGCGCCGAGCGGCGCCATCGCCCTGTCGTAAAAAGCCTTCGACGCGTCGAAATCCGAAACCGTGATGCCGAGATGATCGATCATCTTTTTACCTCCCAGGTGGTGATGCGTTCGCCGGTGACGGGGTCCTTGCCGTCCTTCAACTGGATGCCTTGCGTTAGCAACTCGTCGCGGATGCGGTCGGCGTCGGCCCAGTTCTTGGCGGCGATCAACGTGAGGCGTTGGGCGATCGCCTTGGCAACGGCGTCTTCATCCACCTTGGCTGTTGTGACGTCGAAGCCGAGGAACAACAGCGATGCCTTCAGTGAAGCGGCAGCATCGTTGTCTTCGGCGGCAGCGTTGCCGCTACCAGCGTTGAAATCAACAGCATCGCCAGCCAACTGCGTCAGCAACTGGAATGCGGCATAGGTGGCAAGGTCATCCGACAGCGCTTCGATCACATCCGCCGGCACCGGCTTTGCCGTCGGCGGCGCCAGATCGGCCGCCCGCTTCCATTTGCGCAGCGTATTCTCCGCCTCTTCCAGCTTGCGCACGGAAAAGTCGATCGGCTCGCGATAATGCGTCATCAGCATCGCCAGCCTGAGCACCTCGCCCGGCCATTTGCGGCCGCCAAAGGTATCCGTCTCCAGCAATTCGGTGATCGAATAGAAATTGCCCAGGCTCTTGGACATCTTCTGCCCTTCGACCTGCAGGAAACCGTTGTGCATCCACACCTTGGCCATCGTTTCCGTGCCGTGGGCGCAACGCGATTGCGCGATCTCGTTCTCGTGGTGCGGAAAGATCAGGTCGAGACCACCGCCATGGATGTCGAACACCTCGCCGAGATAGGCGGCCGACATCGCCGAGCACTCGATGTGCCAGCCCGGCCGACCCCTGCCCCACGGGCTGTCCCAGCCCGGCTCCTCGGGCGAAGACAATTTCCACAGCACGAAATCCTGCGGGTTCTTCTTATGCGCATCGACGGCGACGCGGGCGCCGGCCTGCTGCTCGTCGAGATTGCGCTTCGACAACTGCCCATAATCCGGCATGGAAGCGGTGTCGAACAAGACTTCTCCAGCCGCGACATAGGCATGGCCGCGTTCGATCAAGCGTTGAATCAAGAAGATCATGTCGACTTTGCCGTCGGGCCTGGGCTCGACGAACTCGGTGGCGCGCGGCTCGACCGTCGGTTCCAGGCAACCGAGCGCCGCAACGTCCTTGTGGAACTGACCGGCGGTCTTTTCGGTGACCCGCCTGATCGCTTCGTTCAGCGACAGCTTGCCCGATGCAATTTCGCCGCCGAAATCGCGCAGCGCGCGAGCGTTGATCTTGTCGTCGACGTCCGTAATGTTGCGGACATAGGTGACGTGCGCTTGCCCGTAGAGATGGCGTAGCAAACGGAACAGCACGTCGAAGACGATCACCGGCCGCGCATTGCCGATATGGGCGAAGTCATAGACCGTCGGGCCGCAGACATACATGCGCACGTTGCGCGGATCGATCGGGAAGAAATCCTCCTTGCTCCGCGTTAGCGTGTTGTAGAGGCGCAGGCTCTTCGATGCGTCAGACATACGTGCGTTCCCGATGCGTTACTTTGGTTGAGCATGATCTTTGGGATCGTGCTCTGGATGAAGCCAGTTACGCCGAGGCGCAAATCGGGCTCCAGCCTGCTGGCCGGGGCGTTTGTCCAATCTTGGAGGAGATGAGGCGAAAACGTCCAGGACCAGCGCGAGGCTAGCCGATAATGCAAATGCCACAAATGGCGAAAGGCGTTTTCATGGCCGGCTTTATCGCCTTGCCCGGTGTTGCCGTCAAGTCGCTACCTTCGCCAAAAATATCGTTGGATCACAGGAAATGCGGCACTGAAACATTTTATTAAACATGTCGGCACTGTCATGAAACATTCGCCGGCTAGATCAGCAAGCGTCACGATTTGGTCGGATTCGGCCAGCAAACGCAGACACGAAGACGTTACTAGGGAAGAGAAGAATGCCCAAGCAGGAACCCAGCCGTGCCAAGCAACCGGCGCTCGCCAGCTATTACCGAGCGATCGGCCCGGCAGCAATCGTCGCCGCTCTTCTGCACACCGCGAAGAAGAAGAAGCCGGCACAGAAGATCGTCTCGCCGCGCGCTGCCTGAGAATGCGGTCGGTGAAGATTGAGGCGCTCACGGCGAGCCAGTAACAGTAGCTTTTGCTAAAATAAACTCATCTGATTGTCGTTCGCGCCGGACTTCCGGCGCTTGACCTTCTCGAGCTCAGGCTCGATGACCCCCTTCTCGTGAATCTCCGGCCCGGTATTGGCGACCTTATTGACGAGGTCGGAAACCGGGATCGCTTCGAAGAAATCGGGCTGGGCGGGTCTCAGCAGATCGGCCACGTCGCGCGGCTCGAGCGTACGGCAATCCAGCCAGCGTGCGAAATCCTCGGGATGGATCACTACCGGCATGCGGTCGTGGATATGGGCAGTATCGGCGTTGGCGTGGGCGGTCAGAATGGCGCCGGTGTCCACTTCCGAGCCGCCCGGCTCGGCATAGGTCTCAATCAGCCCGGCGAAGGCGACAAGCCCGCCCTGTCTTGGCCGCACCCAATAGGGCTGCCCTCTTCTGCCACCGGTCTGGTGCCATTCGTAGAATCCCGAAGCCGGCACCAGGGCGCGGCGATGGCGCATGGCAGCGCGAAACGACGCCTTTTCCGAAGCCCCCTCGGAACGCGCGTTGAACAGCAGCGGGAAGTTACGCGTATCCTTCACCCAAGCAGGGATCAGGCCCCAGCGCACCAGAATCGAGCGGCGGTCGGGCAGGTTCGAGCCCGGCGCCTGCGTCAATCCGGCGAGCGCCATCAGCACCGGCTGCGTCGGCGCGATATTGTAGCGGGCCGGAAACTCCTCAAGTTCCGCCAGACCGAGAAAGGCAGCGGTCTGGTCCGGAGTGGCTGTCAAAGCAAAGCGTCCGCACATGAATTCAGCTTTCGATTGGTGGCGTATGAAAGTGGCCATGGAACCTGCCTTTCGCAACCGCTAAAGCTGTTCGCCGACGGTCGGTCCACAACGGGCTGTGCCAATCGAGCGATCCGGAGCCATGGAAGCACGCAAGATCATTCCGGCAGTCTCGGCCTGCGTCGTGCGCGAGAACACGGTGCTGCTGGTCAAGCGGGCCAGGCCGCCCTCGCAAGGCCTCTATGCCTTTCCCGGCGGCAAGGTCGAAGCCGGCGAGACGCTGGAACAGGCAGCACGGCGCGAATTGCTGGAAGAGACCGGATTGCAGGCGCGCAGCTACCGGCCGCTGCGGGAAATCCACATCGACGGCAGCGGGGACGGACATCCGGTCGACTACTGGCTGACGGTGTTTGGGGCCGATTATGCCGGCGGCGAGGCGGTTGCCAGCGACGACGCCGAAACCGCGGCTTTCTATACGCTGGCCGAAATGATGGCGATGCCGCTCGCCGATGCAGTGCTTGAAATTGCCGACGATCTACTCGGTCCCAAAAAAGACGGCGAAACGTGAGCCAGAGAATCGCCTTGCAGGCGACAAATTGTTCCAGCACAAAGCCTCATGAGCCGCACGTCTTCGTTTCTCGCCGCATGCCTCGCCGTCAGTGTGGTTGTCGGTGCGCGCCCTGCGATTGCCGCCGAAGCACCGTTCGAGCCCGGGCTGATGCGGCTGGCGGAAGTGCTCGGCTCGCTGCATTTCCTGCGTAATCTGTGTGGCGAGAAGGGCGATCGGTGGCGAGCCGAGATGGAAAAACTGATCGCATCGGAAAATCCGAACCCGGAGCGGCGCGCCCGCTTCATCGCCAGCTTCAACCGCGGCTACCGGTCGTTCGGCGGCACTTATACGCAATGCACCGCCTCGGCGACGGAAGCCATCAGCCGCTACATGAAGGAAGGCGAGACGCTGTCTCGCGACATCGCTTCGCGCTACGGAAACTGACGACGGCAGCCGCCTTCCGGAAAAGCCGCATCAAGGCTCGGCGCCGTCGCGGCGGACGCGTTCGACACTTCTCCGCTTGCCTCGACTGAGGTCTTGGTGCAAACCTAATGTTGCACTTTTGCAACTATGTTAACGAAACGTTAGCGCGCAGATGTGAAATTAACTCAAACTGAAGGTTTCCGTCCCCTTGGCCGACCTAATCGGCTAAGTTTGAAACGGATCGGATGCAGGTTTGCTGGACGCGACGGAATTTGTAGACAACGACCAAAAAAATGTCGCATTTACAACTACTTACTTGCACCTGCGTGTAAAAGGGACAACTCAAGCTTGATCCCTGTCCAACGGATCACCGCTTGAAAGGGTGGACATCGCAATGGAACATGGCGTCAACGACATCGACGCGCTGGTCAGGGAAGAGAAGCGCCTGACTGCCGTGGAAAGCCACAGCGAAGCCTGGGCAGAAGGATTGTCGGCGGGGATCGAGCCGGAAATCATCGCCGAGGCAGCCCTCGAAACGGCATTCGGCGAAATGCTGCGCGCCAATGGCGAGACCTCGGCGCTTGCCCTGCTCGATCGCATGCGTGAAAAGGTGATTGCCGGAGCCTTCGAGCCCGAAAGACTGCGGCACTGATCCCGGTTCTTTGAGGAGGGCGCGCCGCCGGACATCATGTCCGGGCACATGGATGGGCTGGAACCAGGGAGTAGCAGGCGGTGAATTTTTCGATATCAGGCAAGCCACGCGGCCTGGTCCTCGGCATTTGGCTTACTGCTTCCTGCGCCACAATTCCCCTTGCACTGTTTCTTGCGAGCAGTCCCGCTCACCCCCTCAGCGAGATCAAACGCGAGGACCTGCCCTCGCCGGTCACGCCGCCGCCGGACGGCGACATGTCGCCGTCTGGAAGTACCGTCCCGATGCCCGGCCCACTCGGCACGGTACCACCTCCAGCCCGCCAGCCGACTCCGTCCGAGGAGCCAGAGCAAACCGAACCGAAAGGGCCAACGGACGATGGCGGGATGGCCAATCCGCATGTCGAGCCGGACGCGCCTGTGCCCGAAGTCGTCTACGACCTGGCCAAGTTGCCGGAACCGGTCAGGCGCATGCACGATCTGATCGTCGAGGCGTGCAAAAGCGGCGACATCGAAAAGCTTCGGCCGCTGATCGGCACGGGAGACATGATGACCCAATTGTCGCTGGGTGACATCGAGGGCGACCCGATCGCCTTCCTGAAGGGCCTTTCGGGCGATACGGAAGGCCAGGAGATCCTCGCCATCCTGGAAGAGGTGCTCAGTGCCGGTTATGTCCATGTCGATGCCGGCACGCCGCAGGATCTCTATGTCTGGCCCTATTTCTTCGCCCTGCCGCTGGACAAACTCGATGCCAGGCAGCGGGTCGAGCTGTTCAAGATCGTCACCGCCAGCGACTATGACGATATGAAGCAGTTCGGTGCGTACATCTTCTACCGAGTCGGCATCACGCCGACCGGACAATGGACGTTCTTCGTTGCTGGGGATTGAGTGGTTTAGCCTGGCCCTTATGAGGCAGGGAGCTTAGCCCGCCAACGCCTCGCAAAACTCCACCGCCCTGCCCTGGCTCGGCGCGACGATCTCGCCTTCCCACATCACGCGCCGGCCGCGAACGATGGTGCCGACCGGCCAGCCGGTCACCTGCCTGCCGTCATAAGGCGTCCAGCCGGCCTTGGAGCCTTGCTGGGCGTTGGCGATGGTCTCGCGGCGCTTCAGATCGACGATGGTCAGATCGGCATCGTAGCCGGCGGCAATACGGCCTTTCCTGGCGATGCCGAAAATACGCTGCGGGCCGTGGCTGGTCAGGTCGACAAAGCGCTGCAGCGTCAGCCGGCCGGCGTTGACATGGTCCAGCATGATCGGCACCAAAGTCTGCACCCCGGTCATGCCGGACGGCGACGCCGGATAAGGTTTTGCCTTCTCGGCCAGCGTGTGCGGCGCATGGTCGGAGCCGAGGACATCGACAACCCCTTGCGCAATGCCCTGCCAGATCCCCTCGCGATGGCGCGTGGCGCGCACCGGCGGGTTCATCTGGATTAACGTACCGAGCTGCGCATAGTCATCGGCGCTCAGCGTCAAATGATGCGGCGTCGCCTCGCAGGTCGCGACATCCTTATGCTGTTCGAGGAAGCCTATCTCCTCGGCGGTCGAGATGTGCAGCACATGGATCCGGGCGCGAACCTGGCGCGCGATGCGCACAAGGCGCTCTGTGCAGCGCAATGCAGCGATCTCGTCGCGCCACACCGGATGTGAGGACGGATCGCCCCCGATGCGCTCGCCAAGCCGCTCGCGCAGCCGGAACTCGTCCTCGGAATGAAAGGCGGCGCGGCGGCGTGTGTTCCTCAGGATCGAGGCAACGCCTTCGTCATCCTCGACCAGCAGGTCGCCGGTGGACGAGCCCATGAACACTTTTATGCCGGCCGCACCCGGCAGCCGCTCGAGATTGCCAACGTCTTTTGCATTGTCGCGGGTCCCGCCGACCCAGAAGGCAAAGTCGCAATGCATGCGGCCGGTGGCACGCCGCACCTTGTCGACAAGGGTTGCCTCGCTGGTGGTCAGCGGATTGGTGTTCGGCATCTCGAAGACGGTGGTGACGCCGCCAAGCACCGCTGCGCGGGAGCCCGTCTCCAAATCTTCCTTGTGCTCCAGTCCCGGCTCGCGGAAATGCACCTGACTGTCGACGACGCCCGGCAGGATATGCAGCCCGTGGCAGTCGATCGTCTCGCCCGCCGATGCCTGGCCGAGGTCGCCGATGGCAGCGATGCGCCCACCATTGATACCGACGTCGCGAAAACCCTCGCCGTCGTGATTGACCACGGTGCCGCCTGTCAGGATGAGATCGTAGAGGGGGGCCATGCGGATCCGGTCTCTTGCGGGGGAAGTGCCAGCGGCTTACGTAATGACCGATAGTTTTGCAAGATCAGGCTCGTTTTCCCACCATGCCCTTTGCCTCGCTCAGAGATCGCGCACTCGTTTCCGTGTCCGGACCGGATGCCGAACACTTTTTGCAGAACATCCTGACCACCGACCTAGACGCGCTAGGCCGCGGCGAAGCAAAGCCCGGCGCCTTACTGACGCCGCAAGGCAAGATCCTTTTCGACTTCCTGATCTCGCGCGCTGGCGAAAATATTTTCCTGCTCGAATGCCGTGCTGAGACCACCGATGACTTCATGCGACGGCTGACGCTCTACAAGTTGCGCGCCAAAGTCGAAATTGCCAAGGCAGATCAGTCGGTTGTGACCGTCGTATGGGAAAGCGATTCAACTGCCTCGCAATTTGAATCCGCACCGGTTGCCGATGCGCGGTTTGTCGATGCTATCGTCACGCGCTTCTATGGTGGCGCCGCAGACAGCGGCGACCTTGCCGCATGGCAAGCCTTTCGCATCGCCAATGGCATTGCCGAAAGCGGCAGCGACTATCAGCTCGGCGACGCGTTTCCGCATGATGTGCTGCTCGACGAGATCGGTGGCGTCGGCTTCAAGAAAGGCTGCTACGTCGGCCAGGAGGTCGTCTCGCGCATGCAGCATCGCGGCACTGCCAGGCGCCGAGTGTTGATCGTCTCGGCCGAACGCCCCCTGCCCACTTCGCGCGCAGAGTTGGCCGTGGCGGGGCGACCAGTCGGCACGCTTGGCTCTACCGCCGGCACGACAGGCCTTGCCATTGCCCGCATCGACCGGGTCAAGGCAGCGCTCGACGCCGGCCTGCCGATCCTGGCTGACGACGTCGCTGTGTCGCTCGCCATCCCGTCCTGGGCGAAATTCAGCTTTCCGCAGGAAGCCGTCGGCGCGGAGGACGCCTGATGGCGGCCGACCGCGCCGGGGCGCCGCCGCGTGCCTGGCAACGTATGCTGTCCGGCCGCCGGCTCGACCTGCTCGATCCCTCGCCGCTCGACATCGAGATCTCCGATATTGCCCATGGCCTTGCCCGCGTCGCACGCTGGAATGGCCAGACCAGAGGCGATCACGCCTTTTCGGTCGCCCAGCATTCGCTGCTGGTCGAAACGCTTGTCGGCGAACTGATGCCGGATGCCGACGCTGACGCGCGGTTGGCGGCGCTGCTGCATGACGCGCCGGAATACGTCATTGGCGATATGATCTCGCCGTTCAAATCCGTGATGGGCGGCAGCTACAGGGATTGCGAGACCAGGCTGCAGCGCGCCATCCATCTGCGCTTTTCACTGCCGGCCGAACTCGACGCGGGGCTGCGCAAGGAAATTAAGCGAGCGGATCAGATCGCCGCTTATTTCGAAGCAACGCTGCTTGCGGGTTTTTCGACGGCAGAGGCGACCGAGTTCTTCGGCAGGCCGCGCGGTTTCAACGCCGAGCACTTCGATGTCACGCCGCGCTCGGTGACCTGGGCGCAGAATGCCTTTCTCAAACGGTTTGCGGCGATCGAAAAGTCGCGACGCCAGACTGCCGTTCCAGCCGGCTGAAAACGGTAAATTAACCGGCAGGGACAACAGTGCCGTGGTTAACCATGGTCCATAGGCTTGCCTCATGCCCGTTGCCGGTATCAAGGCTGGTTCATCCGTCCGCCGACGGAGGGCCAAAGGCGTTGGTCTGCCGCGACGGATCGAAGACGAGCTACGCGAACAGAACGAGCGTTTTTCGGCAGCGATCGAGAACATGTCGCATGGCCTGTGCATGTTCGATGCCGATGAGCGGATGATCATCTGCAACAGGAACTACATCAGCATCTTTCGCCTCGACGCCGAAGTGGTGCGGCCCGGCATCCGGTTTTTCGACATCCTCCAGCACAGCGTGGATATCGGCATCGCCTCGCAAAGCGCCGAGCAACTCTATGCCATCCGCAAGCCCTATATCGACCAGGCAAAACCTTCCACCTATGAGGAAACGCTTGCAGACGGGCGCATCGTCAACATTTCGCACCGGCCGCTGGCGTCAGGTGGCTGGGTCTCGATCTACGAGGACATCACCGAGCAACGGCGCGCCGAGCAGGAGTTGAAAGAGCAGCACCGCCGTTTCGACGCAGCACTTGCCAACATGTCGCAAGGCCTTTTGATGTACGATGCGGACGGCAAGCTGATCGTGCGCAACGAACGTTTCCTGGAACTTTATCATGTCAGGCCCGCCGACTTCCCGCTTGGCATGAGCCACCGTGATGCGTTCAAGCGGCTGCTGGAACTGGGCATTTATACAAAGCTCGACCCCGACAGCGAAATCTCGCAAATCGAAGCCTGCCTGCGGGCGGGGAAAACACACGTAACGCATCGTCATCTCGCCGACGGCAGGACGCTGCTGGTTGCGCGCCGGCCGATGAGCGGCGGCGGCTGGGTCGCGACGTTCGACGATGTCACCGAGCGCAGGCGTGTGGAAGAGCGCATGACCCATCTTGCGCACCACGACACACTGACCAACCTGCCCAATCGCTCGATGCTTCGCGAACGGCTCGACCAAGCCCTGAGCGAGACGAGAGACGGATCGCTGGCGATATTCTCGCTCGACCTCGATCACTTCAAGGCAGTCAATGATACTTGGGGTCACCCCGCCGGCGACTGGCTGCTGAAATGCGTGGCCGAACGGCTGCAACGGTGCCTGCGCAATGAAACGGACGTTGTCTCCCGCTTCGGCGGCGACGAATTCGTCATCATCCTGTTCAATCTCAAAAGCCCGGGCGACGCGGAAAAGCTGGCCAAACGCATAGTCGAGATCATCGGAAAGCCGTTTCGCGACAAGAGACACGACATGCGTGTCGGCATCAGTCTCGGCATCGCGCTGTTTCCGAATGACGGCAAGGACGCCGAGACTTTGCTGAAAAATGCCGATATGGCGCTCTATCGGGCAAAGAGCGAAGGGCGCAACCTCTACCGCTTCTTCGAACCGGCCATGGACGCGAGGGTGCGGGCCCGCCGGGCGCTCGAAATCGATCTCAGGGCAGCGCTGTCGCGCCGCGAATTCGAGCTGGATTTCCAGCCGATCATGAACATCGCCTCCGGCGAAATCGTCGGTGCCGAAGCCTTGATGCGCTGGCGATCGCCGGTGCGCGGCCTGGTGCGGCCGGACGACTTCATTCCGGCCGCCGAGGAGACCGGGCTGATCGTGCCGCTCGGAGAATGGGCGCTGCGAAAAGCCTGCACGACCGCGGCCGGCTGGGCGGCTTGGCGCATCGCAGTCAATGTCTCCGCCGTGCAGATCAAAAGCGGTACCTTTGCCCGCAGCGTCATTTCGGCACTGGCGTTCTCGGGCGTGCCGGCCAACCGACTTGAACTGGAAATCACCGAAACGGTGCTGATGGACGAGAGCGATCTGGTGCTCAAGACACTCAGGCAGCTACGCGATCTGGGCGTCCGCATCGCGCTGGACGATTTCGGCACCGGCTATTCCTCGCTGGGCTACCTCAGGCGCTTTCCCGTCGACAAGATCAAGATCGATCGCTCGTTCACCCGTGACATCGACAGTCGCGATACCGCGGCGATCGTGCGCACCATCATCGGGCTTGGCGCACAGCTGGGCATCACCGTCACCGCCGAAGGTGTCGAGACCGAAGCGCAGCTTGAATTCCTGCAAAAAGAGGGTTGTGTCGAGGCCCAAGGCTATTTGATCGGCGTGCCGTCAAAGGCGTCGGACATCAATCGGCTGCTGAAGTCGAGCGCGACGATCCGGCAGTCCGGCTAAGTGCGACAGTCTCGCGGAAGCGCGGGCAACCGGCTTAGATCTGCTTGAGATGACGCTCGATTCGCGTGTTAATTCCTTGATAGAGAAGGCGGAATTCAGGTGTGGCGAACCAGGAGGTTCCTTGCCGGGTCAGAGGTGCCCGTTCAATGCCTCAACCATATCCTTGTTCGTCGCCACAGGAACAATCTCGAATTCGACCAGATCCGCCCATTCGATGACCCACCGCTGCAGGAGCGTGATGTCATCGGCCTCCACCAGCAGGAAGCAGCGGCTCATATCCGCTGCGATCCAGCTGTGGTGCACGAGAAGCGCGTCCGGCTTCAGGCGGCCCTGGTCGCGGAAACGGCGGTAGATCTCCTTGCGGTCGCAGCCGCGAAAATCCTCGATCACGAAGAACAGCATCTTTTCCCCCACAATCGTATATCATCGCCCCGGCCTGTCCAGCCGCTCCAGGAACCACTGCGTCAGCCGCACCCAGACCTCGTCCTTTTCGCCAGAGTCTTCCCAGCCGTGGTCGAGGTTGGGGTTGTCGTTGACCTCGATGACGAAGACGCCGTCCCTAGTTTCCTTGAGGTCGACGCCGTAGAGGCCGTCGCCGATGCAACGCGCCGCACTCACCGCCGTCTCGACGACATGGGCCGGCGCTTCCTTCAGGGTGAAGGTCTTGATGCCGCCCTGGTCGGGCTTGCCGTTGGCCTTGTGATTGACGATCTGCCAATGTTTCTTGGCCATCAGATAATGGACAGCAAACAAGGGCTGGCCGCCGAGGACGCCGACGCGCCAGTCATATTCCGTCGGAATGAATTTTTGCGCGATCAGGAGGTCGGAATCCTCCAGCCATTCGGTTGCGAGCGTCTTCAGCTCGTCGAAGGTGCCGCATTTCTTGACGCCGCGCGAAAACGAGGAGTCCGGGATCTTCAGCACCAGCGGGAAGCCCAGCGTCTGCGCCGCAAGTTCCAGGTCCGAGGTGCCGGCTATCATCACCGTTGGCGGCACCGGTACCTTGTTGTAGGTCATCAGCTCGTTGAGATAGACCTTGTTGGTGCAGCGGATCATCGACAGCGGATCGTCGATGACCGGCATGCCTTCCTGCTGGGCGCGGCGGGCAAAGCGGTAGGTGTGGTTGGAGATCGAGGTGGTCTCGCGGATGAACAGCGCGTCGTAGTTGGCGAGCTTGGCCAGATCCCGCTTGGTGATCGGCTCGATTTCGACGCCCATCTTTTCAGCGATCTTGGCCCAGTGGCGCAGCGACGAAATCTCCGACGGTGGCAGTTCCTCATGCGGATCGACCAGAGTGGCGAAAGTGTAGCGCGCCGGCGTGCGGCCCTTGGTGTCGCGCCACTCGCGGTTGGTGTAGGTCTCCAGGCACTGGAGAAAGTGCGTTTCCTCGTCCTCGGTCATCCTGGCCAGGGGATGGAACCCGATCTTGCGGATCGAGGCCCATTCGGCGCTGTCCCTGATGTGGACCTCGAGCGCCGGGGCACGGAACCAGTCGAACAGAAGTTTTGCGAAGCGGTCCCAGATCCTGGATGGTCCGATGCCGAAGAAGATGCAGACCTTCTGGGGAAAAGCGCCACCCAGATCCTTGCGGCACTTGTTGAGTGCGAGTTCGAGTTCCGGCAACGCGTGCTCATAGAGCTTGCGCTCCGACAGGTCGATCATCGTTTCGACCGTCGGGATGACCTTATGGCCGCGCGAACCAGCAAGCAGCGACGCGTAATAGCCGCGGCTCTGGTAGCCGTAATTGTTCGACAGGTTGATGACCTTCGGCCGCTGACCGCGAAACAGTGCCGGATGGGCAAGGTAGTCGCGATTGGTGATGATCTTGTGCGGCGTCGCCACTTGGTCGAGATCGTTCTGCCGGCCGGTAAGGATGACCCAGGTCATTGGCTATCGCGCTTTCCGAGAGTGATAGCGGCGCGCAATCCGTCGCGGCCGAATTGCGCCATGTTCATGAAGATGCCGTAAGGCACGGGAATGTTGGCAGCATCGAGGATCGTCTCCTGCCGCTCGTCCTCGACCCAGGGGTCGTGGATCAGGATATGATCGCCGTCGTCACCGATGGCCAATACCCAGTGCGGAACCTTCTTGCCGAACATCAGGAAGCCGCTGATCAGGACCAGCACCAGTTTTCCCTCTGCGATCGCGGTGCGAATGTCGTCAAGCCCGAATGAACGGTAATTCACCGGGATGCTGTAAAGTTCCGCGCGGCGGCGAAAGTCGACCTGCGCCAGCTCCATGACGCGGCGCTTGTCCTCGCTGCGCACCGACTGCAGGAACAGCGCGCCGTAGAAGGAGACATAGATCTCAGCAGCAAGCCCGCTCTCATAGCCGGCGACGGCAAGCCCGAACGGTTCGCAGCCGCCCGGCCCCGACATCATGAAAACGGTCGTCGCCTCACGCCACAGCCTGATTTCCATCACCGGATCCGGCACGAATCCGGGGCCGAAGTAAGCCATCGCCATCATCAGGCAGCATGGTCCGCAAGTGAATTCGCAAGTTTGCTGATAAAACGGCACTTCGGTGGCCACCGGAATGTCGCCGCGCAAGGTCTTTTCATAGCGCAGCGCCGTGGCGCCATCCTCGTAATAGTCCGGCTCGCGGCCGATCTTGCGGTAGCCGCTCTGCTCGTAGATCTGGATCGCGCGCGGGTTGTCCTCGCGGACTTCCAAACGAAGCATCATGCGGCCGTGCTCGAAAGCGGCGGCCTCGGCCTCTTCCAGCAGCAGCCGGCCAACGCCACGGCCGCCGAAAAATGGACCAACGGCGATCGAATAAAGCCTCGCGACGCCGCTGCCCTTGCGAAACAGCACGACTGCATAGCCGGCGACGCGGCCATCGCTTTCGCCAACCAGCAGCTCGGCGGTGTCGCGTTCGATCAGTTGGCGAAAGGAGCGGCGAGAAATGCGATCGCTCGAGAAAACGGCTTTTTCGATGGCGGCGAGGTCATCGACGTCGGACGCGCGGGCCTTGCGAATCTCGGCAGGCATGCGGGCTCAGAAAACCTCGATTGGGTTGTGGAAACGGCCCTAGTCTAAACATCGGTCACACCAGCCGAAGTGCCAGCATTAAGCAAGCGCTATCGCACCTCGATTAGGGCCGAATTGTGACAGTTTTGACTGCAGGCAGGTCGCGCAAAGGCTTTGAACGACCTCCGTGTTTAGGCATCGGCGCGGCTTCGGAAGAGCGAGAGCCTGCTCAGCTTTGCAAGCCCGCCAAAAGCTGGCCATAGGCGCTCTTGGCCACTGCGGCCAGTTGCTCGCGCGGCAGCGAGCCGACGACGGCGCAGCCATAACCCTTGTCCAGCCAATAGACGGCCTCAGGACCATCGTCCTCCCCATAGGTGCCCTTGGCCTTGGCTGCCGATTCGGCGGTGACGAAGAGCGATATGCGCTCGCCCTTGACGTCCTCGTAAAGCAGCATCGCGGCCTTGCCCTGGCCGGCGGGCAGCAGCCGGCCACCGACCAGTTGGAATCCTTGCGCCGCCAGATCCGGCGCGACGAGCTTCAGACCCACCTGGTTCGACAACCAGCTCTGCAAATGATCCTTGTCGCTTGCCGGCACTTCCACCGCATGCCGCGTTTCGGCGGCATAGATGACGTGGGCGGCGATCGCCTCTTCGGCAAGCTGGTCCTCGGCGGTATTTTCCAGTCCGAGGCGGCCGATGCCGGCAAGGTAGCCGCCAGCACCGCCAATCGCCAGGATGGCGGCAGCGGCGGCCGCAAGCCACCAACGCGAGCGCGACGGCGATACTCTGACCACCGGCGCCTCGCCAAGCACCACCTTGCTCAACCGCACCGGCACGGGTTCGTCCAGCACGCCATTAAAGGCTGCGCGCAACGCTTCCCGGTCGGCGGCGTAGCGTGCGCTCTTGGCCTTCATCTCGGCATTGGCCTCGAGCCATGCCTCATAGGCCGTCCGCTCGTCGCCCGGCAACTCGCCATCGAGAGCCATGTGGATGTCGCGTTCGGAGAAATCGCGCCGGCTCATTTCTCAACGATCCTTATCGAGCGGCGGCGCGCGGTATCATCCAGCAGCGCTCGCAGTTCGTCACGCCCGCGCGCGATGCGCGACATCAAAGTGCCGGCGGGCACTCCAAGGATGTTGGCGGCTTCGGCATAGGAAAACCCTTCGATGGCGACCATCACAAGTGCCGCGCGCCGGTCAGGGCTGATCGCCTGCAGCGCGTCGACGATCTCGCGCGAGGCGATGCTCTCGACCTGCTCGGCGGGTGCTGCCTGCGCCTCGCTTGTCTCGAGCGGCAGCATCGCCGCCTCGCCGCGCCGGTTCACCTTGCGCATCTGGTCGATGAACAAATGGTGCATGATCGTAAACAGCCACCTCCTGGGGCTTTCTCCTGTCTGCCAATTGTCGAGCCGCACAAGCGCCCGCTCGAGACAATCCTGGACGAGATCGTCGGCGGAATCGCGGTCGCGCAACAGCGAGCGTGCATAGCGGCGCAGACGCGGTATTTCACCCAGGATTGCTGCCTTCTTTTCGTCCATGACCGCTGGTTCTGGAGCCCCTGTCCGTGGTGATTGAACGCGCCTTTGCAGCGCGGCGCAAGCGGCCAGCGCGAAGCGGTCCGCCGCCCCGGTCACCCAAGCAACTGAATAACGCTGCCGGTGGCAGGTTTATTCCCGGGTTGCATCCGAAAGTTGAAAGAAATGCGTGGTGACGAATAGCGGCGCGTCGACAAACGTCAGTCTTCCCGCGTCTCGTCTGTGAATTTCTTCATATCGAAGTCAGGATTGGGCAGGCCCATCCTCACCGCCTCGGCTTGCAGCCTGGCAATCCGGTCGCGAAGCGACACATTGGTGCGACTGCGTTCGAGTTCGTGCAAAGCGCGGTCCGCACCGCCTCCGTTTTGCTTGGAGCGTCCGTCTGGCGCTGCAACATAGTCGCTGAAGCATCCACTTCGGGGCCTCGTATATAGAGTGCCATTTGATCCTATGTCTCCCTTGCTGCGGGTCAGCGGCCGCAGTACTATTCAATCACACGCACCGCTCTATTTACTATATTTGAAGGCACCGTTAGACCGAGCTTTCTCGCGGTCTGCAAGTTCACCACCAATTCGTGCTGGGACAAAGTCTGAATTGGTATGTCGCGGGGGCTCTTGCCATCAAGAATCTTCTTCGCGCACAGCGCCATGTGATATGTTGCGCTTCGCAAGCTGGTGCCGTAGCAGAACAGACCTCCCGCATCGATCTGCTCCCGCGCGAAGATGGTTGGCAAGCGACGCGCAAGGGCAAGCTCCGCGATTCTTGCGCGGAGTGCTGCAATGTTCGGCTCCTCGAGGACGATGAGCGCTTCGACCAGTTCGCGATCCATCGCTGCAAAAGCGCCGTCAAGATCGGGCTGAGGCCCTATAATGCGGAGAACCTGCGGGTTCAGCCCAAATTCTTGTATTGCCCCAGCATTGGAGGCTGACAGGCAATCGGACACCCCCTGATCGCTCAAGATCGCGATGCGGGAGAGCGCTGGTAAGACGGCTCGCAACAACTCGACATGCGTCCGCGCCTGGTTTGGATCGAAGCTGGTTACTCCTGTCATGTTGCCGCCGGGCTTCTCCAGGCTTGCGGCGAGGCCATCACTGACCGGATCGACGACGACAGAATAAACGACGGGGAGCTCCGTTGTCGCCTTTTGGACCGCACGCGCGGTTACCGCCCCGATCACGGCGATAAGGTCGACGTTCAGCCTAACCAGTTCCGTCGCCAGGGTGGGAAGCCTGCCCAAATCACCATTGGCCGATCGCTGCTCAAACCGAATGCTCCGGCCTTCGGCAAATCCCAATTCTCTCAGCCCCTCCTTGAAGCCTTCGATTGGTCCCCCAGGGCCTGCCGTGATGATGCCGATCGTAGCTATGTCGTTTATGAGCAACGCGCTGTCCTCCAGGCTGGAGCTTCTTGCAGTGGACGACCTAATTTACCTCTCTCGCCGCCCTTGTCAGCAGCCGCTGATAAAACAGGCCGATGCCGATGAGCACCGCGCCGAGGCCGATGAAGGACAGCGCCCGTAACACCCCTTCCAGTTCCGACATGTCGAAGACGAAGACTTTGAGCACGGCGATCGAGATCAGCGCCGCCGACGCTATGCGCAGCACCTGGGACTTCAGCCAGACACCGGCGGTGAGCAGCACCACGCCGATGACCAGCCACAGAGCCGAATAAGTATAGGTCTCAAGCTGGCCGAGACCGCTCCACAGTCCGATGAACTCACCCTTGAACAGGCGCCTGACCGACAGCGTGGCATAGGCAAAAGCGAGCACCGCCGCCACCACCGCCAGCATCGCCGCATACCATTGCGGCCGCTTGTCACGGGAATAGAGTGCCAGTGCGCCTGCCGCGACCGCCGGCAAGAGGTAGGCGAGGAACAGAAGGTTGAACACCGGAATGCTGCCGGTCGATTCATCGGTCAGCAACGGGTTCAACGCCAGAAAATGCTGGAGGACGATGAAGGCGACCGAGACCACGCCCGCTGCAATCGAGCCGTAACGCAGCACCTGACTTGGCGAGCGCATGTCGATAGCGACCAGGATGGCACCGGCACCGATGGCGATCAGCGTGTAGATCGCCTGTTCGGCAAGCGTTGCAGCAGCCGTATCGATGACGCCGCCATGCATGGCATGGCGCACCAGCATGGCGACGGTGAGCAGGCAAAACAGCGCGGCGCCGGCCTCCATGGCAAGGCGCGGTCGGCCATTGGTAGTTCGGGCAAGCTGCCAGGCGGCAAAACCGAAAGCGAGCGCCGGCACGCCATATCCAAGCAGCAGCCAGTTGAACACCGGCGTCTTCGACAGGAACTCGGCACCGACGATGGTCGGGTCGAAGGCAGCGCGGCCAAGCACTGCAATCACCGCACCAACGGAAATCCAGCCAAGCACCGGATAGCTACGCCAGCGCGTCGCCAGCGCCGGCACGGCGGCGGCTGCTCCGAGCAGGATGGTTGTCCAGCCGGAACCAAAGGCCATGTGCAGCATCAGCAGGCCGGCAATCGCCGCGCCGCCGAGCGCGAAGGAGACGGCAGCGCCGCCGGTCAGCGGCGGCGCTTCGCCGCGTGCTATCCATTCGCCGCCGGCGACGAAGACGCCGACCAAAACGGCTGCGACCGCCGCATAAGCAAGGTCACGGTCGAGATTGCCGAAGGTAGACCAGAGCGCCAGCAGGATGACCAGTGGCGCGACAGCGCTCCAGGCCGCCCATGTGGCGGCGCGCAGCCAGCCATGGGCCGCAAAACGGCGCGCTGCCCAAAAGCCGAGGCCGATGAAGACCAGGCCGAGAACGATGCCGACCCTGAGCATCAAGGCATCGGACGCCACAACCGGCATGCCGTCGACGCCAAGAGCGCCGCCCGAAAAATCGGAAGCGATCGTGGTCGGCGGAATGATGCCGAGATAGACCAGTACCGTCGCCAGCCCGGCGGCGTGCAGCAGTGCCAGCGCCCGCGGCCGATAGAGCGCCACCCCCACCAGGGCTGCGACAAGGGCGGCACCCGGCAATGCACCGCGGATGGCGGCGAAGGCCGGATCGACAAACAGGGCCAGCGCCGAAAGCCCGACGAAGAAGCCCGGCGCGATCGACGGCCAATCGAAGCCGCTGCCGGCGACCGTTTCGTCGCGGCGGCCAAGCCAGACGAAGGCGAGCACGGCCAGTGTCACCCCGTCGATAAAAAGGATGACGGAAAGGTTCGTCCCCGGCGCTTCGGTCATGTAGAAGACGGTCCAGATGCCGGTGGCGACGAAGGCAGCGGCCATCAAAAGGCTCCAGTCGCGGATACGGGCGATGACGCCGGTGGCGACGAGCACGATCGCCAGATAGCCGAACAGCGCCCACGGATTGGGCGCCTGCGAGGCGACCAGCAGCGGCGTCACCATGGCACCGAGCAGGCCGACGCCGGCCAGCGCCTGACCGTGGACCAGGCTTGCCGCGATCGTCGCCACCCCGATGGCGCCGAGCAGCGTGAAAGCGAGCGTCGGGCCGATGAAGCCGTAAATGCTGTACGCGGCGTAGACGGTACCGAACAGGATGAAAGCGCCGGCGGCCGTCAGGATTGCCGGGATATAGGCACCGGCGGCACCTTGCACCGGCACCCTGAAGCCGGTGCGCCGGATGAACTCGCCGCCGGCGACCAGCACCAGCCCGAGTGCCGCCGTCATGGCGAGCCGCACGCGCGGCCCGAAAATGCCGGCCTCGATGGTGTAGCGGATCAGGAACAGGCCGCCCAGCGCCAGCGCGATGCCGCCGACCCAGACCGCCCAGCGAGTACCGAGAGCCGTTTCGACGTCGGACTGGCGAGCTGGCTTCGCCGCGGCCGCCGGTAGCGCCGACTCCGGCGCGGATGGCGCCGCGGTATCGGCCTCGGCCTCTGTGGCTGATGCGACCGCTGCGGTCCCTGGCGATGCCAGGTCGGCTGCGGCCGCAAGCGGTATTGCGGCATCCGCCGGTTTGCTGTCGTTTGCTGCCGGTTCTTTGGCTTGCAGCGGCAGCGCAGGCATGCCCGAAAGCACAAGGCTGCGCAAGGCGCCAAGCTCGCGCTCGATCAGGCCGATACGGCCCTGCTGGCGTGAAATGATGACGAACAGCGCGATGATGGCGACGAGGCCAATCAGGCTTTCAAACATGGCGGTTCCCCCAAACCAGGCCAGTTGTCACTGACATTCAATGTTCAGTGACATTCAAATGCGGCGGCCAAACGGCCGGTCCATTCAACGTGCCACCAGATTGGCCGCCGGACAGATCGAGCATGTTTCAGTGCCGAAAGCCAGCAGCTTGCCGTTGACATCCTTCAGCGCCGCTTCCGAAACCGCCAGCGTGCCGCCCTTTGTGCCAAGGCCGAGCGGCGAAACGTTGCCGGGATAAGGTTCAACGTCGCTCATCTGGTGGTCTCCCCGGCGGTTTCTGCGGCGCTCGCCTTGCCGGATTCATGGCCGGGTGAGTGATGCCTGCGCAAGGCGGCGAGAAACCCGGCGCGGGCGCCGGGAGGCTCGATGCCGCGCGGTTCGTAGACATGGCGGGTCAAAAAGAAGCCGGTCAGCCGGAAGGCGTCCTCGATCGCCGCCGGATCGGCGCGCAGCCCGGAGCCGCGCTGCAGGAAGGCCGGCAGCGCCAGCATCTTGTCGCGCCACGGCGCGCCCGCCGCGCGCGACACGGCGCGGCCGGATTTCGGCGAGACATAGGCAAGATCCTGCCTGGTGCCGGTCGCCGCACACTGGCTGAGATCGAGGCCGAAACCGAGTTCGTCGAGGACCAGCAGCTCGAAGCGGGCCACCAGCTCGCCTGCGGCATCGGCATCGTCGAGATGAGCGATCATCACCGCAAGCGTCTCGAAAAGGCCGCCATGGGCGTCACGCTCGGGCAGAAGACGCAAATGTGCGGCCATCGTCTGCAGGCCGTAGACGGCAACGGCGCTGTCCATCAGCCGGGCGGCGTTCATCTCGATCGCCTCGACCTGGAAGGTGCCGAGATGCTCGTCGAGCCGCGCCCGCCACAGCAGGTCGACGCGATTGCCGGGCTGCAAGACCGGCTGCTGTTTGCGCGAACGGCCGCCGCGCACGAGGCCGAGATGGCGGCCATGCACGCGCGTCATCACCTCGAGGATGGCGCTGGTTTCGCCATGCTTGCGGGTGCCCAGAATGATTCCCTCGTCGCGCCATTCCATGACGAGAGCTTGTCACCGGTTGGATGGCGAAATCAAGATGAGCGACTATCCGCCGCAAACCAAAACGGCCCGTAGCGTATCGCTACGGGCCGTTCGGAGATACTGGCTTCGATTAGAACGAGCGCTGGAAGCGGAGAATGCCGCCGACGCTGTTTTCCTTGTCGGCTTTGGTGAAATTCGTGACGGAATCTTCACCAAGATGCAAGTAGTCGACTTCGGCTGTGATCTTGAGACCCTTGACGATTTCATAGGCGATGTTCGCTGCAAGGCCGAAGTTCTTGCCTTCGTCATAGGAGAGCTGGGTGTTGAACGAGATCTTCTCGTTGATAGTGTAGGTGCCACCCCCCCAGACCGCCCAGTTGCCGCTCCACTGCTTGTAGAAGCCACGACCGTGGGCGTCGATCGCGTTGCCTGCGTCATCCGTGAGGTTGTCGTCGGTGCCGTAGCCGCCCATGATGAACAGAGACAGGTTGTCCATGGGCTTGACGTCCAGGCGAACCTTGCCGGCCACTTCTTCATAGTTGCTGTCATAAGCGACGACGCCGGTGATGGCGCCCCAACCCTGCGTGTATTTCACGCCCCCGACGACATGCGGAACGTAGCTGTCGATCGTACCAACGACGCCAGAGCCTTCTTCGAGCGAGACCACGGCCGAGAAGCCAGTGCCGGCGTCGAAATAGTACTGGACGACATTCGTGTCGAAGGCACCATACGGAACCAGCGTATCCTGGATGACGCTACCGGCATAGCCGATGAACGTGTCGAAGGCCGATTCGTCCTTACCGACGCGCAGACCACCGAGTTGGATCCAGGCGAATTTTAGCGACAGGCTCCTGTTATGGGCTTCGTTGGCGAAGATGTAGTCGTTTTCATTACCGAAGTTGAAGCGGGTCTCGGTGTAGGTCTTCAAGGTGCCGAGCTCGGTTTCCTGGCCGGTCCAGGTCTTAAGCGTGAAGCGGGCGTTCTTGCGGTAGGTGTCATTCGCGCTGCCATCATCATGGTCGCCGGTGACCGCACCGTCGAACGAGCCGACATCACCCACGCCGATATCGTAACGGACATAGCCGCCGATGCGCAGGCAGGTTTCGGTGCCGGGGATGTAGAAGTAGCCAGCGCCGTAAACGTCGCAGATCTTGACGTATTCGGCGGGTTCCGGCTCGGCAACGACGACGGCGTCAGCGGCGCGCGCGCCGGATACTGCGATCAGCGCCGCAGCGGAGCCGAGAAGCAGGCTCTTGATGTTCATTTTCTGACCTCTCCAGTCAAAGTTAAAAATGGTTTCGAATTTTGTGGCTGAACAGCAGCATTCCCCGCCTCACCCCACATCGAAAAAGGCTCGCACCGCTCCCCCTTTTCGGCGGCGAACATACCCAACCGCGCTTGATCCTCAATGACTATTCCGAAAATAATTATGGTTTTTGCAACAGAATAAATTCGTGTTGCGCAAATATCACGTTCGTTTAATCCACCAAGCTGAAATGACACAAATGGCACATTGTCACGTAAGTTAGAAGAGTACTTGTACGTTAGCCGTCCAATTGCAGCCCAACGTTTATCTACCCATCTAGAAAATTCGAAGGGTAGAAGGAAATTAAGCCAGCTTCATACGTGCTTCGTGCTGAGCAGCAACGGCAACATCCGCCACCAAATCCTGTTTAAGCAACTCAATTGGAATACGGCCGCCGAGCACGGCAGCGGGGCGGATCAGCCAGTGCCATGCGCGCCGCGGATTCGGCATTGCAGACAACACTTCCCGGATGCCGGATGCCGGCCTGCCGTCGACGAACTGCGCCAGCGGAAACACATGTTTGCGGCCGCCGGTGCGCAAGGCGACGACCCTACTGCTCCGCTGCCAACGATGCAGGGTCGACCGGGATATACCGAAATTGTCTTCCAGGAATGTCGGTCCGGCGACGCGACCTGCCCAGTCTTCGACCCGCATCGAATCGACGTCGTCTCGTCCGGCAGGCCGGCTTGAGACGTGTATGCTCCGGCCTTCAAACCCCGATGAGGCAGACGCCTCGGTGGCTTGGCCGCCGGCTTCCGCTGCCAGTATCCTCACGAACTGCAATACCCTGTCAGGCAGCCTTTCCTGCATGGTGTCGATGGCCCGAAGTTCGCTCGGTTGAAGTAGGGCGATTGCAGCGGCGATGGCTCCGGCGATCCTGCCCGCCGAACCAATCGCATCGTCATCGATGATTTGATCTCGCCGCGCCAGCACCCGCTCGATCTCAACAGCGACGGCATTTGCAACTCGGTCTGACGGATGGGGTCGATGCGATTCCAAGTCCTCATCATGTCCTAGATCTGGCTGCTTGCCCGTCACTTCCGTGTTGCTCGGAAGCGGGTCTTTCGCACAGCCTATACGGAGCATGTATGACGGAGGGACGACGAACGAGAACCGTCCAAGCGGCGACGTAAGGACCGGTCTGACCGCCGCTTGTATCAGAGCCGCGCGTCTTGACCTTAGCCGATCTCTAATGCGGAAACTCCAGCCCCATCTCGCGGTAGCGCTCGGGATCGTCGCCCCAGTTCTCGCGCACCTTGACGAACAGGAAGAGATGCACCTTCTGCTCGAGGATGCCTGCGATTTCCATGCGCGCGGCCTGGCCGATGGCGCGGATCGTCTCGCCCTTATGGCCGAGCACGATCTTCTTCTGGCTGTCGCGCTCGACATAGATTGTCTGGTCGATGCGCACCGACCCGTCCTTCTTCTCTTCCCATTTCTCTGTCTCGATGTGGGAGGAATAAGGCAGTTCCTGATGCAGCCTGAGATAGAGCTTTTCGCGGGTGATCTCGGCTGCGAGCTGGCGCATCGGAAGGTCGGAGATCTGGTCTTCAGGGTAGTACCAGGGTCCGGCCGGCAGGGTCTCGGCGAGATAGTCGAGCAGGTCCTTGCAGCCGGACCCCGTCAGCGCCGAAACCATGAAGGTGCGCTTGAACGGCACCCTTTCGTTGGCTGCCGCCGACAATGCAAGCAACGTCTCGTGCTTGACCCGATCGACCTTGTTGAGGATCAACACCATCGGCTGCCGGACATCCTTCAGCCGCTCGAGGATGGCATCTGCATCGCCCCGGATGCCGCGCTCGGCATCGATCAAGAGCAGCACGATATCGGCGTCCTTGGCACCGCCCCAGGCTGTGGTCACCATCGCGGTGTCCAGCCGGCGCTTCGGCTTGAATATGCCCGGCGTGTCGACGAAAACGATTTGCGCGTTGTTGTGGGTGGCAATGCCGCGCACGATGGCGCGCGTGGTCTGCACCTTGTGTGTCACGATCGACACCTTGGCGCCGACCAATTGGTTGACCAGCGTCGATTTCCCCGCATTGGGCGCGCCAATCAGCGCGACGAAGCCGGAGCGGGTAGCGGGCGCTTCTGTTGCGGGAGCTTCGGTGGCGGTCATGCGGCACTCCCTTGATCGAGCCAGACGCCTTCCCGCTGCAGAAGTGCCGCGGCTGCAGCCTGCTCCGCTTCGCGCTTGGAGCGCCCGCTACCGGTCGCCGGCGGATAGGCGCCGACCTTCACACTGACGGTGAACAGCGGATCGTGGTCCGGTCCCTCGCGGCTGTCGATTATGTAAACCGGCACTGCGCTTGCCGCCTGATGCGCCCATTCCTGGAGTTCGGTTTTCGCATCGCGACGGGCGGCGTCAATGGCTTGCGAGCGCGGCTGCCAGTATCTGTGGATAAAGGCACGGGCCGCTTCCAACCCGCCGTCGAGATAGAGCACGGCGATCAGCGATTCCAGTGCATCGGCGCGCAGATTGACGCGCTTGCGCCCATCGAGGCCGCGTACGTCCGAACCGGCGCGAATGAGTTCCGGCAGGCCGATCTCATCGGCGATTTCCGCCAGGGCCTCGGCGTTGACCAGGGCGTTCAGTCTGAGCGACAGCTCACCCTCGGCAGCGTCGGGAAATGCCGCCAGCAGCATATCGGCAACGACAAGGCCGAGAACGCGGTCGCCCAGGAATTCGAAACGTTCGTAGTCGACGCCGGCATGACTGCCGCGAGCGCTGGCATGGGTCAGCGCCCGCTGCAGGCGCTGGTGGTCGCCAAAACTGTGGCCGGTGCGCTCCTTGAGCGCCTCGGCGAGCGCATCGGCGGTCAGCCGTTTCGTCGCCGCCATGGTCCTAATTGACGAAATGGAACAGGCGCGAGGCGCGCATCTGCGACGGCCATTTCCAGATTTCGAGCGGGCTGGCGCTGCCGCCGATCGAGAAGAAAATGAGGTTGGCGCGGCCGACCAAATTCTCGTCCGGCACGAAGCCGACGGTGAAGCGGCTGTCCGACGAGTTGTCGCGATTGTCGCCCATCATGAAATAGTGACCGGGCGGCACCTTGAACTCTTTGGTATTGTCGCCGATCGAAGCCTGCGTCAGGTCGAGCGTGTCGTAGCTGACGCCGTTCGGCAGCGTCTCGCGATAGACATCGACCGGCCCGTTCTCCTCGGTGATGTCGCGGTTGTCGATCTGCCCGACTTTGACGCGCGGCACGCCCACGTCGTTGATGAAGAGCTGGCCATCCTTGACCTGGATCTTGTCGCCCGGCAGGCCGACGACGCGCTTGATATAATCGACAGAAGGATCCGGCGGAAACTTGAACACCACCACGTCGCCGCGCTTCGGCTCGGAGCCCCAGATGCGGCCCGAAAAGATGTTCGGCCCGAACGGCAGCGAATAGCGGGAGAAGCCGTAGGACCACTTGGTGACGAAGAGATAGTCGCCTTCGAGCAAAGTCGGCCGCATCGACCCGGACGGGATCGAGAACGGCTGGAACAGGAGCGTGCGGATGACCAACGCAAGCAGCAGGGCCTGGACGATGACGCTGACGGTTTCGCCAAGTCCACCGGATTTCTTCTGGGTTTTTTCAGCCACGCTCATGTCGTCCTCGATTGTGCGTTGGATGGTATAGAGTCTCGGCGCGCGCTGGGCAACGTCATGCCGGTGGTCAGATGCAATCAATGTGGCGCTTCTTCGACCGGCAACGCTTCAATGATCACAAAGGCTTGAGCGAGCGGAAAATCATCGGTTATGGTGAGGTGGATCACGGCTCGGTGCCTTTCAGGCAGGATTTCGTCCAGCCGCGCTGCCGCCCCGTTGGTGAGCGCCATGGTCGGCTTGCCGCTGGCCAGGTTGACGACCCCCATGTCACGCCAGAACACACCCTGTGCAAGACCGGTGCCCAACGCCTTGGCGCAGGCCTCCTTGGCGGCGAAACGCTTGGCGTAGGAGGCCGCACGCGCCGCGCGGTTTTCAGAGCGCGCCTGTTCGATCTCGGTGTAGATGCGTTGGATGAAGCGCTGACCGTGACGTTCCAACGACTTCTCGATGCGTCTGATGTCGATGAGATCGCTGCCGATACCGATAATCATTCGGCGGGAACTTCCGGCCCGGTTTTTCCAGCCTTTGCCGCTCTTTCGGCCAGACGCTTGCGGCGCTGCTCCTGGAAAGTGACCATGCCCCAGCGGGTGATGCCGTAAAACAGCAGCCCGAAAACCAGGCCGAGCGGTATTGCGCCAACCGTCATCGGCTTCAGCACCGGTCCCCACAATTGCGCAAAGGAAAGATTGTGCAGCATGTCGCCGAGATGGGCAGGCGGTCCGTGTGCCGGCAGGTGTTCATGCAGGATCAGCTTGCCGACCTCCCAGGAGGCGGCCCATAGCAGCGGAAAGGTAAGGGGGTTGCCGAAGACCGTGCCGAGTGCTGCGGCAACCAGATTGCCGGCGATCAGCCAGCACAGGATGGCGGCAATGATGAAGTGGAAGCCAAGCGGGAAAAACGACGCGAATACGCCCGCCGCAACACCGGCGGCCACGGCATGCGGCGTGGCTCTAAGCCGCAGGATGCGCTTGGAAAAATACCGCAGCGAGCGCGAGAACGAGCGGCGCGGCCACAAATAAGTACGCACCCGCTCTAAGAAACCATCAGGCTTGCGCCGTCGAAAAAGCACTCTGTTCCTGTTCCTAGTTCCGTCAATAGCTTCACGCCGGCTTCTCCAGCCGGGCGCGACAGCCCCATGCTGCGCTCTGCGGTCGCCGAAAAGCAACTACGACTTTGATATAGCGATGCGCTGGCCGAAGAACAACGAGGCCGAGGGCATCCGCTCGGTGGCCGGTCGCGCCAGCCTTGGGTATCGCCGTTCTGAACAGGGCATGATCGCGGCGAATTTAAGGAGGGCCACTTAGGGTCGATATTCGCTGACCTCGACGAGGTTGCCGTCCGGGTCACGAAAATAGACGGACATCATCGCGCCACGAGCGCCGGCACGCTCGACCGGGCCGACCTCTATCACCACGCCATTGGCGGCGAGGTTGGCACATATCTCGGCGAGCGGACGGGCGGCAATCAAGCAGAAATCTCCGGAGCCCGGGGTCGGCGCCTTGGCCTTCGGCTCGAAGGTGTGCCCGACCTCATGCACATTGATCTTTTGCGTTCCAAACAGCAGCGCCGTCGGCCGGTCCGGCTCGTCGAGGCGCTTGAAGCCAAGCACGCGCTGATAGAAGGCGCAGGTGTCTTCAACGGAGCGAACCGTCAGCACGAAATGGTCGATACCAGCAATCACGGCAGCGCCTCTTGACTTGTTTTATGCATTTCTTTGTCCCAAAACCGCTGCACATGCTCGGTTCAAGCCCGAGGATAAGCTTTGGGCGACATGCATTAGATATTGCGGCTGCCCGGCTTGATCGCCGGTAGGGCGGCAAGCTCGGGCGGCAGCCTGTCGGCCGGATAGGCCGGAACCTCGTATTCGGCGAGCGCGATCAGCGGCACGCCGACATCGGTCTTGCCGGCCGAGCGGTCAATGATGCACGCAGCGGCAACGACATCGGCGCCAAGTGCGCGCAGACAGTCGATGGTCTCGCGGATCGACAGGCCGGTGGTGACGATGTCCTCGACAATGACGACGCGCGATCCCTTGGCGATCTCGAAGCGGCGCAGCCTGAATTCGCCCCCTTCCCGCTCGACCCAGATCGCCGGCACACCAAGATGGCGCGAGGTCTCATAGGCCGGGATCAGCCCGCCGATCGCCGGGCCGACGACGTAGTCGATCCTGCCGGGCACGCCAGTGCGGATCTTTTCGGCGAGCGCCTTGCACAAGCGCTCGGTCTTGTCGGCATGCATGAAAACGCGCGCCTTCTGCAGGAAGACCGGGCTGCGCAGGCCGGACGTCAGGATGAAATGCCCTTCAAGAACGGCGCCGGCCTCGCGGAAAATGCCCAGCACTTCGTCGGTGTTCATCTTTCACTCCATGCCCATGGTGAATGTGAATGGTGAATTGTAGTGAGTAGTGAGTGCACTCTCTTTCACTATTCACTATTCACTATTCACTATTCACTATTCACTATTCACCCATTCACGCGTCGCGCGTCGCTGACGCTCGAATTGTCCTTTAGCTGCGACAGCAGCCTGTTCAAGTGCTTGAGGTCCCACACTTCGAGATCGATCAGCATTTCGGTGAAATCGGGCGCGGTGCGCACCATCGACAAAGTGTGGATGTTGGCATCGTTGGATGCGACGACTTGCGCAATGTCGGCTAGCGAACCCGGCGCGTTGATGGCGGTGACCGAGACGCGCGCCGGGAACCGCTCCTTGGTGCGCTCGTCAATATCCCAGCGCACGTCGATCCAGCGCTCGGGCTGGTCGTCAAAGGCCTGCAACGCCGGCGACTGGATCGGATAGATGGTGATACCGGTTCCCGGCTGCACGATGCCGACGATGCGATCGCCTGGCACTGCCCCTTCCGGCGCGAAGCGCACCGGCAAATCGCCGCGCACACCGCGGATCGGCACCGCATCGTCGCGCGGCTGGTTTTTATCCTTGCGCGCGGCGCGGCCCGGAATCTGGAACAGCATGCCGGCGGCATTGCGGATCTTCGACCAGCCCTCCTCGCGCTGCTTGGGCGCGACCAGCGTGACGCGCTCGTCCTTGTAGTCGGGAAACACCGCCTTCATGACATCGGTGGAGGCAACTTCGCCTCGGCCGACCGCGGCCAGCACATCCTCGATGTCCTTGCGCGCGAGGCGGTGCAGCACCGGCTTCAGGCTTTCCTTGGTGAAGGTCTTGCCGGACCGTTCGAAGGCGCGCTCCAGAATGCGGATACCGAGACCTGAATATTGCTTCCGAATAGCGTTCTTGGTGGCGCGGCGGATGGCCGACCGCGCCTTGCCGGTAACCACCACCGATTCCCATGCCGCAGGCGGCACCTGCGCCTTCGAGCGGATGATCTCAACCTCGTCGCCGTTCTTCAGCTCCGTCATCAGCGGCATGATGCGGCCATTGACCTTGGCGCCGACGCAAGTGTCGCCGACATCGGTGTGGACGGCATAGGCAAAGTCGATCGGCGTGGCGCCGCGCGGCAGCGCGATCAGCATGCCCTTCGGCGTAAAGCAGAACACCTGGTCCTGGAACAGTTCCAGCTTGGTGTTTTCGAGGAAGTCCTCGGGGTTGTCGCCTTCGGCAAGCTGCTCGATGGTGCGCCGCAGCCAGGCATAGGCATTGGTTTCCTTCGAGATCGCATGGGCGGCACCATTCATCTTGCCGCCGGTATCCTTATAGATCGAATGAGCGGCGACGCCGTATTCGGCGATCTTGTTCATCTGGTAGGTGCGGATCTGCAATTCGACGCGCTGGCGCGACGGGCCGACGATGGTGGTGTGGATCGAGCGGTAGTCGTTCTGCTTCGGCGTGGAGATGTAGTCCTTGAAGCGGCCGGGCACCATCGACCAGGTGGTGTGGATGGCGCCGAGCGCCCGGTAGCAGTCCTCGACGGTATCGACGACGACGCGAAAGCCGAAGATGTCGGACAGCTGCTCGAACGACAACGCCTTGGCTTCCATCTTGCGGAACACCGACCACGGCTTCTTCTGCCGGCTCTTGACCTCGGCCTTGATCGAATATTTGTCGAACAGCGTGGAGAGCGCCTTCTCGATTTCGGACAGCACGCCCTTGTTGCGCTCGAAAATTTCGGCCAGCCGTGCGGTGACGGCGCGGTAGGCTTCCGGATTGATGAAGCGGAAGGCGATCTCCTCGAGCTCCTCGCGCATGCCTTGCATGCCCATGCGCCCGGCCAGCGGCGCATAGATATCCATCGTTTCCTCGGCGATGCGCAGGCGCTTGGCTTCCGGCACATGGTCGAGCGTGCGCATGTTGTGCAGGCGGTCGGCGAGCTTGACCAGCAGCACGCGAACGTCTTCCGAGATCGCCAGCAACAGCTTGCGTAGGTTCTCCGCCTGCTCGGCCTTTTTGGAGACGAGGTCGAGCTTCTTCAGCTTGGTCAAGCCTTCGACCAGCTTGCCCATTTCCGGGCCGAACAATTCGTCGATCTCGGCCCTGGTCGCCGTGGTGTCCTCGATCGTGTCATGCAGCAAGGCAACGGCGATCGTCGCCTCGTCCATATGCATTTCGGTGAGGATGGCGGCGACTTCGAGCGGATGCGAGAAATAGGGATCGCCGGAAGCGCGCTTCTGGTGGCCATG
This sequence comes from Mesorhizobium sp. M0208, assembly GCF_040322015.1. Taxonomy (NCBI): domain Bacteria; kingdom Pseudomonadati; phylum Pseudomonadota; class Alphaproteobacteria; order Hyphomicrobiales; family Phyllobacteriaceae; genus Mesorhizobium; species Mesorhizobium sp. M0208. The sequence goes on along the minus strand of NZ_JAMYSP010000016.1, from coordinate 9,028 downwards.
CTTCTGCATGGCGTAGACATAGGCCTTGTTGAGCAGCGCCTCGTTGACGTCAGGCTTGTAGCGCTGGACGCGCTCGACAAGCTCATACTGACGCATCATGGGCGGGATCTCGCAATGCTGAAATGAATCATGCGCCGCACTGGCGTACGGCGCATGTCATAGATAGCCACGAAACTGCCGACGCGAAAGTGTCGGCAGTTGTCGCTAAGATCAATAATCGTCGCTTTTTTCCGGCGGCACCAAACCTTCGATGCCGGCCAACAGGTCTTCTTCGGTCATGCGATCGAAGGTGACGTTGTCCTCGGCGTCGTCGGCATCGGTGGCCGCAACGGCGCTGCCGGTCTGGTCGGCAATCGCCTCGCCATCGGCTTCCGGCTCATCGACCTCGACATGCTTCTGCAGCGAATGGATGAGATCTTCCTTGAGGTCGTCCGGCGACAGCGTCTCTTCGGCGATTTCGCGGAGCGCAACGACCGGGTTCTTGTCGTTGTCGCGCGGTACGGTGATCTGCGCGCCCTGGCTGATCTGACGGGCGCGGTGGCCGGCCAGGAGCACCAGCTCGAAGCGGTTGTCGACCTTGTCGATGCAATCTTCAACGGTTACGCGGGCCATGAGTTGCCCCTTTCATGCCTGGATTTAACGGAAAACAGGCGCGGTCCATAACCCGAACGCCGCCAAAATACAAGCTTTTATGGCGGTGCGCAGCTCCGACGCGGGCCGCCTGCGACGACACAGCGCCGATCACAATTGCTTGCAGTGCGGCATGGCGCCTTGGATTGCCGTAAAACTGGCGTTATCTCGAACAATGAAGGCCAACAGGTCTATTATCAGACCGGTATCAGACTGGCCGGTAGTCGCGACGCATTTAGACGACCGCTTATTTCGAAAAAGGACATTTTTCCATGTTCGATCCTCGTGAAAAAATCGCTCTCTTTATCGACGGTGCAAATCTCTACGCCACCTCGCGCGCGCTGGGTTTTGACATCGACTACCGCAAACTTTTGTCGAGCTTCCAGAAACGCGGCTATCTGCTGCGCGCCTATTACTACACCGCGCTGGTCGAGGATCAGGAATACTCCTCGATACGTCCGCTGATCGACTGGCTCGATTATAACGGCTTCAAGGTGGTGACCAAGCCGGCCAAGGAATTCACCGACTCGACCGGCCGGCGCAAGATCAAGGGCAATATGGATATCGAGCTGACCGTCGATGCGCTGGAGCTTGCCGACGTCGTCGACCATTATGTCATCTTCTCAGGCGACGGCGATTTCCGTACGCTGGTCGAGGCGCTGCAGCGGCGCGGGCGCAAGGTGTCGATCGTCTCGACGATGGCGTCGCAGCCGCCGATGATCTCCGACGATCTGCGCCGCCAGGCCGACCATTTCATTGACCTGATGACACTCAAGAACGAAGTCGGCCGCGATCCGTCGGAGCGGCCGGTGCGTCGGCCCGAACCGGCCGAAGTCGACGAGGAAGACTATTGACGGTCGTTGCCTTGACCGCGCCCCTGGTCGTCTCGCCCGAACCCGATCGCGATTGCCCGCTCTGCCCGCGGCTGCACGACTTCATCGCCGAGTGGCGGCGGCGCGAGCCGTCCTGGTTCAACGCGCCAGTGCCGACCTTTTTGCCGCCGGAAGGCGAGGATGCGGTGCGCTTGCTGATCGTCGGCCTGGCGCCTGGCCTGCGCGGGGCGAACCGGACGGGGCGCCCCTTCACCGGCGATTTTGCCGGCGACCTGCTCTACAACACGCTGATCGCGCACGGCTTTGCGCGCGGCGAATTCAAAGCGCGACCAGATGACGGGCTGGAGCTTGTCGGTTCGGCGATTACCAATGCGGTGCGCTGCGTGCCGCCGGATAACAAGCCGGTTGGCGCCGAGATAGCGACCTGCCGGACGTTCCTGGTACCGACGATTGCGCGGTTTCCAAATCTGCGCGCTGTGCTGGCGCTGGGCTCGATCGCGCACCAGTCGACCGTGCGGGCGCTCGGCCAACGCGTTGCCGCCTATCCGTTCCGGCATGGTGGGCAGCAGCAGGCCAATTGCATCACTCTGTTTTCCAGCTATCATTGCTCGCGCTACAACACCAATACCGGCGTGTTGACGGAAGCGATGTTCGTCGACGTCTTCAGTCAGATAGAAGCTTTTCTGAAGACATAGAGTCGGACGAGGCCCGCCAGGGCACGAGCCTTAGATTCGGGCGATCGCAAACAACCAGGCCAGGAGATCCAGCAACCACAGAAACAGTGCAAGCTGCAGCGCGACGCGCAGGCGTTGGATGATCCGCCAATTGCTGGCCATGTCGGATTTGATGCGCAGCAAGCGCTCATTGCATCCCGTCCACGGTTGCGGGAGGGTGCTGGTCGACGAAGTCCTGGGGCAGCTTCTTGGGATCGAAACGGAACGTATAGTTATAACGGCCACAACATAATCGCGACCAGCAGTCCGATCAGAAAAAGCAACGTCAGTGCCAGCCAGTCCCAAGGCCCTACGCCATCCAGGAGCGCCCTGCCTCTAAGGAGAGAACTCGCGAACGCAGTTGCGAAAATCAGATTGCCGGCGCGCGTATTGAGACTTTCAACCACGCCCTGCTGGTGTTGGAGGCCACGCACCGCCTCCGCGTAGACAAATGCCAGGCGGGGGTCGCCGCCGTCCGCCGCTGCAGGCGGGGCGTTGCTGTCATTGGTCGATGAAGGGCGCTCCGGCATCAAATGCAGTTAGCACAGCGCCGCCCCGATACGAATAGTTGGTGGAAGCATAAAGGCGGGACGGTGACGTTCAACTTTTAGGGAAACAATGAATCGGGCGGCGATTGATCAATCTACAAAATCCCATGAAATCTCAGCTTTGAACCTCGCAATCGCCTCCTCGACTAACCCCAAAGGAATATCCTTCCGATACAGAGTTACCTCTCGGGTTCGCCTTGTGTCGTCACGGAAAATCTCCAACACTTGGTCGCCTTCAATCCAAAGCTCGACGCCGATTCCGTCCCGGTCGGCTACGTCGCTTGCGACTATCCAAGATTTTTTTGGTCCTGCGGTCATTGGCTAATCCAGAGTATGCGGCCAAGCTAGCGTATCTCTGCCGATAAAGTCTGCAAAACGGTCGTAAGCTGAACTCGAAACTGAGACGCTATCGAATAGCCGTATTTGTCAAGGCTTCGTCGTTCTGTCATCGCGCCACTGAGGGTGCTTTCGGGCGGACAGGAATAGTGTCAATCCGACGCCGTCGCTTCAGGCGCTGCGGCAAACATCGCTGCCAGCGTCGCCGGCCCGCCTTGGAGAACATTCAGGTCGACGTCGCCGCTGATGCCGTCGACGCGGCCCCGGTTGTGGTACTGCCAGTAAATCCAGTCGTCATGGCCTGGCCGCAGCGCCAGCGAACGCAGCCAGCGCGGGCGGCCGGCTACCTGCCCGGCATAGGCTTGCGCGGCCTCGTCGGTCACATAGAGGATGGCCGTCTTGCCGAACGCTGCTTCGACCGGGCCGAGGAAGGCTGAGAGTTCGGCCCTCAGTTGTTCGGGAGTTGGGCGCTGCGGGCAATTGCCGCCGAACTCGATGTCTACCACCGGCGGCAGCAAAGGCTGATCGCGCGGCACCACCGAGATGAAGTTGCGTGCCTGATCGGCACCGGGCCTGCAGAAGGTGAAAAAGTGATAGGCGCCGACGGCAAGGCCGGCGGCGCGGGCCGCACGCAAATTGCCCGCGAAGGCATCATCGACATGGTCGCCGCCTTCAGTTGCCTTGATAACAGCGAAGGCGACATCGTCGGCGGCAACACGCCGCCAGTCGATCTGCCGCTGATGGTGGGAAACGTCGATGCCCCTGACCGGATATTTGCCGCGATCCGGAGAAAACGTCTGAAAGTAAGTATAGCCGCCGGCCAGGATGAGGCCTGCCATGAGCAGACCGGCAGCACCCCACAAGACGATCCGGTTTTTCAACAGAGACCTACCCCCATTGGCCCGCCCTGCCCGCCGCCATGCTCCGGGCGTTCGTCGCTCGAAAAGCCAAATCATTGGCTTTTCGTCCGCTTCGGACCGCCCTCACCCTCGCTCTTTCAGCAGCCGGCCCTTCTCGCGCGACCAGTCGCGCTGCTTTTCGGTCTCGCGCTTGTCGTGCAGCTTCTTGCCGCGGCCAACGGCGAGCAGCAGCTTGGCACGGCCCTGGTCGTTGAAGTAGATCTTCAGCGGCACCAGCGTCATGCCTTCGCGGTCGACGCTTTGCGCCAGCTTGGCCATCTCGCGCTTGTTGAGCAGGAGTTTGCGGCGACGGCGTGGCTCGTGGTTAAAGCGGTTGGCCTGCAGGTATTCCGGCAAATAGGAATTGATCAGCCAGATCTCGCCGCCCTCGACCGAGGCGTAGCTGTCCTGGATGTTGGCCTGGCCCTGGCGCAGCGACTTCACCTCGGTGCCGGTCAGCACAAGACCGGCCTCGATCGTGTCGAGCACCTCATAGGAAAACCGCGCCTTGCGGTTTTCCGCAACGGTCTTGTTGTTGGGATCGGCTTTTCTGACTTGATTCATGATGCGGAGAGGTGGCGCCTCATCCCTAGTTTATCAAGCCGGCGTGCTTCATCGCCGCGTCGATCTTCTCGGCGGTCGACGGCTCGACCGTCATTAGCGGCGAGCGCAGCACGTTTTCGACCTTGCCCAGCTTCGACAGCGCATATTTCGCGCCGGAAACGCCGGGCTCCATGAAAATCGCCTTGTGCAGCGGCAACAGACGGTCCTGCAGGTCGAGCGCCTTGGCGCTGTCGCCGGAAAGCGTTGCCTCCTGGAATTCGGCGCAGAGCCTGGGCGCGACATTTGCGGTCACCGAGATGCAACCGACACCGCCATGCGCGTTGAAGCCGAGTGCCGAGGCGTCTTCGCCGGAGAGCTGGATGAAATCCTTGCCGCAGGTGGCGCGCTGCTCTGAAACCCGCTCGACCTTGCCGGTGGCATCCTTGACGCCGACGATGTTCTTGAAGTCGTGCACCAATTGCCCCATCGTCTCCGGGCTCATGTCGACCACCGAGCGCGGTGGAATGTTGTAGATGATGATCGGCAGGCTGGTCGCCTTGGCGACGGCGGCGAAATGCGCATAGAGGCCGCGCTGCGTCGGCCTGTTGTAATAGGGCGTGACGACAAGGGCCGCGTCGGCGCCCGCCTTCTCGGCAAACTGGACCAGGCCGACCGCCTCTTCGGTGTTGTTGGAGCCGGCGCCGGCGACGACCGGAACCCGGCCCTTGGCGACCTCGATGCAAACCTTGACGACTTGGCGGTGCTCGTCATGCGACAGCGTCGGCGACTCGCCGGTGGTGCCGACCGGGACCACGCCCGTCGTGCCTTCGGCGATCTGCCAGGCTATGAACGCGCGAAAGGCTTTCTCGTCGAAACGGCCGCTCTTTTCGAACGGTGTGACGAGCGCGGTCAGCGAGCCTCTCAGCATGTCGTCCAACTCCTTGGGGCCTTTCGGGTTTTGTCGTGCGCTGCCTTCTAGCCGAAAGCGAAGCCGCGCACCATAGTCTCGACATTGTTGCGCGGCAAGCATTGCGCCGGCAATCGCAATTCGAACGACCTCAATAAGATTTTCTTTACGGGCCCTTCACCACCGACGAATAGGCTTCGGTTCAACTGTGCCTGCTGTAATGTCGAAGAACAGGAAATGACCAGATCCATGCCGGCCAGGCGGCCTCATCTTTTCGCGCTTTTCGGCGCGATCGTCGCGCTGATACCCGGCGCGGCGATCGGCGGCAGCGTCGATATGCGGGTCACGTCGGCGATCCCGATGACGGCGCCGGACAACGATGCGCTGCCGCAGTCCCCGTCGCCGTCCGCCAGCGTTGCGGTGCTGAAGAGCGGTCTCGACGCGCTGGCGGCAAACGACATTCAGCGCGCGCGCCAGGTGCGCGAGGCGCTGCCGACCAAATCGCTAGACCGGCACATCCTTGCCTGGGCGATAGCGCTTTATGGCGGCGACCAGGTGCCGAGCGGCGACATCGCCGATGCCGCGAAGATGCTGCCGAACTGGCCGGGCACGATCGCCTTGCGCAAGAACAGCGAGCGCGCGCTCTATCGCGAGAACCCCTTGCCACATGTCGTGGTGCGGGCGTTCGACGGCAGCCAGCCGCTGACCTTCGAGGGCGTGGTGATCCTGGCCCGCTCCTATGTAGCGCTGGGCGATACGAAGGCGGCGCGCTCGGTGCTGTCGCCATTCTGGCGCACCGAAAAGCTCGAAGCCAGGGACGAGGCGGCGGTCATCCGCGAGTTCGGCGCGCTGATCCCGGCCGCCGACCATCGCTTCCGCATGGAGCGCATGTTCTATGCCGACCGGGTCGCTTCGGCGCTGCGCGTCGCCGGTCTCGCCGGCGCCCAGCAATTGGCCGACGCCTGGGCGGCAGTCACCAAAGGCGACAAGAACGCGGCCAAGCTGCTGAAGGCGGTGCCGACGGCGCAGCGGGCGGCTGGCTATCTCTTTGCTGAAGCCGAATATCTGCGCAAGCAGCAGAAATTTTCCGACGCCGCCGCGCTGGTGATGAAAGCGCCGGGCGACCGTGACGCGCTGGTCGATCCGGACGCCTGGTGGGTCGAGCGCCGGGTGCTGTCGCGCGAGCTGGTCGACCAGGGCGACATGAAGACCGCCTACAGAATAGTCGCCGCGCACGCCTTCGAAAGTGCCGCCAAGGCCGCCGAGGCGGAATTCCACGCCGGCTGGTACGCACTGCGTGGCCTCAACGATCCCGCCACCGCCGCCAAGCATTTTGCGCGAATCGCCGAGCTCGCCCAGGGGCCGATGTCGCTGTCGCGCGCCTATTACTGGCTCGGCCGCGCCGCCGAAGTCGGCGGGCCCGGCAATGACAAGGATTATTTCAGCCGCGCCGCCAGCTACGGCACGACCTTTTACGGCCAGCTCGCCGGCGAGCGCGTCGGCCGGCAGACCCTCAACATCGTCTACCCCCAGCCAAGTGCCGCCGACCGCCGGAATTTTGCCACCCGCGAGGCGGTCAGCGCCATCAAGCGGCTGCAGGAGGCCGGCTATGACCACTACGCCGAAACGCTATACCGCGATCTTGCCGGGCAGCTGAACAGCCCCGGCGAACTTGCGCTGCTGGCGGCGCTGGCGGAAAGACAAGGCAACCATTTCATGGCGCTGAAGGTCGGCAAGATCGCCGGCGCCCGCGGCATCGACGTCGGCGCGCTGTCGCATCCGCTCGGCGTCATTCCCGACACCGCCAACATCACCGGCTCGGGCAAGGCGCTGGCCTATGCGATTGCCCGGCAGGAAAGCGAGTTCAACATCGGCGCTGTCTCCAGCGCCGGCGCGCGCGGACTGCTGCAGCTGATGCCGGGCACGGCCAAGCAATTGGCGAAGAAGGCCGGCATCACATTTTCTCAGGCCCGGCTGACCACCGATGCCGGCTACAATGCAACGCTGGGCGCTGCCTTTCTCGGCGAGCAGCTCGGCCGTTTCGATGGCTCCTACGTGCTGACCTTCGCAGGCTACAATGCCGGCCCCACCCGCGCCGCCCAGTGGGTGGCGAAATACGGCGACCCGCGCGGCAAGGACGTCGACGCCATCGTCGACTGGATCGAGCGAATTCCCTATACGGAAACAAGAAGTTACGTCCAGCGCGTGATGGAGAATTACGAGGTCTACAAGATGCGCATTTCCGGCAAATACGACATTGTCGGGGATCTGGTGAACGGCCGAGGGTGACGACCGGGCTTCAAGCCAAGTCAGGCTGCGATCCTTCGCGCCCCCCTCTGTCCTGCCGGACATCTCCCCCTCTAGTGGGAGATTGGCAGCTTCGCTGAGGGGTACTTTTCTGCAACTTGGGATGTTATCGAAAACGGAGATGATGGCCGATCTCCCCCCTTTGAGGGTACCCTTGTGGGGGAGATGGCCGGCAGGCCAGAGGGGCGCTGTCCGCCGACATCTCGAAGATTCTCAGCGCCGACGCTTCGATTTGACCGCCTCTGCCCTCGCCTGTAGCTGTCGGAAACGACCCGGACGAGGCAAGGGAATACCATGGCAAGCCAAGGCTTCTCCGACTTCTTCTACGCCGCGCCGGACGGGCTGTCCCTGCACGCCCGCATCTACGACGAAGCGAATTCCGGCCATTGGCCAGTCGTTTGCCTGCCCGGCCTGACCCGCAATTGCCGTGATTTTCACGAGCTGGCGCTTTATCTATCAGTGCAGGGGAAGCGCAAGGTCGTCGCTTTCGACTATCGCGGGCGCGGGCAGTCCGCCTACGATGCCGATATCGGCCATTACAATATCGGCATCGAAGCCGGCGATATTCTCGCCGGGCTGGCGGCGCTGAGCATCGAGGAGGCTGCCTTCATCGGCACGTCGCGCGGTGGATTGATCATCCATGTGCTCGGGGCGATGCGGCCGGCCGTGCTGAAGGCCATCGTCCTCAACGACATCGGCCCGGTGATCGAGTCGCAAGGTCTCGCCCATATCCGCTCCTACCTCGACCCCATGCCAAGGCCGAAGACGTACGCCGAGGTGGTCCGCGACCTGCGCAGCATCCATGGCCCGGATTTTCCGGCGCTGACCGATGCGGATTGGGAGCGGATGGCGTCAGCCTTCTACCGCGAGGCCAAGGAGGGATTTCTGCCCGACTTCGACCCGAAACTGGTCGACACGCTGGCGGGCCTAGACCTCACTCAGCCGCTGCCTGATCTGTGGCCGCAGTTCGACGCGCTGGCGGCGGTTCCGATGCTCGTCATACGCGGCGCCAACTCGAAGCTGCTGTCCGCGGAAACACTCGAGCAGATGCGCACGGGCCATGCCGACATCGAAACGATCACGGTCGACGGCCAGGGGCATGCACCGTTCTTGGAGTCCGGGATCCTTACGGGCAGGATCGCTGGTTTTTTCGAGCGGGCGGAGCGGCGGGGTGATGGGAAGTAAAGCTCGAGAACTGAGGAATTTAATGGGCAGTGCTGCACCGACTTTGAGCGGCCCGAGACATAGGTGACGATTTGTACCGGACACATAGGTAACACTTTTCGGTTTTTGCCGGGAGGTGTTGATGCCG